>JAZKEE010000113.1:0-27470 GCA_040387235.1 Pseudomonadota bacterium
CGAGTCCTGGATGTAGCCCTTGAGGATGCCGTCCTCGATCAGCACGTTGCGCTGGCTGGCGTTGCCCTCGTCGTCGACGTTGAGCGAGCCGCGGCGGTCGGCAATGGTGCCGTCGTCCAGCACCGTGACGCCCTTGGCCGCCACGCGCTGGCCGATCCGGCCGCTGAAGGCAGAGGATCCCTTGCGGTTGAAGTCGCCCTCGAGCCCGTGGCCGATGGCCTCGTGCAGCAGGATGCCGGGCCAACCCGAGCCCAGCACCACCGTCATCTCGCCCGCTGGCGCGGGGCGCGATTCGAGGTTGACCAGGGCCGCATTCACGGCCTCGTCCACGTACTTGCCCATCTGCTCGTCGTCGAAATAGGCCAGGCCGAAGCGGCCACCACCTCCGGCAGAGCCCATTTCGCGGCGGCCGTTCTGCTCGGCGATCACCGTGACCGACAGGCGCACCAGGGGACGCACATCGGCGGCCAGCGTGCCGTCGGCCCGGGCGACCAGCACCACGTCGTATTCACTGGCCAGGCCGGCCATGACCTGGGCCACGCGCGGGTCCTTGGCGCGGGCGCGTTTTTCCAGGCGCTCGAGCAAGGCCACCTTGGCCGTGCTGTCCAGCGTGGCGATGGGGTCCACGCCCGGGTACAGGCTGCGGCTGGTGGCGATTTTCTGCGAGGCCACCTTCACGCGGCCGGCCTGCGACGCCGCGCCGATGGTGCGCACCGTGCGCGCGGCATCGAGCAGCGAAGCCTCGGAAATGTCGTCGGAGTAGGCAAAAGCCGTCTTCTCGCCACTTACGGCGCGCACGCCCACGCCCTGGTCGATGCTGAAGGAGCCGGTCTTGACGATGCCCTCCTCCAGGCTCCAGCCCTCGCTGCGCGTGTACTGGAAGTACAGGTCCGCATCGTCCACCTGGTGCGTGCGGATCTCGGCCAGCGCGCGCGCGAGGTGGCTTTCGTCCAGGCCGAAGGGTGCCAGAAGCAGTTGCCGGGCAACGTCGATGCGCTGGGTGGTGGAGGCACGCTGTGGCGCGGCGGTAGAGGAACTGAAGGTCATGCGGGCATTTTAGGCGCGCGCGCAGGCCCCGTGCGGCGCAGGGGCACCCACCACCCTGCGGGCGGGGTCAGGCGCTCTGGTCGTCGGCCACGGCGTCGGGCGCGTGGGCCTTGACCGATTCGATCCCCGCTTCGCGCGCCTTCTCGCCCGAGTAGCGCTGGCTCTGGCCAATCACCTGGCCGTTGCCGGCCTTGAGGGTGAAGTACGGAGAGCCGTCCTTGGCGCACAGCCGGCCATAGCGGCCATCGTCGGCCGCGTTCTTGCGCACGGATTCGATGCCATTCAAGGCACTGGCTCGGGATTCGTACAACTCGCTCGTGAGGATCACCTGGCCGTTGGAAGCCAGCAGGTTGAAGACGAACTTGTCGTTCCTGGACTTCTTGAGCTCGAACTTGGACGCCATGGGAGCACCTCCGTGGGGTTGTCGAAACAGCTAGGGCCTGTTTGCCATCTATCCAGGGTCGCGCAAGTACCTTGCCGGGATGGGATGCAAGGCGCGGTACGCAGTTGATAGCCCGGCACAACCAAGCGCCGCAAACCGCCCGGCAAGGCACTTGCCCGAAGGGTTGGGGCGAAATCGGGCCGATGCACTCGGTATGTTTGGCGCCCCGACTGCTTGCCGTGGCACAAGCCCCTGCGGCGCACCCGAAGCATCCACCCATCCCGATTGCGTCCCAACGCGGCCCCGGACAGATAGCAAACAGGCTCCAGGCCCAGCAGTTGTAACCCCAAGCGCCCGCCGTGGCAATGGCGCAAGCCCCCGGCTCCCCCCGCCCGCTATGCCTGCATCGCCGGCGGTGCGTCCTTGGGGTCCATGCGCTGCGAGCGCGCCACCGACATCAGGATGCCCAGGGCCAGCCCCAGCGTGACCATGGCCGTGCCGCCATAGCTGACGAAGGGCAGCGGCACCCCCACCACCGGCAGAATGCCGCTGACCATGCCCATGTTCACGAAAGCGTAGGTGAAGAAGATCATGGACACGGCGCCGGCCATCAGGCGTCCGAACAGGCTCGTGGCCCCCACGGCGATGGCCAGTCCGCGCCAGACCAGGAGCAAAAAGCAGGTGATCAGGAACAGGTTGCCCGCCAGGCCGAACTCCTCGGAAAAAGCCGCGAAGATGAAGTCGGTGGTGCGCTCGGGAATGAATTCCAGGTGGGTCTGGGTGCCGGCCATGAAGCCCTTGCCGAACATGCCGCCCGAGCCGATGGCGATCATGCCCTGGATGATGTGAAAGCCCTTTCCCAGGGGGTCGCGCGTGGGGTCCAGCAGGGTGCAGATGCGCTGCTGCTGGTAGTCATGCAGCACGGGCCAGCGCACCCCGTCCGCGCACCACGGGTCTCCCATGACCACCAGGATGGCGATGCCGATGCCGCCGATCAGCACCGGCGGCAGCACCAGCTTCCAGGGCAGGCCGGCAAAGAAGATCACCGACAGGCCCGCCGCCAGCACCAGCAGCGAAGTGCCCAGGTCGGGCTGCTTCATGATCAGCCCCACGGGGATCGCCAGCAACAGCCCGGCCGCAGCGAAGTCCAGCGGGCGCAGCGTGCCTTCGCGCTTCTGGAACCACCAGGCCAGCATCAGCGGCATGGCGATCTTGAGGATTTCGCTGGGCTGGATGACGATGCCCAGGTTCACCCAGCGCTGCGCGCCCTTCTTGGTGATGCCGAACAGGGCCACCGCAACCAGCAGCGCCACCCCGGCGGCATACAGCGGCACGGCGAACACCATGATCTTCTGGGTCGGCACCTGGGCCACCACGAACAGGATGGCACAGGCGATGAGCATGTTGCGCCCATGGTCCATGAAGCGTGTGCCGTGGTCGTAGCCCGACGAGTACATGGCCAGCAGGCCCGCACAAGCAAGCAGCAGAATGATCAGCACCAGCGGCAGATCGAAACCACGGAACAGGGGAATGAAGCGCTGGGCGAAGGAGGGCTTGTCAAAAACGGCGGCCATCTCCCGATTATCGGGTGCTGGCCAGCGGCCAGGCCGTCCATGGGAGCTCAACCTGCCTGGCGAAAGGCCATCACCGCCTGGTTGCGCAGGGTGCGCAGCAGCCCCAGGGCCTTGTCGTCCACCACGATGCCGCCCGCCACCGACTGATCGGCATAGATCAGCGCGAAGGTCTGGCCCTTGATCTGCAAGGGCAGCAGCAGGAAGGACGGCGCGTTGAGACCCGTGCGATACCACTCGGGCAGGCGCGCGTGGATGCGCGGGTCGGTGGCATCGTTGATCAGCGTGTCCGCGGCGCGCAGGGAGACGGCCGCGAACAGGTCGCCCGGCACCTTGAGCGGCACCCGCATCGCGCGCACGGCGGCCTCGCTGCCCTCGCCAAGACCAAAACGGCCCACCAGCACCTCGGTGCGTGCGTCGCGCAGGCAGAACACCATGCGCCGGAACCCCAGCGCGCGGAACATGGTCTCCAGGATCATGCGCAGCACGTCGTTGAGCGCAAAGGTGTCCACCATGGCATTGGTCACGTCCTGCACGCCCGCGGAAAGCACCTCGTTGACCTGGGCCACCGACACCGATCCTCCCGCCTGCGAGGCCAGCACGGCGGGCAGGGGATCCACCTCGCCGCTCTTGAGCTCATGGTGCGCCAGGGCATCCTCCGGCACGGTTGCGCCATCGTCCGCGGCGAGCGGCAGCTGGAGCAGGCGGGCGGCAGGCGTGCCCGCAGGCACCCGCAGTTCCAGGGTTTCTGCCAGCGACACCAGCTTGTGGCGAGCACGCAGCGTGGCCTCGGCAATGGCGGCTGGGGTCAGGGCCAGGGTACGGCTATAGCGCGTGCCCACGCCCTGCATGCGCTCTTCGAGCCGGGCCGGTTCGCTGTGCAGCAGGATGTCGGCGACCTCGTTGGCGGCCAGTGCCACCCAGCGCAGGCGCTCCACACCCTGCTCGGGCGGGCGCTGGGCGGGCGAGCCCAGGGGCTTGCGCATGCAGCGCTGCAGGCTCTCGGGCAGGCCCCAGACGCGGGCCACCCCGGTGCCCAGGTCCTCGAAGCCCAGGCCCAGCACCTGCATGGCCGCGGCTTCCTCCCCGCCCTCCAGCCGGCCACCGGCCACGATGCTGCGCACCTGCTGCGCCTCTTCGGGAAAGTAGAAGCTGCACAGCATGCGCCCCAGGTTCTGGAACATGGCACCGATGAATGCCTCCTCGGCCCCCTGCCCCGGCCCGCACAGCTCGGCTGCCACCGAGCCGGCCATCATGGAGCGCAGGAACTCCTCGCGCATCTGCTCGGCATGGGCCTTGTCCTGCATGTGGTCCAGCAGCACCAGGCTCATGGCCATGTTGCGCACCGCATTGAAACCCACCAGGCTCACCGCGCGCGATACCGTGCTGATGGTGCCGCGGCCCGCGTGGGCGTAGTGCACGCTGTTGACCAGGCGCAGCAGCTTGTGGGTCAGCGCCACGTCCTTGAGGATCTCGTGCGTGAGGTCGCTGATGCTGTCGTCCTCGGAATGCGCCACGCGCTGGATGCGCGCCACCGAATCGGACAGGGCCGGAAAATCGCTCTTGTGGCGCATGCGCCGCAGCAGGAAATCGAGCGTGGCATTGCTGGCGGCCGTCGGCGCGCTCACGGGCGCGGCCCAGGCACGCAGGGCATCGCGCAGCTCGGTCGCGCCTGCGAAAGGGGTCGCTCCGTCCTGGCCCAGGGCGCGCTGCAGCAGGGTGCGCAAGCCTTCGTCCAGGGCATCGGCGAGCACGGCGGGCAAGGCACGCCCCGCCCCGGCGGCACCCACCCAGGGGCTGCCGGTCAGCAGATGGACCAGCACCTGGGCGGCCGAACGCACGTCGTCGGCAGCGCTGGCCTCCACCTCCCCGGCGCCGAAGGCCGGGGCATGCCAGCCAAGGCCCAACAGCCGGGCGTGGCGCTGCGGGTCCATGGCGACATGGTCCAGGTCCACGCGGCCGTGCACCAGGTCCGCCGCGTGCGCCGCCTCCAGCGCGTCGAGCACATCGACCACCAGCGCCACCGCGTCGTGCGGCGTGCAGCGGCCCTGGCGGGCCAGGTGCTCGGCCAGCGTGGGGCCGTGCATCTGCTCGTGCACGATGTAGGGCTGGCGCGAAAGGACGTCGGCCTCCAGCACGGGCACGATGAAGGCATGGCTCAGGTGCGTGGCCCGCTCGGCGGCCTGGAGCCAGCGCTCCAGCGCCGCTGCCGTGGCTTCGGGCGCCACCGCCCACTGCCGGATCGTGACCGGGCGCTGCCCGCGCCGGTCCAGGGCCCGCCACTGGGTGAATTGCCCGGTGGTCACCAGCGCCTGCTGCAGCTCGAAGCGCCCCTGGGGCGCAGGCACCCGGTCTCCGACCACCCAGGCGGAACGGCGGGCGGGGGAAGGCGGCGCAAGATCGGTCATGGTCGGGGAAAATCAGGGCGGTCGGGGCGTCGCAGGCTGCGGCATACACTTTGCAACATCTTATGCCTGCGCAAGGGGTCCCAACGCAGTAATTCCCCTGCCTTCGGCGCCTGTTACACCCTTTTAGGCTACGCCTTCCATGAACCGCACCACCCACCTGCTGTACCTGCACGGGTTCCGCTCCTCCCCCCAGTCGGCCAAGGCGCGGCAGATGGCCGCCCATGTGGCAACCCGGTACCCCGGCGTGCACTTCTGGTGCCCGCAACTCCCGCCCTCGCCCCGCCAGGCCATGGACCTGGTGGAAAAGGGGGTGGCCCAGTGGCCCCGGGAGTCGAGTGCCGTGGTGGGCTCCTCGCTGGGTGGCTTCTACGCCAGCTGGGTGGCGCAGCAGCTGGGCTGCCCGAGCGCCATGCTCAACCCTGCCGTGGACCCGGCGCGCGACCTGGCGCGTTACATCGGCGAGCAGAGCAGTTGGCACGACCCCGCCGAGCGCTTTTTCTTTCTGCCCGAGTACATCGGCGAGCTGCGGGCGCTGGATGTGCGCGGCCATCCGCCGGCAGGCCCCGAGCTGGCCATCATCGCCAAGGGCGACGAGGTGCTGGACTGGCGCGAGATGGTGGCGCGTTACCCGGCGGCACAGCTGCAGCTGCTCGAAGGCGGCGACCATGCCCTCACCGGTTTCGAGGCCCACCTGCCCCTGGTGGACTCATTCCTGCGGCTTTGAATTGCCCGCGGCGCGTGAGGCGGGCAGTTCCTTGTTCAGCCAGCGCGCATGGTCCTTGGGGTAGGCGATGCGGTAGCGGCGCAGGTGGTAGGCGGCCTCATCGTCGCGGCCGAGCATGAGCGCGCTTTCGATGCGCTTCTCGATCACACGGGGCTCGGGCGAGTAGTGCAGCAGTTCGCCCGAGAGCGTGTACACCTCCTGCGCCGTGGCGCGGGTGAGGGCCATGGACGGCAGCCGGGCGAAATCCACCTGGTCCGAGAACAGCAGCGTGGGCGCCGTGGTCGCAGGTGTCATGTCGCGGTAGACCGGGTCGCGCCGCTCGGGCACCTTGTAGAGCTGGCTGATGCGGTGGTAGTCGTGCGCTGTCCAGGCGATGAGCAGGACTGCGGCCACCAGAACCGTGGCCGTGGCACCCAGCACTGCCGGTGCAGGGGGCTGCGAGGCAGGGTGGCGACGCGGCCACAGCAGCGCCAGTGCCAGCAGGGCCGCCAATTGGAACGGCCCATACCAGAGCGGAAACTCCAGCATGCTGTGCGCGCCGATGAGGGCCAGGATGCCCCAGGCCAGCTGGCGCCCCGGGTCCGTCTCGCTCCAGGGCCGTGCCTTCACGATGAAGGCCAGTGCAGCGCCGCACAGCAGCACGGCGGCCGGCAGGCCCAGCTCCACGGCCAGGTGCAGGGGCAGGTTGTGGGCATTGTCCAGCAGCACGCAAAAGCGCTCCCCGGGGAACAGGGTGATGTAGTGCGCGTAGTCGAGTTCGTTCCACCCCCATCCCGTCCAGGGCTTCTGCGCGATCAGGGTGAGGACGTTGGACCAGAGCACGCGGCGGCTGGTGCACTGGTGGGAGTCGCCCGAGAAGCGGTTGAACAGGCCCTCGGCCTGCACGCCGCTAAAGCTGTGCAGCGCCAGAGGCAACAGCCAGGCGGCCGCGATGTACAGCACCGCCCCACCCAACGCCATGGCCAGCGCCATGCGTCCGAGGGAGCGGCGCCACCACAGCAGCAGCACCACGATGACCAGCCACTGCACGGCACCGGTGCGCGAGGACGTGGCGGCGCTGGCCAACGCCAGAACGGTCAATGCCATGCCGAAAGCCAGGCCTACCAGGCTGTCGGGAAGCGGCAGGCGCCGGGAAGCCCCTGCTGGTGTGCGCACATGCCACTGCGCCACCGACCAGGCCAGCGCCCAGGCCCCCAGCGCAACCAGGGTGGCCTGCTGGTTGCGTTGGCGCAGGTTGCCCACCGCCTGGCCGGGGGTGGAGGCATTGATCCAGGGCGCCATGCCCACATCGCCCCCGAAATACTGCACGAGGCAGATCACGCCCCCCACGACCGCGGCCAGCAGCAGCCCCAGCGCCAACTGGGTCGACGCCGTGGCCCCGCCATCGCACAGGCCGGGGTGGCGGCGCGAGCGCAGCGCCCGCTTCCATGCCAGTGCCCCCAGCAGCGCGATGCACGACCACGAGGCCAGCAGCGGCCAGACATTGGTGGACGGCGGCGTGGTGACGGAAAACAGGAAGGGCAGGGCCACTGCCAGCAAGGTCAGCAGTGCAGCAATGGCATCGATCGGCATCAGGAAGGCAGGGCGAGAGCGCAGCTTGCGCAGGAAGGGAAGCCGCGAATCATAGAGCCCCGGCCCACGGCACTCCCGCCCGACTGGGGGCCCTTGGTCGGCCGCACTTGCCGGCCAAAACCCGGGAAGTGCCACAAGACCTTATATTTGCCTGAATTTCCGCCCCCTGCAGCCCTGCCCTCACCGGGCCTTGCACCACCGACATGAACCACCCGCAGCGCGCCCTCTTCTCCTTGCCCCCCCTGCGCCTGCGGGGCTTCACCATGATCGAGATGATGATGGTCGTCGCCGTCGTGGCCGTCCTGGCCCTGATGGCCCTGCCCTCGTACCAGGACCGGATGCTGCGCACCCAGGTGAAGGAGGGGCAGGCCATGGTCGAGTTCGTCAAGCAGGCGGTGGCAGTGCACTACGCGCTCCACAAGACCATGCCGGCCGACAATGCCGCGGCCAAGCTGCCGCCCGAGGACCGCATCGTCAGCACCAACGTGGCCAAGGTCACCGTGGCCGGCGGGGCGGTGAACATCGTCTACGGCAACAAGGCCAACAAGGCCATCGCCGGCAAGACCCTGACCCTGCGGCCGGCCATCGTCCCGGATTTCCCGCAGGTGCCCATTGCCTGGGTCTGCGGCAAGGCCAAGGTGCCGGAGAAGATGGCCGCGCAGGGGACGAACGCCACGAACATCCCCGCCATTGCCACCCCCCTGGATTGCATGGGCCCGGCAGGATCCTGACCCGTCTCGCCAGAGACGGGGGGCGCCCCATGGGAGAATGCCGCCCATGCATGCATTGTTTGAAGAAGCCGGCAAGTTCATGGCCGGCCGTATCCTGTCCGAAGCCGAGAGCTCGGCCCAAGTCGAGCTCGATTCGGGCAAGCGGGTCAAGGTCAAGGCCGCCAACGTTCTGTTGAAGTTCGAAAAACCCGCACCCTCCGAGCTGGTGGCCCAGGCGCAGGCCGTGGCCGAGACCATCGAGCTGGACCTGGCCTGGGAGTTCGCGCCCGAGGACGATTTCGGCTTTGCCGACCTGGCGCGCGACTATTTCTCCGAGAACGCCACCCTGGTCCAGCAGGCCGGTGCGCTGTTCCGGCTGTACGAGGCACCGCACTATTTCCGCCGTGCGGGCAAGGGCCGCTTCAAGAAGGCCCCCGCCGAAATCCTGCAGCAGGCGCTGGCCGCCATCGAGAAGAAAAAAGCCGTGCTGGCGCAGATCGACGAATGGGCCTCGGCCCTGGGCCGGGGCGAATGCCCGCAGCCCATCCGCGACCAGCTCTACAAGATCCTGTTCAAGCCGGACAAGAACGCACCCGAGTACAAGGCCGTGGTCGACGCCAGCCGCGCCACGCACACCGCGCCCCTGGACCTGCTGCAAAAGGCCGGTGCCATCGACTCGGCCTACCAGTTCCACTGGAAGCGCTTCCTGTTCGAGAACTTCCCCAAGGGCACGGGCTTCCCGGCCATGACCGCCCCCCAGCCGCCGGACGACCTGCCGCTGGCCACCGTGCAGGCCTATTCGATCGACGATTCGCAGACCACGGAAATCGACGATGCGCTCTCCGTCCAGGGCCTGGGGACTGGCACCGTCGTGCTGGGCATCCACATCGCCGCGCCCGGCCTGGCAGTGCAGCCGGGCAGCGCCATCGACCAGTTGGGCCGCGCACGCCTGTCCACGGTGTACATGCCGGGCTACAAGATCACCATGTTGCCCGACGAGGTGGTGCAGATCTACACGCTGGACGAAGGCCGGGCCAACCCCGCCGTGTCGCTGTATGTCACCGTCAACGAAACCACGCTGGAGATTCTCTCCACCGAAACCCGCCTGGAGCGCGTGCCGGTGGTGGCCAATCTGCGCCACGACCAACTGGACCACATCGTGACCGAGGCCTGGCTGACCGACCCAGCGGTGCAGGTCGAGGGCACACCGGAGCGCGTGTCGCAGTTGCGCACCGAACTGTCCTTCCTGTTCCGCCTGGCCAAGAGCCTGAAGGCACAGCGCGAGATCGTCCGCGGCAAACCCGAAAATTTCAACCGGCCGGACTACAACTTCCGCCTGGTGGGCAATGACCGCGGCGAACCCGATGGTTCGGAGACGGTGCAGATCACCACGCGCCAACGCGGCGCCCCGCTGGACCTGATCGTGGCCGAGGCCGCCATCGTGGCCAACAGCACCTGGGGCAGCTGGATGGCCGAGCTGGGCGTGCCCGGCATCTACCGCAGCCAGGCCAGCATGGCACCGGGCGTGAAGGTGCGCATGGGCACCAAGGCGCTGCCGCATGCCGGCATCGGCGTGAAGAGCTACTCCTGGGCCACCTCGCCCCTGCGCCGCTACACCGACCTGGTGAACCAGTGGCAGATCATCGCCTGCGCACGCCACGGCAAGACGGCCGCGCTGGCCGCGCCGTTCAAGCCCAAGGACGCCGATCTGTTCTCCATCATCAGCAGCTTCGACGGCGCCTACAGCGCCTACAACGGTTACCAGGCCGGCATGGAGCGCTTCTGGACCCTGAAGTACGTGCAGCAGAACGGCCTGACCGAGCTGACCGCCACCGTCTTCAAGGAAGGCCCGGGCGGCAGCTTCCTGGTGCGGGCAGACGACATTCCGCTGGTGTTCCCCGTGCTGGGCGCACAGAACTTACCGCGCGGCGCACGCCTCCTGGTGAAGCTCGGCGAGATCGACGAGATCACCCTGGACATCCACGGCACGGTGCTGGAACGCCTCGATAGCGAAGCGCCCGAGGCCGGTGCCGACGAAGCGGCGGAGGAGGACGACGAGACCGTGGCCGGCCCGATTGCCATTGCCGTGGACATGAACGAAGCCGAAGCACCCGCGAACGCTGATAATCTGACGCCGTGAAAACGCCTGCCTCCCTTCGCACCTTCAGCACGCTGCAGATTGCTCTGGGCGTCTCCGTGGCCGTGCATGCGGCGCTCATCTCCGTGCGCTTCATCGATCCCGAGGGCTTCAAC
This sequence comes from Pseudomonadota bacterium, assembly GCA_040387235.1. GTDB lineage: Bacteria > Pseudomonadota > Gammaproteobacteria > Burkholderiales > Burkholderiaceae_C > Acidovorax. The sequence continues at coordinate 10,668 of JAZKEE010000113.1, forward strand.
CGCGTGTTCCAGGACACGCCGCTCGAAGTCATCCTGGTCAATGCCAAATCCAACGAGCGCCCCGACAAGGCCCAGGCCATCGCCCAGGCCAACCTGGCGGGCGGCGGCGATGCGGAAAAGGGCAGGGCCACCAGCCCCCTGCCCTACTCGGCCCTGACCGCCCTGGGGGACGATTTCGAGGAAGCCCAGCGCAAGATGGACGCGATGCAGGAGCAGCAGACCCAGCTCCTGACCCAGCTGCGCAAGCAACTGGCCACCATGCCGCCCCCCGATCCGCGCAAGCCCAGCCAGAGCGGCGAGCAGGCCGCGCAGGACGAAAAGCGCCGCCAGCTGGTCAAGCTGCTGGCTGAAATCGAAAAGCGCATCAACGAAGAGAACTCGCGCCCCAAGAAGCGCTACATCAGCCCCGCCACGCGCGAAGAAGCCTATGCCATCTACTACGACGCGCTGCGCCGCAAGGTCGAGGACAAAGGCACCGAGAACTTCCCCGAGCAGGCCGGCCGCAAACTCTATGGCGAGCTGACGATGATCGTCACCGTGAACCACGACGGCCGCGTGCTCGAGACCGAGGTTGTCCAGGGTTCCGGCAATGCCACGCTGGACCGCCGCGCCGAGGCCATTGCCCGCGCCGCAGGCCCGTTCGGCGCCTTTAACCAGGAAATGCGCGCCAAGGCCGATCAGATCGCCATGGTGGCGCGCTTTCGCTTCACCCGCGACCAGACGCTGGAAACCACTGTCCGCTAGAAATGAAACACCCCCTGAGGCGCTTCGCGCCTTCCCCCTCTATCGACTCGCTGCGCGATTCGGGCGGGGGACGCCCCCGATGCGGCGGGGCGGCCCTTGCACGGGGGCACTGGCTTGGGCTGCGCCAGTTTCTTGCGTCGCAGGTGCTGTGCAGCGCTATGGATAACTGAGATGAGCCAAGCTACTGATTTGTATTGCGTGATGGGCAACCCGGTGGCGCACAGCCGCTCGCCGGCCATCCACGCCCGCTTTGCCGAGCTGACGGGCGAGCGCCTGGCCTACGAGCGCCGCCTGGTGGCACTCGACGGGTTTGCCCAGGGCGTGCGCGCATTCGCGGCCCAGGGCGGGCGCGGCTGCAATGTCACCGTGCCGTTCAAGATCGAGGCGCCGCTGCTGGCCACGCAGTGCAGCGAGCGCGTGCAACTGGCCGGCGCAGCCAACACCCTGGCGTTTCGCCCGGACGGCAGCATCCACGCCGACAACACCGACGGCCTGGGCCTGGTGGCCGACATCACGCGCAATGCCGGCGTGGCCCTGCAGGGCCGCGACGTGCTGCTGGTGGGCGCGGGCGGCGCGGCGGCGGGCGTGCTCGGCCCACTGTTGCGGGCGGGAGCACGCCAGGTCGCCATTGCCAACCGCACACTGGCCAAGGCCGAGGCACTGGTGCGGTCGCACCAGGCCCTGGCCACAGAGCTCGGCGCGCAGCTTGCGGCCAGCACCCTGGATGCCGTGGCAGGCGACTTCGACGTGGTCATCAACGCCACGGCCAGCAGCCTGGCGGGTGACGCCGTGCCCGTGGCGGCCAGCGTGCTGCGCCCTGGCTGCCTGGCCTACGACATGATGTACGGCCCGGCGGCCCAGGGGTTCCTGGACTGGGCGGCCGAGCATGGCGCGGCGCCGCGCGACGGGCTGGGCATGCTGGTGGAACAGGCGGCCGAGGCCTTTGCATTCTGGCGTGGCGTGCGCCCGCCCTCGGCCCAGGTGCTGGCCGAGCTGCAGGCGCAGCTGGCGCTGCAGCCCCAGCACTGAACCCGGCCAGAAAAAGAACCCGCACATGAAAGCCGTGCTGCGCTGGCTGGGCCTCGTCGTGTTCGCCGCCGTGGCGCTGCAGCTGTTCTTCGTGCTGCGCATCGCGGCCATGGTGGTGGTCAACCCGGAGTCCACCAGCTTCCAGCGCTCCGAAGCCTGGGTGCAACTGTCCAGCACCGGGCAGGTGCGCTGGCGCCAGCGGTGGATGCCCTACAGCGAGATATCGGACCACCTCAAGCGCGCCGTGATCGCCTCCGAGGACGACGGCTTCGCCAACCACGACGGCGTGGACTGGACCGCCATCGAGAAGGCCTGGGAGCGCAACGCCAAGGCCGAAGCCCAGGCCGCCAAGGCCCAGACCCGCGCCCCCGACAAACCCCAGCGCGCCGCAAAAATCCGCGGCGGCTCCACCATCACACAGCAGTTGGCCAAGAACCTGCTGCTTTCGGGAGAGCGCACCCTGCTGCGCAAGGGGCAGGAGTTCGTGCTCACGCTGCTGCTGGAGCAACTGCTGAGCAAGGAGCGCATTCTGGAGATCTACCTCAACAGCGTGGAATGGGGTGAAGGCGTGTTCGGCGCCGAGGCCGCCGCCCAGCACTACTTTCGCAAGAGCGCCAACCGCCTCGCCCCCGGCGAAGCAGCCCGCCTGGCCGTGATGCTGCCGGCACCCAAGCGCTTCGAGAAGACGCCGGGCTCGGCCTACCTGGCGGGGCGCTCGCGAACGATCTTGGCGCGCATGGGGAGTGCGGAGCTGCCGTGATGAACGACGCAATCGGCCTGATCCCTGCGTACCCACTGAAGATGATCCAGGCAAACCAGATGACGGCATGCTGGAGCAATACGGATACCGACCATGCTCAATACCGCGTTGAAATCGAAAAATGCCATGAAGACCTTGGCGCTGTTCGCTGCACTTGCCATCGTCCCTGGACTATTGGCATACGGTGCATTGATGAACTACAGGATGCACCAATCCATCGAAGCCGCATTGTCGAACAGCCCGGAACTGAGAGAGCATATCGGCGCTTTTCAGCAGGCCCGTATTGTCAGCAGTGGCTGTGAGTTCAAGCTGACATGCAACACCGCCTTTCACGTATCAGGAGACACAGGTTGCATCAGGGTATTGGTGGTGACGACAGAGAGTTTTCCGACTTACGAAATATTGTCCATTTCACCCGAAACATCTACCCGGACCATGCGGAGTGAAGGCAGTCCCCCGGTCACCACCGTCAATATCCACAATTGCCCCGGCACGGCGTAGGAATCCAAACGTGCTTTTGCCACGATCGGGAACCGATTGACGAACGAAGGTCGGCAGAAAGTCACCTTCAGCGTCGCTCAAGCCAAACCTTGACCCGCCCCTGAGGCCGCAAGGTGACATGCAGCTTCGGCTCACACGCCGGCGTCGGAACCGGCATGCGCAGGTGGTAGCGCTGCAACAGCATGGCCGCCAAAAGCGTCATCTCCAGCATCGCAAAGTGCTGGCCGATGCACACGCGGGGGCCCACGCCGAACGGAATCCAAGCGCCCTTGGGAATCGGCAGCGCCCCGTCCAGAAAACGCTCCGGCATGAAACGATCGGCCTGGGGAAACCAGCGTTCGTCCCGGTGCAGGACCCAGGGTGTGATGCGCAGCATGGCGCCCCGGGGTACCGCCGCGCCCCCGAGCGTGATGGGGGCAATGGTGCGACGGGTCATCAGCGCGGCAACAGGCGGGTACATGCGCAGTGCCTCCCTGAGGGTGGCGCTCAACCAGGGCAGTTGCGCAATGTGTTCCGGCCCCGGCGTATGTCCCTGGAGCACCTCGTCCACTTCGGCCTGTGCGCGCCCGGCGGCATCGGGGTGCTCAGCCATCAGCCGGCTCCACCACAGCAACGTGGTGGCGCTGGTTTCGTGACCGGCCTGAAAGCTGACCATGCACTGATCGAACACCTCCTGCCGTGACAGAGGCAGGCCCGTACTCTCGTCGCGCAGCGCCAGCAGCATCTGCAAGAGGTCCGTGCGCGGCGGCGCATCCGGATCGTCCATTTCCTGCTCGCGCGCATCGATATGGCGCTGCACCAGGCCCTTGAGCGCCGTGAGCGCACGCCGCTTGGCGGACTTGCCTGGCAAAGGCAGCCAATCGGGCAGCGTGAGCGGCATGAACATCTCCCGGAACGCGGTGGCCGACAACGTCTGCGTGGCCCAGGCGGCATCGCGGGCATCGACCGCGGCCGATTCACTGAACAGCGTGCGCAGGATCACGTCCATGGCGACGTCCGTCCAGAGCGTGTCTATCGGCACCAGATACCCGGCATGGCCTGCAGGCACCGCCGCATCGAGCGCGCTGCGTGCTGCATCGGTCATCAGCTGCGCATAGCCCGCCACGCGCCTGGGGGTGAACGCCGGCATCAGCATGCGGCGCTGCCGCTGCCAGGTATCGCCTTCGGTCACCAGCACGCTCTGGCCAAACACCTGCTCGAACACGGCAATGCCGCGCTCCCAGCGCACCAGATGGTCGGCATGGGTGACCAGGGCCTCCCGCACGAGTTCGGGGGACATGAGATCCCACGCGTCCTCGTTGACCAGCCGCATGCGCGTGAGATCGCCATGCTCGCGCTGCAGCCGCGTGACGAAGCCCAGGTAGTCGGCCCGCATGGCACGCAGCAGCGGCAAGCCCCACCAGCGGGACGAGGGGCCTGATGGCCGGTGGGCGTGTGGCGCCACGGCAGGTGCAAGGTCGTCGGAAAGGGTCGTGTTCATGCCGCAATGGTGGTGCTGTCTGCCGTCCGCGTATTGAACGATTGCGACATGGCCACTGGCCTACACTCGCGCCCCATGGCCGTCCTTGCCCCCTCTCCCACACGGCACCCCGATGGGCTCATTCCCTCGGGCCAGCTGTGGCTGCCGCATGCCGGCCTGTCGGCCTGCGTGCGCGGCACCATCGTGCGCAGCACGCTGGGCCATGCGCTCGGCGATGCCGAGCGCATCAACCGCTTTCCCGCGACGCCGCTGTGCAGCCTGAGTTGGTGGTTCACGGGCCGCAGCGAGTGCCTGGTCCCCGAGCGGCCCGGCAGCATGCCAGACCTCGATAGCCCGCGCGAGCCCTTCGCAGGCCGCTGGGTGCTGGCAGGCCCGCAGACCCGGCCCTCGACCAGCTGGTGCGCCGAACCCACGCACGCGATGATGGTGATGTTCATGCCCGATGCGCTGCACCTGCTCACCGGTCTGGCACCCGAGGACCTGACCGACCGCACGGCGGACGCCTCCACGCTGCTGCCGCGCGACTGGCTGGCCATGTGCGAGGCGGTGCAGCACGAGCCCGACGACGCGGCCCGCATGCAATGCCTGGAGCAGTTTCTGCTGCCGCGCTGGCAGGCCTGCAGGCCCGGCCCCGCCACCGCCACGCAGCGCTATGGCGACTGGGCCACGCACCTGGCGCAGCGCGCGGCGCACTCGGCGCCAGGCCGCAGCCTGCGCCAGTTGGAGCGGCGCATCAAGCGCTGGGCCGGGCTGCCGCTGCGCGAGCTGCGCGGCTTCGGCAAGGCCGAGCAGGCCTTTTTCGACACCCTCGCCGCGGACGCGGCCGAGTCCCCGGTGCGCTGGGCCGAGGTGGCCGCGGGCGCCGGCTTCTCCGACCAATCGCACCTGTGCCGCGTCACGCGGCGCATCACCGGCTACGCGCCCCAGGCGCTCTACGACGGCATCCATCGCGACGAGGCGTTCTGGGTCTATCGGATCTGGGTGTAGTGCACTCTGTGCGCCTCGGCATGGCGGCCGGACGCAGGTCCACCTTTCGCAGGGACTGGCCTGCCGTCAGGGCTGCTTCGCAGCGCCGCCATCGCAGTTGCCAAGGCGCGCCAACCGGACTTCAACACGGACATCCCGCGCGCCTGCAGCCTTGTCCCGTGGGGCCGTGCGGGTCGTGGAAACGATCAGGGCATCCGATATCTCTGAAGACATGCGCATCTCCACGGACTCCCCGCTTTTCTCCTTGCACAGCAGCTTCCACGAGGCGGCCTGGCCGGTCCGCGCTTCGTCCGACACCGTGCAGGAGCCGCCTTCCGCCTCGTAGGAAGCCTTGCTGCTGGAGGCCGTGAGAAAGGGCAGCTTGCGCAGTGCGGCTTCGGAAAGGCAGCGCGTATCGGCAGGCTCGGCCCAGGGCTTTTCCACGCCCGACACGGGATCCGCCATGAATGCCGTGAAGCTGCGCTCCCACAGGCCCGGCAATGGCTCGGCCATTGCGGGCAGGGCATAGCCCGTGGTGGCCAGGAAAAGGGCTATGGGCAGGGTGCGTGACGTCATCTGGTCGGTGAAGGAGGTGAATGCGGGGCCGCGACAGGGTGTCATGCGCTTGCGCGCGAGACGATCTCGAAGCCGATGTCGACGATCGGCTGATCGACGCTGCGGCCTTCCGCGCGGTCATCAATGAACTGCGCCGCCGTGCGGCCGATGCGCGTGCCGTCGATGCGCACCGTGGTCAGTGCCGGTTGCAGGCTGGCAGCGAACTCCAGGTCGCCCAGCCCCACGACGGCCAGTTGCCCGGGTACCGACAGGCCGCGCGCCTGGGCCTCGATCAGCACCCCCAGAGCCAGCATGTCGGAGCTGCAGAACACCGCATCGGTCCGGGGATGGGCAGCCAGCGCTGCCACCAGCCCACTGCGCCCCGAACCCAGCGTGGTCGGCACGGGCACCAGCACCGCGGGCACCTCGGCCACCAGGCCCAGCTCCCGGGCCGTGCGCCGAAACCCCTCCATGCGCAGGCGCGCGCGGTCATCGCCGGCACTGAGCAGCAAGGGCTGCCGGCAGCCGCGCTGGTGCAGGAAATGGCAGACGGCCTCGCCGATGCCCTCGTGGGAAAAACCGACCAGCATGTCGATAGGCGTGGGTGTCAGGTCCCAGGTTTCGACGACCGGGATGCCGGCAGCCAGCAACTGGCGCCGGCCTTCCACCGAATGCATGATGCCGGTCAGCACGATGCCATCGGGCCGGCGTCGGATGATGGCGTCGAGCAATGCGTCCTCGCGCGAGGCGTCGTAGCCACTCTGGCCGATCATCAACTGGTAGCCACGCTCGTCCAGCGCCTGGTTCAGCGAGCGCACGGTTTCCTGGAACACCGGCCCCGTCAGGGTGGGCAGCACTGCGGCCACCAACCTCGCGCGCGAGGAGCGCAGGCCACCCGCCATGCCGTTGGGGACGAAACCGGTCTGGCTGACCACTTCGCGCACCTTGAGCAGCGTGGCAGGCGCCACCCGCTCCGGGTTGTTCAGCGCACGCGACACCGTCATGGCGGACACACCAGCCATGCGGGCAATGTCGTGAACGGTGAAGACTTGGGGCTTTTTCATGGGGCGGCGCAAATGCCACACAGTATGCGCGGGAACGGCGGCCCTCTGCGGCGGCTGGCGAGCCCCGGTACCCAGGCACCGGCGACCGCTTGCGCGGCTCGGCAAGGGCGCACGGGTTCGCACGTATCATCCGCGCCATGCTTGCCAAGTTGATGAGTCTCGTTCTTCTGGGAATAGTGCGGTTCCTGACCGGTTCCCAGGCCCGCTGGTATGGTTGCCCGCCCAAGGCGGAGCAGCGCATCTACTTCGCCAACCACCAGAGCCATGCCGACATGGTGCTGATCTGGGCGGCCCTGCCCGAGGAGCTGCGCAGCATCACCCGCCCGATCGCCGCCAAGGACTACTGGACCAAGACGCCGTTTCGCCAGTGGATCACCACCGCCGTGTTCAACGCTGTGTACGTGGACCGGCAGGCCACGCCAGCACGCCCGGCACCTGCAGAGCCCATGGCTGCCGGCGTGGCCCTGCCCGAGGCGGAAACCGCCTCCGCCGGGGGGCCGGACCCGGCACCCGAGGCACCGCCCAAGCCCCCGACCGCCGAGGAACTGCGCGCGGCGCTGCCCGAGAACGACCCGCTTGCACCCCTGGTGAAGGCGCTGCAGAGCGGTGACTCCATCGTGATCTTCCCCGAGGGCACGCGCGGCCATGGCGAGGAGCCCCAGCCCTTCAAGTCGGGGCTGTACAAGCTGGCGCAGATGTTCCCGCAGGTGGTGCTGGTGCCGGCCTGGATCAACAACGTACAGCGCGTGATGCCCAAGGGCGAAGTGGTGCCCGTGCCCATCCTGTGCTCGGTGACCTTCGGAGCACCGATCGAGCTGGCAGCGGATGAAGAGCGCCGCCCTTTCCTCGACCGCGCGCGCCGTGCGGTCATTGCCCTGCGGGAGGTGTGAGATGAACGCCTTCCTTCGCAACCTGACGGCCACCCAGCAGATCGGTGCCCTGTTCCTCGTGGTGTTCGGCCTGCTGTCGATCGCCACCATCTGGGCCTACGTGCGCATGCTGCGCGAGCAGTCCAGCGATGATCCCCTGGCCGAGGCCGATGCCCTGGAATCCAAGCGCTTTTGGGGCCTGCTCAAGACCTCCTGGGCCATGGCCACCGTGTTCTGGGTGGGCTGGGCGCTGGGCGACACAGTGGCCACCGTGCTGTTCGCCATCGTGGGCTTCTTTGCGCTGCGCGAGTTCATCACGCTGTCGCCCACGCGCCGGGGCGACCACCGCAGCCTGGTGCTGGCCTTCTTCGTGGTGCTGCCGCTGCAGTTCTGGATCGTGGGCAGCCGTCACTTCGACCTGTTCACGGTGTTCATCCCGGTCTACGTCTTCCTGGCGCTGCCCGTGGTGAGCGCCCTGGCCAACGACCCGCAGCGCTTCCTGGAGCGCAATGCCAAACTGCAGTGGGGCATCATGGTCTGCGTGTACGGCATGAGCCATGTGCCGGCATTGCTGCTGCTCGACTTCCCGGGCTACAAGGACAAGGGCGCCTTCCTGGTGTTCTTCCTGGTGTTCGTGGTGCAGACCTGCATGGTCGTGCAGCACCTGCTGGGTCGGCGCTTTCCGCACAAGCCCGTGGCGCCGCAGGTGAGCCAGAGCTTCCAGTGGGTGAGCTGGCTGGCCGGCGTGGCCGTGGGTGGCCTGGTCGGCGGTTTGCTGACCTTCATCACCCCCTTCAAGCCCGGCCAGGCGCTGGGCATGGCGCTGCTGGCCTGCGTGGCGGGCAGCCTGGGGCACCTGGTGATGAAGGCGCTCAAGCGCGACCGGGGCATCACCAGTTGGGGCATGCAGGGCATGTCGGTCACCGGCGCGGGCGGCCTGCTCGACCGGGTAGATGCCCTGTGCTTCGCGGCGCCGGTGTTCTTCCACTCGGTGCGCTGGTATTTCGGGCTATGAGAATCCTGGGCATCGACCCCGGCCTGCAGACCACCGGCTTCGGGGTGGTGGACATGGACGGGCACCAGCTGAGCTACGTGGCCAGCGGCACCATCCGCACCACCACGCTGGCGCTGGGCGACCTGCCCGGTCGCCTGAAGATCCTGTTCGACGGCATCACCGAGGTGGTGTCGCGCTACCAGCCTGACACCTCGTCGGTCGAGATCGTCTTCGTCAACGTGAACCCGCAGTCCACCCTGCTGCTGGGCCAGGCGCGCGGCGCCTGCATCACGGCGCTGGTGGCCAGCAACCTGCCCGTAGCCGAGTACACCGCGCTGCAGATGAAGAAAGCCGTGGTCGGCCATGGCCGCGCGGCCAAGAGCCAGGTGCAGGAGATGGTGCGCCGCCTGCTGAGCCTACCCGGCCTGCCCGGCACCGACGCCGCCGATGGCCTGGGCATGGCCATCACCCACGCCCACGCGGGCGCCGCCATGGGCCGCCTGGGCGAAGCCGCCACCTTGCAGCGGCGCCAGCACGCCATGTACAAGGGCGGCAGAAGTTATTAGCCCTCCCTGAGTCGCTTCGCGTCTCGGCACCCAGCCCCCGGTGCGGCGGGGCGGCCCTGGCGCGGGGGCGCTGGCCTGGGCCGCGCCAGCATCGACCGATTGCGAACGCCATGCAATGCCCTCCGCCGTTTCACGTCCCGGAGGTGCGTTCGGTCAACGCCCCATGCCGCGCTTGAGCTCCTTGAGCAGGAGCAGGACCTGGTTGGACGCATGGCGGCAGCTGCTGTTGAGCAGTTGCACCGACTGCTGCTGCTCGCCCGCCTGGAACAGCATGACCACGGCAGCGGCCTGCTGGTGGAAGTACTTGTGCCGCGCGACCAGCATGCTGAACGCGGGGTAATGGCCCAGCCGCACCCGGCCGGTGCCGTTGAGCCAGCGGCCCAGGTCGCAGCGGTCGTCCTGGCAGATGCGCTCGGGGCGCATGACCTCGTTGGAGCGGCCATTCACCATGTCCTGCAGCTGCAGGCGCCAGCCTTCATGGCTGGCAATGGCCGCGTCGATGTCGATCTCGGTCATGAGCATGGTGGCGTACTCGGCATCCAGCACGAGTTCGCTGCCGTTGTCTTCCATGGCCCAGGTGGTGTCTGGGCTGGTCGGGTCCTGCTCCCGCATCTTGAACAGTCGGCTGAAAAAGCCCATGTGCAACCCCGTGTTGATATGCGGGCGGGACCTCCGTACAAGAGAGGGCACACCCATTTGAAACATTTTGTGTAGCGTTTTGCGTTTTGGCTACCAAAAAATGGCATACCCCTGTCGGCGTGTGCACTGCAGCCCTGCTGCCAGCCTCGGCTCTGGTCCCGGCGCAGGCACCGCCCGCCGGACCGGACCACAATGCGCGCATGACTGAACCTGTTTCCCCCCGCACCGCCCTGTCCATGCTGGATCTGGTGGCCGTCCGCGACGGCGGTACCGTGGCCGAGGCCCTGCAGATCGCCCTGCGCACCGCCCAGCACGCCGAAAAGCTCGGTTTTGCCCGCTACTGGCTGGCCGAACACCACAACATGGCCGGCATCGCCAGTTCGGCCACCGCCGTGCTGGTGGGGCATATCGCAGGCGGCACCTCCCGCATCCGCGTGGGTTCGGGCGGCGTGATGCTGCCCAACCATGCGCCGCTGGTGGTGGCCGAGGCCTTCGGCACCCTGGCCGAGCTCTACCCCGGCCGCATCGACCTGGGGCTGGGCCGGGCCCCCGGCACCGACCCCGCCACCATGCGCGCCCTGCGCCGCAGCCGCGTGGAGACGGCCGACGACTTTCCGCAGGACGTGGCCGAGCTGCACCGGCTGTTCTCTCCGGCCGAACCCGGCCAGCGCTTGGTGGCCACCCCGGGGGCGGGCACGAATGTTCCCATCTGGCTGCTGGGATCGAGCCTGTTCTCGGCGCAACTGGCCGCTGAGCGTGGCCTGCCCTACGCCTTTGCCTCGCATTTCGCGCCGCGCCTGCTGCACCAGGCCATCGACCTGTACCGCAACCTGTACCGCCCTTCGGCTGCCTGGCCCAAGCCCTACCTGGCCATCGGCGTGCCGCTGATCGCAGCACCGACCGACGAGGAAGCCGAGTTCCTGGCCAGCAGCACCTACCAGCGCGTGCTGGGCATCCTCACTGGCGACCGGCGCCTGCTGCTGCCACCGGTGGAGAACTTCGCGGCGCGCCTGCAGCCCAAGGAGCGCGCCGCCATCGGCGACTTCCTGGCGGCGGCCGTGATCGGCGGCCCCGCCACGGTGCAGGCCGGCCTGGCCGACCTGGTGCGCGAGACCGGCGCCAACGAGCTGATGCTGGTGAGCGACGTGTACGATCCCGCCTTGCGACTGCGCTCGCTGGAAATCGCGGCGCAGGCCCATGCGGCACTGGATACGGCCGTGGCAGCCTGAGGGCCTGAAAACAGGCTGCGACACCCCACTCGTAACACGTGGGGGTGGGGCGTCACGGTAGCCGGTGCCGGATGCCGCTACTATCGTAGGCTGATGACGGTGCATTTGTGCACTTCGCAACCGCCCACCCACCACCTGCATGCCCGCTTTTTCCTTTGAAGCCCTGGACGCCCAGGGCCAGACCCGCAAAGGCCTGATGGAGGCCGACACCGCCAAGTCTGCCCGCAGCCAGTTGCGTGCGCAGGCCCTGGTGCCGATTGCAGTGGAGCAGGTCCAGACCGGCCAGTCCCGGGACGGCGCCCCCGTGGGCTGGAACCGCAGCCTGTTCACCCGACCCGTGTTCAACGCCACCGGGCTGTCCATCTGGACCCGACAGATCGCCGGGCTGGTGAGTTCCGGCCTGCCGCTGGAGCGCGCCCTGAGCGCGCTCTCGGACGAGGCCGACGATGACCGCCAGCGCCATCTGGTGGCCGCCCTGCGCGCCGAGGTGAATGCCGGCGCCACCTTCGCGCGTGCGCTGGGCCAGCACCCGCGCGAGTTCTCCGACATCTACTGCGCCGTGATCGGCGCCGGCGAGCACAGCGGCAACCTCGGGCTGGTGCTCGAACGGCTGGCCGACGACCTCGAAGACCGCCAGGCCCTCAAGGCCAAGCTGATAGGCGCCGCCCTCTACCCGGCCATCGTGACCCTGGTGGCGATCGCCATCGTCATGTTCCTGCTGGGCTATGTGGTGCCCCAGGTGGCCAGCGTGTTCGCGGGCTCCAAGCGCGCCCTGCCCTTCATCACCACCGTGATGCTGGGCATCAGCGCCCTGGTGCGCAACTATGGGCTGGCGATGCTCGGCGTGCTGGTCGTCGGGGCCCTGGGCCTGCGCTGGTCACTGAAATCGGAAAGCGTGCGCGAGCGTTTCGATGCTGCCTGGCTCAACCTGCCCCTGGTGGGCAAGCTGGCGCGCGGCTACAACGCGGCGCGCTTTGCCAGCACCCTGGCCATGCTGGCCAGCGCGGGGGTGCCCATCCTGCGCGCCCTGCAGGCCGCGGCCGAAACCCTGAACAACCGCGCTCTGCGCGCCGACGCACTCGACGCCCTGGTGCTGGTGCGCGAGGGGGCGCCCCTGGCATCGGCGCTGGCGCAGAAGAAGCGCTTTCCGGGCCTGCTGTCGATGTTCGCCCGCCTGGGCGAGCAGACGGGCCAGTTGCCGGTGATGCTGCAGCGCGCCGCCACGCAGTTGTCGGTGGAGGTGCAGCGCCGCTCCATGCAACTGGCGACCATCCTGGAACCGTTGCTGATCGTGGCCATGGGCGTGGTGGTGATGGCCATCGTGCTCGCCGTGATGCTGCCCATCATCCAGCTCAACCAGTTTGTGAAGTGATGCTCCCACGGTCGCGCACTGCGTGTCGTTCCCTGCCCCCATCCGCAGGCGTGCCCTGCGCTTCGCTGGTGCATGGCGCCGTGTTTTGCCTTGGGGCGGCCCGGCGGCAAAACCTTGCGCCTCGCAGGTTCCGATCACCAGAGCTAGACACGAAATGGCTGTAACCCTGGACGACAAGCTGGTGGTCGCGATTTCCTCGCGGGCGCTGTTCAATTTCGAGGAAGAGAACCGCGTCTTCGACGACACGGACGACCGCGCCTACGTGGAGATGCAGCGCCAGCGCATCGACATCCCGGCCGCGCCCGGGGTGGCTTTTTCGCTGGTGCGCAAGCTGCTGGCGTTCAACACCACCGAGCACCAGCGGGTGGAAGTGGTGCTGCTCTCGCGCAATGACCCGGTGAGCGGCATGCGCGTCTTTCGCTCCTGCCTGGCCCATGGGCTGCCCATGGTGCAGCGCGGCGTGTTCACCCAGGGGCGCGACCCGTTCCGCTACCTGCGCCCGCTGGGCGCGCACCTGTTCCTCTCGGCCAATGAAGCCGACGTGCGCCAGGCCCTGCACCTGGGCTACCCGGCGGCGCGCGTGCTGACCGAGTCGGTGCGCGCGGGCGACTCCAACCCGAATGAAGTGCGCATTGCCTTCGACGGCGACGCCGTGCTGTTCTCGGACGAGGCCGAGCGCGTCTACCAGGCCGAGGGCCTGGCCGCCTTCCAGCGGCACGAGAGTGACAAGGCGGCGCAGCCCCTGCCCGATGGCCCGTTCAAACCCCTGCTGGCCGCCCTGCACCGTCTGCAGCACGCGGGCGGCACAGGCATGCGCATCCGCACCGCGCTGGTCACGGCGCGCAGCGCGCCTGCCCATGAGCGCGCCATCCGCACGCTGATGGACTGGGACATCGCGGTGGACGAAGCAATGTTCCTTGGGGGCCTGCCCAAGGGAGAGTTCCTGCGGGAATTCGAGCCCGACTTTTTCTTCGACGACCAGACCGGCCATGTCACCTCGGCGTCGCTGCACGTGCCTGCCGGGCACGTGAACAGCGGGGTGTCGAATCCGGTCACGCTGCTGGCAGATTGACAGACACCAGCACGCAAAGTTGTGCAATGGTTTGCAACTTGTGGTGAAACAAGGCCTCTGACCGATTGCAAATGCCGCCGGCTGCCTGCATCTGTGGGACCATGGCCCCTCACAAGGATTCGAGCGCATGAAGAAGAAGACGATTTTTCTGGCCTGGGGTGCTGCCGCCCTGATGGGCTGTGGCCTGGCATCCGCTCAGGCCCCGGTCACTCCACCACCGGCCGACACCGAAGGCCTGTCCAAGGGCGAAGCCAAGGCGGTGCGCGAGTTCAAGATGCTGGACTTCAATGGCGACGGCAAGCTCAGTCGCACTGAAGTCAAGCTGTTCCCACGCCTGTCCAACGCCTTCGATGAGGCCGACACCGACCGCGATGGTTTTGTCTCGTACGAGGAAGTGCGCGTTTTCGCGGCAAAGTACCGCGCTGAACGGGATCGCGCCAAACAGACAACACCTGCCGCCCCCGCTCCTGCAGCCAGTGCTCCATGACCCAACCGCTACCGTTTCGATAGCAAAAATACCCAGCCGCACCCGGCGCCGTCTCTGCGCCTCACCCTGCCAACCGGTTCACAGCCCTGCCGTGCGCTTGACCTTGGGGTCCGAGTAGGTCAGCGGTTCGTTCTTCACCTGCTGGGCCAGGCGCTCCTGCAGGGTCACCTTGTTGATGTCCTGCGCCATTTCCACCGCACTGCCGCTGGCACGCCACATGGACTGGATGAACTCGAGCAACTGCTTGTAGATGGGCTCCGGCGGCGGTTCGGGCGGCTCTTCCACCGTTTCCTTCTTCTTCACCTCGGTCCAGTCGCGGTTCGGCGCGTCGGGCGCCGAAGGCTTGTCGGGCTCGCGCACGATGGCCCCCTCCCCCAGCCGGTCCATGGACTCGACGGGCAGTGGTGCGTTGACGGGACGGATCGGCGGCGCCCCCGAGGCGCCGGTGGAATACAAATCGGCGCCCGGAGGACGCCAGGTCGGCGATCGATCGACAGGTGGCATTTGCATGGCTGGCCCCAGGTTATGGATGGAACGAACAGAGGCACTTCCGGACTCTTCGTACATTCATAACGGCAAACAAAAGGAGAAATTGAGGTCTTTTTTGCCTTTAAGCTCAAAAACTAGGGTTTACCCCTAGTTTTTAAGGTGAGTGAGAACCCTGCAGGCAGGTTCCGAGGGCAAAAGAAAGCCCACCACCGGCGAAGTGCAGGTGGCGGGCTGGCGCGAAGGGCGTCAGAGAAAGCGTTCGAGGAAGCGGCGCGACTGGCGGTCGAGCGCCATGGTGTCGGGCACCTTGAACTGCACGCCCTCGCCAGCGGCGATGAGCAAACGGGTGCGCCCGCCGAGCCGGCGGATGTCTTCCTCGGCCTTGAGCACCAAACGCGCAGGACCGCGGTCGGTTTCCACATCCCAGGTGCTGGGGGTCGAAAAACTCGATACGGCCACTATTTTTTCGATAGTGGGCACGAACTCCCGCACCGCCAGCTCTTCTTCGACCAGGGCACGCCCGGCCGGGGGCAACTGGTCGATGCGGTCCAGCCACACCAGTTCGTGGCCATCGCTGCCTACCAGGGACAGGCCCTCGGAGGGGGCAGCAATGGGAAAGGCGCGCACGGGCACCACGCCTTCGTGCACGATGCCATCGGGCAGGGTGAGCACCAGGCGCCCGTGGGCATTGCGGTGCAACTGCAGCGGGGCTGTGAGGGATGTCGTTAGGTCGGTCATGGCAATGGGGTCCATCGAATGGGGGCCGGGCGGCGCGCTCAGGCGCTGCCTGCCGGGTGGGCCGGATGCAGCAGGCTGCTGTCGATGATCACGCCGGCGGCCTGGGCGTCCTCCTCGGCGCGGCGGGCCTGGGCCTCGTACAGGCGCCAGTAGGCGCCCTGCTTTTCCATGAGCTCGTCGTGCGGCCCCACTTCCACCACCTCGCCGCGGTCCATCACCACCAGGCGGTCGGCCTTGCGCAGGGTGGACAGGCGGTGGGCGATGGCGATCGTGGTGCGGCCCTGCACCAGGTTGTCCAGGGCCTTCTGGATTTCCTTCTCGGTCTCGGTGTCCACGGCCGAGGTGGCCTCGTCCAGGATCAGGATGCGCGGGTCGATCAGCAGCGCGCGCGCGATGCTGATGCGCTGGCGCTCGCCCCCCGACAGGCCCTGGCCGCGCTCGCCCACGAGCGAGTCGTAGCCGTGGGGCAGGCGCAGGATGAATTCATGCGCGTGGGCCGCGCGCGCGGCGGCCACGATCTCCTCGCGCGTGGCCTCGGGCTTGCCGTAGGCGATGTTCTCGGCGATGGTGCCGAAGAACAGGAAGGGCTCCTGCAGCACCAGGCCGATGTGGCGGCGGTAGTCGGCCACGGCGAAGCGGCGGATGTCCACGCCATCGACCTGGATGGAGCCGTCGCTCACGTCGTAGAAGCGGCTGATCAGGTTGACCAGGGTGCTCTTGCCCGAGCCGCTGTGGCCCACCAGGCCGATCATCTCGCCGGGGCGGATATCCAGGTCCAGCCCCTTGATCACGGCGCGGCTGCCATAGCGGAAACCCACGTTGCGCATGGCGATGGCGCCCTGCACCTTGTCCACCTTGACCGGCTGGGCCGGGTCGGGCACGTTGCTCACGTGGTCCAGGATGTCGAAGATGCGCTTGGCGCCGGCCGCCGCCTTCTGCGTGACCGAGACGATGCGGCTCATGGAGTCGAGCCGGCTGTAGAAGCGCCCGATGTAGGCGATGAAGGCAGTGAGCACACCCACCGTGATCTGGTTGCGCGAGACCAGCCAGATGCCGAAGCCCCAGACCACGAGCAGGCCGATTTCGGTGAGCAGCGACACCGTGGGGGTGAACAGCGACCAGGTCTTGTTGAGCTTGTCGTTGACCTCCAGGTTGTGCTGGTTGGCATCGCGAAAGCGCTGTGCCTCGCGCTTTTCCTGGGCGAAGGCCTTGACCACGCGGATGCCGGGGATGGTGTCGGCCAGCACGT
>JAZKEE010000114.1:0-8737 GCA_040387235.1 Pseudomonadota bacterium
GTGCAGGCTGATCTGGGCGGTGCCGGAGTTGGCGGTGCGGATGTTGGCCGCCAGCATGCGCGCGCGTGCGGCATTGGTGGCAGCCTCGGCCTGCAGCGCCGCCATGTAGGCGATGTGGTTGGTTTCCGCCTCGTCGCTGGTCTTGCTCCAGATGCTGTTGGCCTGTGCCAGGGCTTCGGTGGCCTGTTTCAGTTCCAGGGCTGCGTGCCGGGCCACTGCCGGGTCGGCGCTGGCGGTGCCTACGGCTGTGCGGGCCCGCTCCAGGGCCATGGACGGGGCCGTGGCGCAAGCGGAAAGAAACCCTGCGGCCATCGCGCTGATGGCGAGAACGGTGGTGCTGCGAAGCATGGGATGCATGGTGGCTGTTTCCTTCAAGGACTCTGGTAAGTGGGTCTGCATCGGCTTCATATGTAACAAATGCATGTGACCCGCCCGTGGCAGAAATTGAACAGCAAAACCTGTGCCGCCCCGCATGGGGCTTACCCTGGTGGGGTATTGCCGTTACCAGCGTCCTGGGCCTGCACCAATCCAATGCGCCCAGGTAAAGCGTGAAATGTTACACGTGTGTGAATGCTCACTTAGATCGGTCCGTCTTTTCCAGCGAAGCGCTGGCCCAGCAATCGGCATGCTGCCGCGGTCCCGAACATGTAAAAAACCGCGCAGTGTGAGCGGCGCGGTCTTGATGGAAGGAGCCTGGGGCGGCGAACGCCCCAGTCTGAGGCGTCAGCGGCCCTTCAGATTGCCCTTGTCGTCGGCGATCACGATCTCCACGCGGCGGTTCATGGCCCGGCCTTCGGGCGAGGCGTTGTCGGCCACCGGGTAGACCTTGCCATAGCCGCGTGCCGTGATACGGTTGGCGTCCACGCCCCGTGCCACCAGCGCATCGCGCACGGCGCCGGCACGGCGTGCCGAGAGTTCCTGGTTGTACACATCGGAACCCACGCTGTCGGTATAGCCCTCGACCAGCAGCTTGCGCTCGGGGAACTGCTGCAGGAAGCTGGCCAGCTTGTCCAGGCGCGGCGCGGCCTGGGGCGAGAGCTCGGCCTTGTTGAAGGCGAACAGCACATCGCCCAGTGTGACGATCAAGCCGCGTTCGGTCTGCAGCGCTTCCATTTCGCGCAACTGGGCCTCCAGCAGACGCACGCGGTCCTGCGCGGCGCTGGCCTGTGCCAGGGCCGCATTGGCCTGCGCCTGCTGCTGCGCAGCGCGCTGTTCGGCGCTCAGGGCCTGGGCCTGGGCAATCTGGGCGTTGCGGGCCTGGGCGTCGGCCCGCAGGCGCGCTTCGTCGGCCTCGCGGGTACGTGCCTGCAGGCGGATGCGGTCGGCTTCGGAACTGGCGGCCTGGATACTGGCATCGAGCATGCGGGCCCGCGCCGCGTTGTTGGCGATCTCGGCGCGCTGGGTGGCGATATAGGCCAGGTGATTGGTCTCGGATTCATCGTGCTTGTCGGCCCAGAAGCGGTCGGCACGGGCCAGGGCATCGCTGGCCTGCTTGAGCTCCAGAGGGGCGTATTGGGCGACCGCTGGGTCCGTGCCGGCACGGCTCACTGCCATGCGGGCTTGCTCCAGTGCGGCGGAAGGTGCGGTACTGGCGCAGGCGGCCAGCAGGCCCGCAGCGATCAGGCTGGTGGCCAGGGCAGTGGTACGGCGAAGAATGGGGTGCATGGTGGGTAGTCCTTCAAGATTCGGGGTCACGGGGCGTGACGGCAGGCGCGGCAGGGCTGAAGCGATCAGCGTGCGGGCGCGGCGCGGCGGTTGATTTCTTCCTGCAGTGCACGGATACCGTCCTGCACCTGGGCCAGGTTGCCGGCATTGCGCTCGGCATCGGCGCGGGTCTCTGCCACACGGGCGTCCACTTCGGCCTCGGCGGCCAGGCGGCGGGCGGCGGTGTAGTCCTGCGCGCCCATGGCCTTCTCGGCCGCCATGAGCTTGTCGCGGGCACGCTGCAGCTCGACGGGAGCCGTCGCGGTCACACTGGGGGCTGCGGACACGCGGGTCAGCGTGGTGCGGCTCACGGCCATCTGTTCCGTAGGCGGTGGCGTGGAGGAGCAGGCGGCCAGGGCGCCCAGGGCGAGGAAGGCGATGGCAAGGCGAATGGGTGCGGATGAAGGCATGGTGTTCTGAACTCCTGTGGAGGGGGGTGGGATCTGCCCTCCCCGATGCCGGCAAGCGGGGCGAGGGGGCGACCAGGAGACGCTGCTGGTTCCAGTGCATTGTTCGCGTTGGCAGCTCCATGCTGCGTAGGCCCTGCCACAGTTCGTCTGTGGGCCCGGTCTTACATTGGCTTACGTGAAGAGGCGCTGCGGCGCCAGGAACATCAGGGCAGGTTTTCGCGGAACACGACCTGGCTGCGCGTGGTCTCCACCCCCGACAAGGCGGGCCGCCCGTCGCGAAGGTTGGCGAAGATGCGCACGCAGCTGGTGATGGTGCTCAACGGGTTCTGGGTGATCACGGCGTCCATGCTGCCGTCGATGAGCTGGGCCCGCGTGTCGGGTGTGAGGCCGTGGCCGATGAACACCACCTTGTGCTGCATGCCGCATTCCTGCAGCGCGCGGGCGATGCCGTCGGAAGCGCCACCGATGTTGTAGATGCCGGCCAGGTCCGGGTGGCGTTCGAGCAGGGTGCGTGTCTGGCGGTAGTTCTTTTCGGAGTCATCCAGCCCTTCGCGCAGGCCGACCACGGTGAGCTTCGGGAACAGCTCTTCGAGCACATGCAGAAAGCCGGCCTCGCGTTCCTGGTGTGCCGCATAGCGCAGGCTGCCTGCGACCAACGCTACCTTGGCATCGCGCGCGCCGATGAAGCGGCCGATCAGGTAGCCCGCGGTGCGGCCTGCTGCGCGGTTGTCCAGGCCCACATAGCCCACACGCTGCGAGTTGCCCAGGTCCGAAATCACGGTGACCACGGGCACGCCGCGCCCGGCCAGGGTGGCCACGGCCTCGCGCACCTGGGGGTGCTCCAGCGCCATCATCACCAGGCCGTCGTAGCGCTTGCCGTGGTGCAGCAGCGCCTGGGCCAGTGCCTCGGGGTTGAAGCTGTCCACGGTTTCAGCGCGGCATTTGACATGGAAGGGTGCCCAGTGCTCTTGGGAGTAGCTGACCATGTCGCCCAGCATGGTGAGAAAGCGGCTGGTGTTGCGCGGCAGCAGGAACATCACGCGCAGGGGCGCAGGCGCCAGCGTGGCGGCCAGGCCGTCCGCCGGCAGATAGCCCAGCTCGCCCGCGGCCTGCACCACACGCTGCGCGGTGGCCTGGCGCACGCCACCGCGGCGGTTGAGCACCCGGTCCACAGTGGCGGTGGAGACACCCGCCAGCGCGGCGACCTCGGCAACGCCAGGCGTGGCCCGGGTCACTGCGGTCCTCCAAAACCATCAAAATCCATCATGTTTGGCGATTGGTGCATCACGGGCGCAAGGCTATCGTAAGAGCCTGCCGCGTGCCAGAGGGCTGCGGCTCAGCCAAGGAACAATGATGGAGACAAACAACAACAAGCGGCTCGAGGGCCGTGTGGCCCTGGTGTTCGGTGCCGGGTCCGACGGCGACGGCTGGGGCAATGGCAAGGCCGCTGCAGCCGCCTACGCGCGGGCGGGGGCCCGGGTGATCGCGGTGGACCGCGACGGCGCCGCCGCCGAGGTGACGCGTGACACCATCCGCGGCGAGGGCAACGAGGCCCTGGCCGTGCGGGCGGATGTCACGCAGTGGTCCGACGTGCAGGCCGCCGTGCAGGCGGCCACCGATGCCTATGGCCGCATCGACGTCCTGCACAACAACGTCGGCATCACCTCGCAGGGCGGACCGGTGGAGACCACTGAGGACACCTGGGACCGCGTGATGGCGGTCAACGTCAAGAGCATGTTCCTGACCTGCAAGGCCGTGCTGCCGCTGATGCAGGCGCAGCAGTCGGGCGCCATCGTCAACATCGGGGCGCTGGGCGGCGTGCGTTGGACGGGGTATGCCTACTGCGCCTACGCGGCCTCCAAGGGGGCGGTGAACTCCTTCACCCAGAGCGTGGCGCTGCAGTACGCGGCCCAGGGCATCCGTGCCAACTGCATACTGCCGGGCGTGATGGACACGCCGCACATCTACCGCCAGATCTCGGGCTTCTACACCAGCCATGAGGAGATGGTGGCAGCCCGCCACAAGCTGTCCCCCACGGGCCGCATGGGCGATGGCTGGGACGTGGCCAACGCCGCGGTGTTCCTGGCCTCCGACGAGGCCCGCTACATCAACGGCGTGGAACTGCTGGTCGACGGCGGCATGCATGCGCGATGCAACTGAAGAGCGCCTTCAAATCCATCAAAAGCCATCAAACTCTAGATTTGCGCGGGGCGCAGACCACCGATAAGGTCTGCCCTTGAACGAGCCGCCCCGTGCGTGCCGATTCCGACGATTCATAAAGACAGGAGACAAAGACCATGGCCCATTCGAATACCTCATCTTCCCGCCGCAGCCTGCTGCGCGGCCTGTGTGCGCTGCCGGCGGCCTCCGTCGCCGGTGCCTGGCCCGGGCTGGCCAGCGCCGCGGCGCCGGAGTACAGCTTCAAGTTCGGCAACAACCTGCCCGTGTCGCACCCGCTCAACGTGCGCGCCAACGAGGCGGCAGTGCGTATCCTGGCCGAGAGCAAGGGGCGGCTGGAACTCAAGGTGTTTCCCAACAACCAACTCGGTGGCGACACGGACATGCTCTCGCAGGTGCGCAGCGGTGGCCTCGAGATATTCAACGCCGGCACCATGGTGATCGCCACGCTGGCGCCCGTGAGCGCCATCACGGCCCTGGGCTTTGCGTTTGCCGACTACGACCAGGTATGGAAGTCGGTCGATGGCAAGCTCGGCGACAGCATCCGCGCGGCCTTTGCCAAGGTGGGCCTTTACACCTTCCCGCGCATGTGGGACAACGGCTTTCGCCAGGTGACCACCAGCACCAAGGCCGTCAACAGCGCGGCCGACCTGGGCGGCATGAAGATCCGCGTGCCGGTGAGCCCCATGGGCATCTCGATGTTCAAGGCGCTGTCGGCATCGCCGGCCAGCCTGCAGTTCAGCGAGGTCTACTCGGCCCTGCAGACCAAGGTGGTCGATGCGCAGGAGAACCCGCTGGCCATCGTGCAGACCGCCAAGCTCTACGAGGTGCAGAAGTTCTGCTCGGTCACCAACCACAGCTGGGACGGCTACCACATGGTCGTCAACGGGCGCGCCTGGCGCGGTCTGCCGGACGACCTCAAGCTCATCCTCGGCCGGGCCTTCGACGAGGCTGGTCTGCAGCAGCGCGCCGACCTGAAAAAGCTCAACGAGACGCTGCGCAGCGACCTCACTGCCAAGGGCATGGCCTTCAACGATGCCAACCCGCAGAGCTTCCGTGAGCAACTGCGCAAGGCCGGTTACTACACCGAGTGGAAGGGCAAGTTCGGCGACGAGGCCTGGGCACTGCTGGAAGCTTCCGTCGGCAAGGTGTCCTGATGCTGGCCGCTGCCGTGCCCGCGCCCGTCTCCACGGGCTGGCGCACCACGCTCGACCCGCTGGACCGCGGCATCGGCGCGGTGGTGGAGTCCGCCGCCGCGTTGCTGGTGCTGGTGGAGATCTGCCTGCTGTTCTGCGGTGTCGTCTCGCGCTACGTGTTCCATGCGCCGCTGGTCTGGTCCGACGAGCTGGCCTCCATCCTGTTCCTGTGGCTGTCCATGCTGGGCGCGGTGGTGGCGCTGCGCCGTGGCGAGCACATGCGCATGACGGCCTTCGTGGGCAAGGTGCCGCCTGCTGCGCGCGCCTACCTGGAGGCGCTGGCCATGGCCGCGTCCTTCGCCTTCCTGCTGCTCATCCTGCACCATGCGTACGAGTACGCGGCCGAAGAGGCCGTGATCGTCACGCCGGCGCTCGAGATCAGCAATGCCTGGCGCGCCTCGGCGCTGCCGGCTGGCATGGCGCTGATGCTGCTGGTGTGCACCTTGCGCATGCTGCGCGAAGGGGGTCTCGCGGTGATGCTGGCGGCCGTGGCCACGGTAGGCGCGCTGGTGCTGGCATTCTGGCTCGCACAGCCGCTGTTCCCGCCGCTGGGCAAGCTCAACCTGGTGATCTTCTTCGTGGTGGTGGTGGCCGCGTGCGTGTTCTCGGGTGTGCCCATCGCCTTCTCGTTCGCGCTGGCCACCTTCGGCTACCTGGCGCTCACCACGCGCGCTCCCATGCTGGTGCTGGTGGGCCGGCTCGACGAGGGCATGTCGCACCTCATGCTGCTGGCCGTGCCGCTGTTCATCTTCCTCGGCGCGCTGATCGAGATGACCGGCATGGCGCGCGCCATGATCCAGTTCCTGGCCAGCCTGCTGGGCCATGTGCGCGGTGGGCTGTCGTACGTGCTGATCGGTGCCATGTACCTGGTTTCGGGCATATCGGGCTCCAAGATCGCCGACATGGCGGCCATTGCGCCCGTGCTCTTTCCCGAGATGCAAAAGCGCGGCGCCAAGCCCGGCGACCTGGTGGCGCTGCTGTCGGCCACGGGTGCGCAGACCGAGACCATTCCCCCCTCCATCGTGCTGATCACCATCGGCTCGGTCACGGGCGTGTCCATCGCCGCGCTCTTCACGGGCGGCATGCTGCCGGCCGTGGTGGTGGGCGCCTGCCTGTGCGCGGTGGTCTGGTGGCGCTACCGCCGTGAAGACCTGTCGCAGGTGCAGCGCTTCGGCCGTGCGCAGATCGTGCGCTTCCTGGTCACCGCGCTGCCGGCCATCGCACTGCCGTTCGTGATCCGCGCGGCCGTGGTCGAGGGCGTGGCCACCGCGACCGAGGTCTCCACCATCGGCATCGTCTACGCCGTGCTGGTGGGCCTGTTCATCCACCGCCAGTTCGACTGGCGCCGGCTGCGCCCCATGCTCATCGAGACTGCCTCGCTCACGGGCGCCATCATCTTCATCGTGGGCTGTGCCACGGCCATGGCCTGGGGGCTCACGCAGTCGGGCTTCTCGCACGACCTGGCCGAGGTGATGAAGCAGCTGCCCGGCGGTGCCTGGGGCTTCATGGCGGTTTCGATCATTGCCTTCGTGGTGCTGGGCAGCGTGCTCGAAGGTATCCCGGCCATCGTGCTGTTCGGGCCGCTGCTGTTCCCCATCGCCAAGGCCGTGGGCATCCACGAGGTGCACTACGCCATGGTCGTGATCTTCGCCATGGGCATCGGCCTGTTCGCTCCACCCTTCGGCGTGGGCTATTACGGTGCCTGCGCCATCAGCAAGGTGCACCCCAACGAGGGCCTTTCCCGCATCGGTGGCTACGTCATGGCGCTGTTCGTGGGCCTGGTCATCGTGGCCGCGATCCCCTGGTTTTCCACCGGCTTTCTGACCAGGTAGCGCATTCCATCCATTCCCCTGGTCTGGCCCCCGCGTGCGCCGGGCCCTCCTTCCCTTTCTGAAAGAAGCAAACCATGAGCCGATTCTTTGGTGAAATCCGCCAGGTGGCCTACCTCGTTCCCGACATCGAGGCCGCCATGGACTACTGGGCCAACGTGCTGGGCGTGGGGCCCTGGTACTACAACCCGCGCGTGCCGATCCAAAACTACACCTACCGGGGCGAGCGCCATGAACCGCACAACTCCGTGGCCCTGGCCAACGCGGGTGGCGTGCAGATCGAGCTCTTGCAGACGCGCAACGACGTGCCCTCGATGTACCGCGACTTCCAGCAGGCCGGCCATGTGGGCGGCCAGCACGTGGCCTACTGGACCGAGGACTTCGACGCCGACCTGGCGCGCGCCGAGGCTGCAGGCTTCAAGGTCTGCATGAGCGGCGAGGTGGGCGAGAACGGCCGCTTCGTGTACTTCGAAGACGGCCAGCACCCGGGCCTGCACCCGGGCGCGCTGATCGAGCTGTCCGAAGTGGCGGGGCCCAAGGGCCGCCTGTTCACCCTCATCCGCGAGGCGGCCAAGGACTGGGACGGCAGCGATCCAGTGCGGCCCTTCCCAGACCTCAACACCCTCTGATCCCATGGATGCCCAGCATTTCGAAGCCAGCTACCTGATCGAGACGCCACTGGACCCGGCCCATGTGGCCGAGGTGCTGGCGGGCGAGCAGTCGTGCGGCACCTTCACGCGCGTGGAGGGCGAAACCGATGCGCTGCGCGAGCGTGCGCGCGCCACGGTGGAGTCCATCGAGGAGCTCGAATCCGCGGCTGCGCCCAGCCTACCCAACGGCTGGCTGGAGCGCCGTGCCGCAGCCGGCAAGCCCCTGGCCGGGCCGTTCCGGCGCGCGCGCGTTCGGGTGCGCTTTCCGGTGGCCAATGTGGGGGCCAACCTGCCCACGCTGGCGGCCACGGTGTCGGGCAACCTGTTCGACCTGGGCGAGGTCACGGGGCTGCGCCTGGAATCGCTGCACCTGCCCGCCGAATACCGTATGCGCTTCGACATGCCGCGCCAGGGCATCGCGGGCACGCGTGCGCTCACGGGGGTGCAGGGGCGTCCGCTCATCGGCACCATCGTCAAGCCCAACGTGGGCCTGTCGGCCCAGGAGACCGGGGCGCTGGCTGCCCGGTTGTGCGCGGCGGGCGTGGACTTCATCAAGGACGACGAAGTTTGTGCCGACCCCGTGCATGCCCCGCTGCAGGAGCGCGTCAAGGCCGTGATGCGCGCTGTGCGCGCGCACCAGGACCGCACGGGCAAGCACATCATGGTGGCCTTCAATATCACGGACGAAACGGACGCCATGCGCCGCCATGCCGATCTGGTGCAGGCCGAGGGCGGCAGCTGCGTGATGGCCAGCCTCAACTGGTGCGGGT
>JAZKEE010000115.1:0-54215 GCA_040387235.1 Pseudomonadota bacterium
CCAGCAGCTCGCGCGCGGCGAAGGGCTTGGCCAGGTAGTCGTCGGCGCCCATCTCGAGCCCGAGGACGCGGTCGGCCTCGTCGCCGCGGGCGGTGAGCATGATGATGGGCACCGCCTTGAACTTGCTGGCGCGCAGGTCACGGCACAGCGTCAGGCCGTCTTCGCCCGGCAGCATCAGGTCCAGGATGATGAGTTCAAAGGGGCCTGCCGTCTCCAGGGTCTGGCGCATGTGCCGTCCCGTGGGGACAGTGGTGACGCGAAAGCCGTTCTTCTGCAGGTAGGCGCTGACCAGGTCGCGGATCTCGCGGTCGTCGTCGACCACGAGGATGTGGTCGCTGGAGGCAACAGTGGTGCTCATCATGGGGATGCAATCGGGGTTTGGGCGGGTAGTTTCAGGCGCGCGCACAGACCGCCTTCGGGCCGGTTGTGCAGGCTGAGCTCCCCGGCGAGCGACAGGGCCAGTTGGTGCGCGATGGCCAGGCCCAGGCCGGACCCGCCCGTCTCGCGGTTGCGCGAGCCCTCGACGCGGTAGAAGGGCTGCAGCACTGCCAGCAGCTGCGCTTCGGGAATGCCCGGCCCGGCATCGCAGACGTCGATGTACAGGTGGTCCTGCTCCAGCCGCACGCGCATTTCTGCACGCTCGCCATATTTCAGCGCATTGTCGACCAGGTTGGTGAGGATGCGGCGCAAGGCATGGGGTCGCGTGGTGACGGGCACGGTGACCTCGCCCGCCATGGTGACCGGGCTGCCCGTGTCGGCGTAGTCGTTGGCGATGCTGCGCACCAGGGCATCCAGGTCCAGGCGGCGCAACTGCTCCTGCGAGCCCTGCAGGGTCTTGGCATAGCCCACGCCTTCCTGGACCAGCGTGCGCATGGCATCGAGGTCATGGCGGAACTTGTCGGCTTCGGGCATGCCCTCCAGGAGGTCGACACGCAGGCGCATGCGGGTGATGGGCGTCTGCAGGTCGTGCGAAATCGCCGCGAGGATCTGCATGCGCTCGTTGAGGTAGCCGGCAATGCGCCGCTGCATGGCATTGAAGGCGCGTGCGGCCTGCGCCACCTCGGCCGGCCCGCTCTCCGCCACGAGCGAGGGCTGCAGGTCGGGCCCGAGTTGGTCCGCCGCGGCTGCCAGCCGCTTCAGCGGCCGCGTGACCAGGCGCATGCCCACCCACGCACAGGCCGCCAGCACCACCAACTGGGCGAGCAGCAGCCAGGTGACCCAGTCCGAGACCGGCATCGGAACCCGGCGCGCGAGCACGTAGAGCGAAGATCCATCACCGAGGCGCACCTGCATGCGCACCGTCTCCGGCATGTTCTCGAGCTGGCCCACGGCCAGCACCGGGAACGGGCGCAGTGCGGTGGCCACGACCTCGGCGAAGCGCGAAAGGGCCGGCGATGCCGGGGGCGCGGTGTCCACGGCACCTTGCAGGGAAAAGGTGTAGTTGGGCCGCTCCAGGCGCTGGAGCCAGTCCTCCCGCTCGCTGGCGGGCAGCCGGTCCAGGATGGCCACCGAGCTGGCGATGTCGCGCTCGACACCGCTGACCATCAGGTTCATGAGCGTCTGGCCACGCTCGTAACGGATGGCCACATAGGTCAGCAGCTGCGCGAGCGCCATGCCCAGCACCACGAGGAGCGTGGTGCGTGCCAGCAGGGTGGACGGCCAGAGCCGCCGCAGGAATGAGGGCACAGGCTTCCTTAGCAAATGGGCCAGGGCATGGCGGGACGCAGGCAGATCGTTCAGGCGACGGACAGATCGACCGCGATGTTGCCGCGTGTCGCCTTGGAATAGGGGCACAGCTGGTGCGCGCCTTCGACGATGGCCAGGGCCTTGTCGCGGTCGACGCCGGGCACGCTGACCTTCAGGCGCGCAGCCAGCGCAAATCCGTCCGGCCCCTGCACCAGGTCCACTTCTGCATCGACGGCCAGGTCGTCTGGCAGCCGCACGCCCTCGGCTTGGGCAGCGCGCGCCATGGCGCCCATGAAGCAGGCCGACCAGCCCGCAGCGAACAGCTGCTCTGGGTTGGTGCCCTGGCCCACGGTGCCGAAACGCGTGAGCGCAATGTCCAACCGGCCATCGTCGCTGCGCGAGGCGCCGGTGCGGCCGCCGGTGGTGTGGGTGCGGCCCGTGTAGAGAACTTTGTCTTCGGTGCTTGCTGCTGCAGTCATGGTGTGGTCCTTGGGGGAGTGTGTGTCGAAATGACGGCCGGATTGTTGAACCGGACGGCGTTCCATCCCAGTGGTTTCTTGACCCAATGTAGCCCGCCAACGGCTTTGTACATAACCATACAAAACTCCTCGCCGCGCGCGCAGGCTGTGCGGCGGTACGGCAGTCTCAGGTCCGCAATGCCGGTGCATGCGGACAGCGTGGAGCCACCCCCATCATCCTGCCTGCAATCGGTTGCGCCCTTCGCGCTTTGCCGCGTACATCCATTGGTCGGCACGCCGCAGAAGCCGGGCCGCATCGTCCAGGGGCTGGGCACAGGTCAGCCCCACGCTGACCGTCACCTCTCGCCCAGGCACGAATCGGGCCCAGTCATGTGACTGCACCTGCTGCCGGAGCCGTTCGCACACCAGCGAGGCCTCCGCCAAGGCCTGTCCCCACAGCAGGATGACGAACTCCTCACCGCCAATGCGCGCCACGAAGTCGCCGCCCCTCACGCCGCCGGTCAGCAACTTGGCGATCTCGCGCAGCACGGCGTCTCCGATGTCGTGGCCCCAGCCATCGTTGATCTGCTTGAAATGGTCGATGTCAATGATGGCCAGCGAGAAATCCTCCGCCTGCCCATGCCCCATCGGAAGCACGGCCATCAGGCGGGCGTCCAGTGCCCGCCGATTGGCCAGTCCGGTGAGCGGGTCCAACAGGGATTTCTGCGTAGCCACGTCTGCGCGCTCGCGCAGCTCTTGCGCCTCGAGCCGCAACTGCGCGAGTTCCTGCTGGGCGATTTCCATCCTCACCTCGCCCAACAGCACGCGCGCCTGGGCGTTCAGGCTGAGTTCACGGTCGCGGCGCACCTGGACCACCATGGACTCCAGCGCCGCCAGTGCCTGCGCATCGGAGCCAGCGGCCTTGAAGGCACGGTACCTGGATCGCCACCACCACCGGCGGCATCCCTCGTTTCTCTGGGCCGCGGCCGCATCCACCCGGTGATCCAGCGCTTCGCAGGCCTCGACCGCACGCCCGCTTGCCAACAGCCAGTCCGCGTTGAGCAGTTCGCTTTCTGCACGGGCATCAGGTGCCTTCGCCTGTATGGCGAATGCCCGGTGCCGATCGACCGCGGCGCGCATCTCTGCCAGCCGCCCCAGAGCCTCCAGGGCAAGGCATTCGATCTCGGTGCAGACCATTTCCCAGCGCACATGCCCCCGCGCGAGCGCCGTCGCCCGCTGCACCACCGCCAGGGCCTCGCGCAGATCCACGGCCTGCGCCTCTGTTGGCGCCAGCGGGCCCGGCAGATGGGCGAGCGTGCGTCCGGACCGGCACAGTGCTCCGGCGAGATTCACGACGGCAGCGAATTGCGCCACCTTGTCACCGTCGCGCTGAGCCTCTTGATCCGCCTTGTGCAACAGGGTGATCGCATGCGGATGGTCGCCCAGCCACTCCACCACGCCAGCCAGGCTGGAGAGGCTGCGCGACACCAGCCCGGGCGCACCCAGAGTGCGTGCCCGCCCCAGCGCCCACATCGCCTCGGGCAGCGCTTCGTCCGCCCGGCCGAGCTGGCACCAGGCTCGGGTCAAGGTGTTGCGCAGCTTGATCCCGACCCCATGCAACCCGAGCGCATCGGCGTCCGCCAGGGCTGCGCGGGCGCTCTCCGCAGCCTTTTCGCTCTCGCCGCGGCGCAGTTGGTGCTCGGCCAGCCAGGCTGCCGCCAACGCGGCTTCGGGCCGCAACCCGCATTCCCTGGCGGTTTGCAAGGCACGCGCCGCAAACTCGACCCCGGCGTCGTGGGCCCCCACCAGACTGGCGGCTTCGCATTCCTTCAGGTCGGCCAGGAGTTGGTCTGTGCGTTCCATGGTCTATGGCGCCTGGTGCTGCGGGGTTGGCTGTTTCCAGAACGGGGTCCCGTGAATATCGCACAGAGACAGGGCCTCGGTCATTCCCGTCGCAAAAAGCCGCATGGAAAGCTGTCCCCGCCGGGCCAGCCTGCCCAACGTACCGCCGATGAGGGGATCGGCGGCAGGGACAAATGCGCCCTCACTCCACCGTCACGCTCTTGGCCAGGTTGCGTGGCTTGTCCACGTCGGTGCCGCGCGCGCAGGCCGTGTGGTAGGCCAGCAGTTGCAGCGGCACCACGTGCAGCAGCGGGCTCAGCGGGCCGTAGTGCTCGGGCATGCGGATCACGTGGATGCCTTCGCTGCTCTCGATGCGGGTGTCGGCATCGGCCAGCACGTAGAGCACACCGGCGCGGGCGCGCACTTCCTGCATGTTGCTCTTGAGCTTTTCCAGGAGCGCATCGTTGGGCGCCACGGTGACCACGGGCATGGCGCTGGTGACCAGGGCCAGGGGGCCGTGCTTGAGCTCGCCAGCGGGGTAGGCCTCGGCGTGGATGTAGCTGATCTCCTTGAGCTTGAGCGCGCCTTCGAGCGCGATCGGGTAGTGCAGGCCCCGGCCCAGGAACAGGGCGTTTTCCATGCGCGCGAAGTCCTCGGCCCAGCTGATGACCTGGGGTTCGAGCGCGAGCACGGCCTGCAGGGCCACAGGCAGGTGGCGCATGGCCTTGAGGTGTGCGGCCTCCTGCTCGGCCGTGAGGCGGCCCTTGGACTGCGCCAGCGCCAGTGTGAGCAAAAACAAGCCGGCCAGCTGGGCGGTGAAGGCCTTGGTGCTGGCCACGCCGATCTCCACCCCGGCGCGCGTGATGTAGGCCAGCTTGCACTCGCGCACCATGGCGCTGGTGGCCACGTTGCAGATGGTCAGCGTGTGCTGCATGCCCAGGCTCTGCGCGTGGCGCAGCGCCGCCAGGGTGTCGGCCGTCTCGCCCGACTGGGTGATGGTGACCACCAGGCTGCGCGGGTTGGGCACGCTGGTGCGGTAGCGGTATTCGCTGGCCACTTCCACCTGGGTGGGGATGCCGGCGATCTCTTCAAGCCAGTACTTGGCGGCGCAGCCGCTGTAGTAGCTGGTGCCGCAGGCCAGGATGAGGACGCTGTCGATCTCCTTGAACACGCGCCAGGCGGCGGTGCCATCGGCCCCGTCGAACAGCTCGGGCACGATGCCCTCCAGACCCTCGAGCGTGTCGGCAATGGCGCGCGGCTGCTCGAAGATCTCCTTTTGCATGTAGTGGCGGTAGGGGCCGAGCTCGGCTGCGCCGCTGTGGGCCTGCACGGTGCGCACAGGGCGCTCGGCGGGGGTGAGCGCCTCGCGGCCCTTTCCCATGATCCAGTAGCGGCCCAATTGCAGGTCCACCAGGTCGCCCTCCTCCAGGTAGACGATCTGGTCGGTCACGCCGGCCAGGGCCATGGCGTCGCTGGCCAGGAAATGCTCGCCCGCCACCGAGCCGCCGGCGCCCGAGCCCACGCCCAGGATCAGCGGCGAGCCGGCGCGCGCACCCACCACGCGGTGCGGCTCGTCCTTGTGCATCACCGCAATCGCATAGGCGCCATGCAGCTGGGCGACCGCGGCCTGCACGGCCTCGAACAGGTCGCCGCTGTAGTGGCTGTCCACCAGGTGGGCAATGACCTCGGTATCGGTCTGGCTAGCGAACACATAGCCGCGGGCCTGCAGTGCGGCGCGCAGTTCCTCGTGGTTCTCGATGATGCCGTTGTGCACCAGCGCCACCCGGCCGGGCGTATCGGCTGCGTCGCCCGTGCCGTGGCTGAAGTGCGGATGCGCGTTGTGCACCAGCGGCGCGCCATGCGTGGCCCAGCGGGTGTGGGCAATGCCGGTGGCGCCGTCGACATGGTCGGCCAGCACTTGTTCCAGCAGCTCGGCCACGCGGGCGGTGCTGCGCGCACGGCGCAGGCCGGCGGGGCGGGTTGCGTCCAGGCTCGATGCGTGCACGGCCACGCCGCAGGAGTCATAGCCACGGTATTCGAGCCGCTGCAGGCCCTGCACGAGGATGGGAACGATGTTGCGCGTGGAAACCGCGCCGACGATGCCGCACATGGATTGCTGCTCCTGTTGGATAAGTGGCGCAATGGTAGACAGCGCCCATTGGAATTAGTGATTGATATTCATCAAAAAATGAACTTAAATTTCATACAAATCATTGCATGAAATAAAATTCCAAAACAATGGAAATAATGGAATCAATCACACTGGACCAGATTGACGTGCAGCTGCTGAACCTGCTGCAAACCGACGCCAGCCAGAGCAACCAGGCCCTGGCTGAACAGGTACACGTGTCGCCGCCCACCTGCCTGCGCCGGGTCAAGCGCCTGCACGAGGTGGGCCTGATCGAGCGGCAGGTGGCCTTGCTGCAGCCCGACCTCCTGGCCGCCGTACAGGGCCATGGCCTGGCCTGCATCGTGGAGGTGTCGCTGGACCGGCAGGACGCACAGGCGCTCGATGCCTTCGAGGCGCGCGCGGTGGCACATCCCGCCGTGCAGCAGTGCTGGCGCGTATCGCCGGGCCCCGACTTCGTGCTCGTGGCACATACGCGTGACATGCCGGGCTACCTGGCGCTGTCGCAGCAGCTGTTCACGGGCGACGCCAATGTGCGCAACGTGAAGGCCTTCTTCAGCACCAAGCGCGCCAAGTTCAGCACGGCCATCCCGGTGCAGGGGGAATGAGCCTCTCCTCAGCGCCTTCGCCATCGACCCAGCGCGGTGGCGGGGCATGCCATTTCCCGCTGGCCTCTACCGCCAGGTAAAGGTAAGCTCAGCGCGGCCTTCGTTCCCCTTTCCGCCGCCCCATCCGCCTGCGCCTGCCTTTCCATCCATGGCCACCTACGAACAACAGATGCCCCGGCGCGTGTATCCCCTGCGCGTGCTGGGCATGGGGCTGGGTGGCGTGGTGGTGGCCGTGGTGCTATGGCAGCGCCAGGCATCCCTCCTCGAGTGGCTGGGCATGGTGCTGCCGTGCTTCGTCTGGCCCCACGTGGCCTATCAGCTGTCGCGGCGCAGCGCCGACCCGTACCGCGCCGAGATCCGCAACCTGCTCGCCGACTCGGCCCTGGCCGCAGCGCTCGTGCCGCTCATGCACTTCAGCCTGCTGCCCAGCGTGCTGCTGTGCACGCTGACCATGGTGGACAAGATCACCACCGGCATCCGCGGGCTGTGGGCCAAGTCCATCCCGGGCATGCTCGCGGGCGGGGCGGTCGGCGCGCTGCTCACCGGCGTGCACTGGTCGCCCGAGAGCCCCCTGCCCATCATCCTGGCCTGCCTGCCGGTGATGGCACTGCACACCATCTCGGTCAGCGTGGTCAGCTACCGGCTGATCCGCAAGGTGTCGCACCAGAACCTGCTGCTCGACGAGCTGCGCCGCGTGGACACGCTGACCGGTCTGTATGGTCGCGGCCATTGGCAGGAACAGGCCGAAGCCGCATTGCGCAGCCACCAAGCCAGCCGCGAGCCGGCCTGCATGCTGATGATGGACATCGACAGCTTCAAGCAGATCAACGACCAGCACGGCCACAGCGTGGGCGACGAGGTGATACGCGCGGTGGCCCATGTGGTGCGCGGCAATGTGCGCGCCACGGACTGCGCGGGCCGTTACGGGGGCGATGAGTTCGCCATCTTGCTGACCGGCATGGCCTTGGAGGAAGCGGTGGCCGTGGCCGAGCGCATCCGCGCGCAGACCGAGGCGATCCGCCTGCGCGACATGCCGGCCCTGCGCATGACCGCCAGCATCGGCGTGGCAGCTGCGCATACCCGGCACGGTGCGCTGCGCGCGTGGATGGATGCGGCCGATGCAGCGCTCTACGTGGCCAAGAATGCCGGGCGCAACCGGGTGACGGACAGCTCGGCCGCGGTGGACTCCACCACGGCACCAGCGCTGGCCACCTCAGGCCCCTGATACCGCCTGGTTTTGAACCGCCGGCAGCCCAGATGCACGCCGCAGCAGGTAGATGTCCATGAGCCAGCCATGCTGGGCACGCGCCGCGGCGCGGATGCGCTCGATGCGCGGGCCGGCCTCGGCCAGGGGGCCGCTGTCCAGCAGTTGCTGGGGCATGCCCAGGTAGGCTCCCCACCAGATGTGCAGGCCCTCGGGCGCCAATGCCGTGAAGCTGCACTGCCCGTCCAGCATCACCACCGCTGTGTCCACGCCTGCAGGCCAGCCCTGCTCGCGCAGCTGCCGGCCGGTGGTCACCATGAAGGGCTGGCCGATGTCGTTGAGCGGCACCGCATGCGCGGCGGCCAGCGCCTGCACCGAGGTGATGCCGGCCACCACGGCCACGCTCGCGGGGGCGGGCTGCATGCGCGCCGCGATGCGCAGCGTGCTGTCGTACAAGGCCGGGTCTCCCCACACCAGCAGGGCGACGCGCAGGACCTTGGACGCAGGCACGTGGCGGGCAGCGGGCGCACCCAGGGCCCGGGCAATGGCGTCCTGCCAGCAGCGGGCGATGGCGGCATGCCATTCATCGACCTGGGCCAGGTAGTCGTCACCCTGGCTGCGGCGCACCGGCATGTCGAAACCGGCGATGCGCGGTGCGGGCGCCACCAGCACCTCGTCGCACAGCGACTGGCGCAGCGCGGCCAGTTCAGCCTTGTCCCCGCCCTTGTGCGGCAGCAGGATCAGGTCGGCCGCGTTCATGGCCATGATGGCCTGGCGGGTGAGGTGGTCGGGGTTGCCCGTGCCGATGCCGATCAAGGTCAGGGCCACCGGCGGCAGGCCATAAGGCAGGCTGGTATTCATGCCTTGGAGGCCTGGTCGAGCGGCTGGTCCCGGGCCGTGTCCAGCGCGGCGCCGGCAGGCATCTCCGGGGCCGGAAAACGCGGCGCCATGCCCAGGGGACGATAGCGGCGGTCGTAGTCGGCGGCGTAGAGCCGGCTTTCTTCAAATGCCTCGGCCTGCAGGCTGCGCCCCACCAGGATCAGCGCCGTGCGTTCCATGCTGGTGGCCACCGCCTGGGCCAGCGCACCCACCGTGGTGCGCACGACGGTCTCGTCGGGCCAGCTGGCACGCCAGACGATGGCGGCCGGGCAGTCGGCGCCATAGTGCGGCAGCAGTTCGGCCTGCACCTTGTCGGCCATGTGGATGGACAGGTGGATGGCCAACACCGCGCCCGTGGCAGCAAAGGCCGCCAGGTTTTCGCCCTCGGGCATGGATGTGGCGCGGCCCGAGGTGCGCGTCAGCACCACCGACTGGCACAGGCCCGGCAGCGTCAGTTCCGCACCCAGCGCGGCCGCAGCGGCGGCAAACGAGGGCACGCCCGGCGTGACGGTGTAGCCGATGCCCGCGGCGCGCAGGCGGCGCAGTTGCTCGCCCATGGCGGACCAGACCGACAGGTCGCCCGAGTGCAGGCGGGCCACGTCCTGGCCGCGCGCGTGGGCCGCGGATATCTCGGCCATGATGGCATCGAGGTCCATGGCCGCGGTGTTGACGACGTGCGCACCCGGCGGGCAGTGCGCGAGCAGCTCGCGCGGAATCAGCGAGCCCGCGTACAGGCAGACGGGGCATTGGCCCATGAGGTCGCGCCCGCGCACGGTGATGAGGTCGGCCGCGCCAGGGCCGGCGCCGATGAAATGCACGGTCATGCCGTAGCTCCTTGGGTCAGCGCGGCGGCATGGCGGTCTGCGCCTGCCACCGCCATACAACAATCGAAGGGGGCCGGGTGGCGCAACGCCACGGCCAGCGTGGCACTGCCATCCTCGGCCACCAGGCGGGGCAGCAGCAGTTGCGCCTGCGGCCCGGCAGCAACCAGCGCCGCCGCTTCGGCCACGCTGCCGGTGCCATAGCGGGCCTGCAGGTTCGGCGACTGCGTGGCAACGGGCTGTCCCCGCATCTGCTCCACAGGTACCGCCAGCAACGCAGAGGGGCCGAGCCAGCCCGCAAGCGCCGGGTGCCCGGC
This sequence comes from Pseudomonadota bacterium, assembly GCA_040387235.1. Lineage (GTDB taxonomy): Bacteria > Pseudomonadota > Gammaproteobacteria > Burkholderiales > Burkholderiaceae_C > Acidovorax. Next base: position 9,944 of record JAZKEE010000115.1, read on the forward strand.
CTTGCCCTGCAGCACGGCCACGGCGCAAAAGCAGGCTGACTGTCCAGGCAACAGGGACTGTGCCTGCGCCCACAGGGCCTGCAGCGTGCCAGGGCTGGCCTGGGCGCGCAGGCCCACGCCCAGCACCAGGCAGGCATGCAGGGGCGTGGCGGCAACGGGCTGCGCAGTGGATGCCGTCACCGCTGCCAGCTCCATTGCACCAGCGGGCGCGCGGCCTTCCAGCTGCGCATGCGCCCCAGCGGTTCGGCGATGGACAACTCCAGCCGCAGCAACTGGCCACCATGGTCCGCCTGCAATTGCACCAGCAGGGCCTCGGTCTCCAGGGTCACGGCATTGACCACCAGCCGGCAGCCGGTGGGCATCACGGCCCGCAAGGCGGCAAACAGGGCGGCATCGAAGCCCCCGCCGACGAACACCGCCTGGGGCGCCGCCAGCCCTTGCAGCGCGTCGGGCGCCAGGCCGTGCACCACCTGCAGCGCGGGCAGCAGGCCGAAGCGAGCCGCATTGCTGCGGATGTTGTCCACCCGCGCCGCATGCTGCTCCACGCTGGTGGCCAGGCCACCGGCCAGGCACCATTCCACGGCCACGGAGCCCGAGCCGCCGCCGATGTCCCACAGCCGCTCGCCTCGCCGGGGTGCCAGGGCAGCCAGCGTCAGCGCCCGGGCCGGGGCCTTGGTGATCTGGCCATCGTGCGCATACCAGTCGTCGCCACGCCCGGGCACCTGGGGCAGGGCCTTTCCCCCAGCGGCCCGCAGGGCGACGGCCACCGGGGCCTGGGCCGGGTCGGTTGCCAGCGCGGTCTCGGCCTCGTGCGCCCGCCATGTTCGGCAGCGCTCGCGCGGGCCACCCACGGACTCCATCACCCACAGCATGCTCGCGCCCCAGCCCTCCTGCGCCAGCCAGCCTGCAAGCTTGGCCACGGCCGGGCCATCGCGCAGCAGCACGATGCACTGCCCACCCGGCGCCAGGAGTGGCAGCAACTGCTGCAGCGGGCTGGCGTGCAGGCCCAGGCAGTCGGTGGCCTCCAGCCGCCAGCCCAGGCGGGCCGCCACGAGCGAGAATGTCGAGGGCTGCGCGTGGCAGCGCCACTCGTGCGGTGCCAGCTGCGCCGCCAGGCTGCCGCCCGCACCGAACCAGAACGGGTCGCCCGAGGCGAGCACCGCCACGCGCTGCCCTCGCAGCGCCAGCACGGGTGCGGTGTCGAACGGCACGGGCCAGGGGCGGCCGCGCTCGCCGGCCTGCGCCAGCGCCAGGTGGCGCGGGCCGCCGAAAATCACCTGGGCCTGGTCCAGCGCCTGCCGTGGGGCGGGTGCCAGTCCGTCCAGCCCATCCTCGTTCAGGCCCACCAATGTCAACCACGGATCAGCCATGACGCATGTTCTCCTGCTGGGCGGTACCAGCGGCGCCAGCCGGCTGGCGCAGGCCCTGCACCAGGCCCGGGTGCGCGCCGTTTTTTCCTATGCGGGTGCCACGCTGGCCCCCGTGGCGCAGCCCGTGCCCACGCGCTGCGGCGGCTTCGGCGGTGCAGATGGGCTGGCGCAGTTCATTCGCGGCCAGGGCATCACCCATGTCGTGGATGCCACCCATCCCTTTGCCGCACAGATGAGCCGCAACGCCTGCGCGGCCTGCGAAGCCACGGGCGTGCCGCTGCTGGCGCTGGAACGCGCACCCTGGCAGGCCGGGGCCGCAGACCGCTGGGTAGACGTGCCCGATATGGCCGCGGCCGCCCAGGCATTGCCCGAGGCGCCTACCCGGGTGTTTCTCGCCATAGGGCGCAAGCAGCTGGATGCCTTTGCCGGCCAAACCCGGCACCACTACCTGCTGCGCTTGGTGGATGCGCCGCAGCCGGGCAGCCTGCCGCTGGCAGACACCACCGTGGTGCTGGGCCGCGGCCCCTTCAGCGCCGAGCACGACCAGGCACTGCTGCAGGCCCATGGCATCACCTGGCTGGTGGCCAAGAACGCCGGGGGTGAGGCCACGCGCGGCAAGCTGCTGGCTGCGCGTGCCCTGGGGCTGCCCGTGGTGATGGTGCAGCGCCCCCCGCTGCCGCCGCGCCCGCGCACCGAGGAGGTGGACGCTGTGCTGCACTGGATCGCTCATGGCGTGCTGCCCCGGGCGTCTGGCGCGGCGGCCTCCAGCCCATAGAAGCGCGGGGTGTAGACCCAGCGCCCCACCTGCCGCGTGGTGCTGTTGCCCACCAGCACCACGGTGCGCATGTCGGCCATCTCGGGCTCGGCATCGGCAAGCGTGCACACGTGCAGTGCCTCGTCGGGGGTGGACACGGCGCGCGCAAAGACCATCAGCCGCTCGGGTTCACAGTGCGCGCGCAGCAAGGCCAGCAGGCGCACGAAGCCTTCGGGCCGGCTGCGCGAGCGCGGGTTGTAGAACGCCATGGCGAAGTCGGCCTCGGCCGCCAGCTGCACGCGCCGGGCGATCACCGGCCAGGGCTTGAGGTTGTCCGACAGGTTGATGCAGCAAAAATCATGGCCCAGCGGCGCACCGGCGCGCGCCGCGGCAGCCAGCATGGCCGTGATGCCGGGCAGCACCTGCACATCCAGCGCCTGCCAGGCGCTGGCCACTTCGGGCGGCGCCTGCTCGATGGCCTCGAACACGGCGGCGGCCATGGCGAACACCCCTGGGTCGCCGGAGGACACGACCACCACCTGCCGCCCCTGCGCGGCCAGCGCCAGTGCCTGGCGCGCCCGCTCCAGCTCCACCCGGTTGTCCGACGCATGCCAGGCCACCGCGGGGGCCTGGCCCTGCACCTGCACCAGGGCACGGGCCCGCTCCACATAGGGCAGGTAGCCCACCACGTCGGTCGCGGCCTGCAGGGCTGAGGCCACTTCGGGCGTGATCTGTGCGAGGACCCCTGGACCCAGGCCAGCCACAGTCAGGCGGCCCGCGTTGGGCTGCGGGCTCACCAGGCGGCCTCCGGCCGGCGGCCCTGGCCATGTACCAGCACGATGGCGAAATACGGGCAGGCCTCGTCGCTCACCTCGGTCAGCCTGGCCACCTGCTGGCTGGCCGTGGTGCCGTTCTGCACCAGCCAGGCGGCATCGAGCCGGCCGGTGCGTTGCAGGGCCCGGCGGATGCGCGGAAGGTTGCGCCCCACCTTCATCACCACCAGGGCGTCGGCGGTTTGCATGCGCCGCACCAGTTCGTCTTCCGGCAGGGTGCCGGTCATCACGCTGAGCACGTCGTCGCCCCAGGTGATGGGCTCGCCCGTGGCGTGCCAGCAGCCCACCATGCCGGGAATGCCCGGCACCACCTCCAGGCGCACGGCAGCGCGCTCGCGCAGCCGGGTGTACAGGTGCATGAAAGAGCCATAGAGGAAGGGGTCGCCTTCGCAGAGCACCACCACCTGCTCGGTGCGGGCCAGCGTTTCCAGGCGGGTGCACCAGTCGTCGTAGAACGCCGCCAACTGGGCCACGTACTGCGGGCTGTCCACGGGCAGCTCGGTGGTCACGGGGTACTCCATGGGGTATTCGGTGGCCGCCGGTTCCAGCAGGCCATCCACCACCTGGCGGGCCTTGCCGGGGCGCCCTTTCTTGCGGAAGAAGGCCACGTGGCGCGCGCTGCGCACCAACCGGTGCGCCTTCACCGACATCAGCTCCGGATCACCGGGCCCCAGGCCCACGCAGACGACGCCGGGCACGGCCTTCACCGCCTCCACGGACTCACTCGGCATGGCTGGCCAGGGCGTTGATGGCGGCCACGGTCATGGCAGACCCACCCAGGCGGCCGCGCACCACCATGGCAGGCACCGGCAGGTCCTCCATCAGTGCCTCCTTGGACTCCCTGGCGCCGACGAAACCCACCGGGCAGCCGATGATGGCCGCCGGACGAGGGCAGCCGGGTTGCCGCAGCATGTTGAGCAGGTGGAACAGGGCCGTGGGCGCATTGCCGATGGCCACGATGGCGCCCGCCAGGTCGGGCCGCCACAGCTCCACCGCGGCCGCGCTGCGGGTGGTGCCCATTTCCTGGGCCAGCGCCGCCACGCGTTCATCCTGCAGCGTGCAGAGCACCCGGTTGTGCGCGGGCAGGCGTTTGCGGGTGATGCCCTCGCTGACCATGCGCACATCGCACAGCACGGGCGCTCCGCCCTGCAGTGCCTGCTCAGCCGCCTCGGCCATGCCGGGCGAAAACTCCACGTGGGGGGCCAGCTCGACCATGCCGGCTGCATGGACCATGCGCACCACGACGCGCTCTTCGGTGGGGGTAAAGCGGTCCAGGGACGCCTCGCGGCGGATGGTGGCAAAAGACTGCCGATAGATCTCGGCGCCATCGGTTTCGTAGCGGTGAACCATTAATTCTTTTCAAACAACAAGCCTGGATTGTCTTGCAGTGTGAACAGTCCCACACGATAGGCCGCATCGTCTGCGGCGCGCCCCTGCCGCACCACGGCGAAAACGGGCTCGCCCAGGGTGGGCTCCGCGCGCAGCGTCACCGTGGCCGGTTCCTGGCGCGCGCAGCCTTTGGCGCAGCCCGCCACATGCAGATGGGCCTGCGGCGGCACATGGGGTGCCAGCGCCAGCGCCAGTGCCTGCGTGGGCGCCTGGGCCTGCGGGCATCCCGGGGCACCCGTACAGGCAGAGACGCGTAGCCGTGCATCGCCGGGGTGGGTCACCCAGTCCACGGACACGTCCAGGCCAGCCGCCTGCCAAAAGCCCGGCACCTCCTCGACCTGTGCGCCGGATTCGATCAGCAGCATGCGCCAGGGGGTCACGCGCAACCCGGATGCACTGCCCCGCAGGGCCCTCACCAGCCGGGCCAGTGCCTGCGCCTGCAGACGGCCCAAAGGGGCTCCCACCAGCACGCCGATACCGGGCAGTATGCAGGGCGCCGGGCCAGGCAGTGGGGGGGCTGCACGGCGGGCGGAGTCGGCGGGCATCCAGTGAACCCCGGCGGGCAGCCCGGCAGGCCAGGGGGCCTGCGGCGTGGCGGCGGCCCGCAGGCGCTCCAGTTCGCCGGCATGTGATGCCAGGCGCCCCGGTCGCAGCCCGGGTGCGCGCTGCTGGAGGCAGTGCGAGGCAAACCACCGTGCCAGGGCGAGCCCTGCCGCAGCGGCATCGACGGTGCCCGTTGCAGCCAGGGCCCAGGACAGGCCCTCCGGCTGGACCCGCCAGGCCTGGGGGCCGGCGCCCGGCACCCTGTGCATGCGGATGTCGGCGGACACCGTCTGCAGCCAGTGGGAATGGCCACCGTCGATGGCCCAACCGAATTTGGCAGGCAGCGCACCCAGGTCGCCCGCCTCTTCCAGCCCTAGCAGCAGCGCCGTCGCCAGCGCCTGCACGCCATCGCCAGGCTGGTGCATCGGGTCCACCACCACATTGCGCAGGCGCTCACGCTGCACGTCGGCATCCAGCAGCCCGCAGCCCGCCAGGGCCCTCAGCACCGCCGCATGCCGCGCAGGGTCCACGCCACGCAACTGCACATTGGCGCGGCTGGACAGCTCCAGGATGCCCGCCCCGTGCGTGCGGGCCAGCCGGGCCAGCCGCCACGCCTGGCGCAGGGTCAGCCGCCCCATGGGCGGACGCACGCGCACCACCAGCCCATCGCCCGAGGCCATGGGTTGCCAGGCACCGGGGCACCAGCCCTGGACTTGCGGGGTGTAAAGCGCTTGGCGGGCACCGGGGCGCTCGTCCGGCATGCCTGGGACGGTCAAGGCTGCGGCCACTCCAGGCGGACCTGGCAGCCCGCGCCCGGCGCAGCATCGGCCGTGATCTGCGCACCGTGGCGATGGGCGATCAACCGGCACAGGGCCAGGCCGGAGCCCACGCCCTCGAACTCCGTCTCGCGGTGCAGGCGCTGGAATACGCCGAACAGCGATCCCGCGCGCGCGGGATCGAAGCCCACGCCGTTGTCACGCACGGTCACCGCCACGCGGCCATCGGCCAGCGGTTCGGCCCCTACGCGGATACACGCTTGGTCCTGCCCGCGCGTGAACTTGAGTGCATTGCCCAGCACCTGCACCAGCAACTCCTGCAACAGGCTGGCATCGGCCTGCAGCACAGGCAGGCCCGGGTCCAGATGCCACTGCACCGTGCGCCCGGCCTGGGCTGCCGCCAGCGTGGCGCGTGCCTGGGCCACGGCATCGGCCAGCGCGATGGCCTCGCAGCGCAGTGGTGCGCGCCCGGCGCGCACCAGGGCCAGCAGGCCGTCGATCATGAGCCCCATGCGCCGGGCGGACTGGTCCATGGTGGCCAGAAAGCCCAACGCCTCCTGGAGCCCGGGCGACTGCACCACATCGACCGGCAGGTCACCGAGCACCTCGCGCACCAGGGTACCGTACGAGGTCACGTGGCGCAGCGGCGCGCGCAGGTCGTGCGAGACGGCACGCAGGAACTCCTCCTGCGCAGCGGCCATGTCGGCCACCTCCTGCCGACTGCGGGCGAGTTCGGCGCGCAGTTCTTCAAGGGTCTGGCGGGTGTCGTCGTCGCTCATGGCGCGGGCCTCCTGGTCACCTCATGGCTTGGGTTGCTTCGTGGGACGCTGCCAGTTGGCGATGGCCACCTGCTTGCCGCGGGCCACGCCCAAAGACCCGGGTGGCACGTCCTTGGAAATGGTGGAACCGCCACCCACCGTGGCACCGGCACCGATGGTGACAGGAGCCACCAGCACGCAGTTGCTGCCGATGTGGACGTCGGCCTCGATCACCGTGCGGTGCTTGTTGGCACCGTCGTAGTTGGCGGTGATGGCGCCGGCGCCATAGTTCACGCGCTCGCCCACGGTGGCGTCGCCCAGGTAGGCCAGGTGGTTGGCCTTGGCGCCATCGGCCAGGGTGGAGTTCTTCACCTCCACGAAGTTGCCGATGTGCACCTCGCGGCCCAGTTGTGCACCCGGGCGCAGGCGCGCGAAGGGCCCGATCAGCGCGCCTTCGCCCACGCTGGCGCCGAGCTTCTCGCCGTCGATGTGGGTGTAGGGGTGGATCACCGCGCCGGCGGCGATGCGTGCGTTGGCGATGCAGCAGTTGGCGCCGATCTGCACGCCCTCGCCCAGCTCCACACGGCCGGTGAAGAGGCAGTTGGCGTCGATCTCCACATCCTGCCCGCAGACCAGTTCGCCGCGCACGCCGGTGCGCACATCGTCGCGCAGGTCGAAGCGGGCCGGGTCGGCCAGGCGCACGCCCTGCTCCAGCAGAGCGCGGGCCTGGCGCTGCTGGTGGGCGCGCTCCAGCTCGGCCAGTTGCAGGGGGCTGTTCACGCCGGCCACCTGCAGGGCATCGGTGATGCGGTGGGCCACCACGGGCACGCCATCGGCCACGGCCATCGCGACGATGTCGGTCAGGTAGTACTCGCCCTGGGCGTTGTCGTTGGTCAGGCGCGCCAGCCAGGGGGCCAGCAGCCGCGCGGGCACGGCCATGATGCCGCTGTAGACCTCGGTGATGGCGCGCTGCGCCTCGCTCGCGTCCTTGTGCTCGACGATGCCCTGCACCGCACCCGCTGCGTCGCGCACGATGCGGCCGTAGCCCGTGGGGTCGGGCAGCGTCACGGTGAGCAGCGCCAGCCGCTCGCCGCCACCGGCGGCCACCAGGGCACGCAGGGTATCGGCCTGGGTGAGCGGCACGTCGCCCGAGAGCACCACCACCGTGCCGTCCTCGCGCAGGTGCGGCACGGCCTGCTGCACGGCATGGCCGGTGCCCAGTTGCGGCTCCTGCCGCACGAAGGCGAGTTCTGCACCGCCCGCAGCGGCCTGGTGGGTAGCGGCCTCCACCTCGGCGGCGCCATGGCCGGTGATCACGGTGGCGCTGCGCGCCTGCAGGTGGGCGGCCTGGTCCAGCACGTGGTGCAGCAAAGGGCGCCCGCCCAGGCGCTGCAGCACCTTGGGGATACGGCTTTTCATGCGCGTGCCCTTGCCGGCCGCCATGATGAGGATGTCGAGTTGCGTCATGGAAATGGAAATTGGGGCCCCGCGCCAGGTGGCGCGCAGGCAACGGGATTATCGGCTGCGCCGCGCCCGGGGGGCGGCCCTACAACAGGGGCAACAGGCGCGGTGGCGTGTCGTAGTACTCGGCGATGCGTTCGAGCGCACGGGTATTGAGCAGCCGCAGCCGCCCATTCTTGAGCTCATGCAGACCGAGCAGCGCAAGCCGGCGCAGGGTCTTGTTGGTATGCACCAGCGACAGGCCCAGTGCATCGGCAATGTGCTGCTGGTTGAGCGGGAAGGCCACGGCCCCATCGGCATCGACCAGGCCCACGCGATCGAGCCGGCGGTACAGGTGCATGAGCAGCATGGCCACGCGCTCGGTGGCGTTGCGCCGCCCGGCGGTCAGCAGGTGGTCGTCCACGTGCCCCTCCTCATGGGCAGCCAGCCAGGTCACGTCGTAACCCAGGCGCGGGTGCTCGGCGAACACCGCCCACAGGCTGTCGTTCTGGAAAACACACAGTGCGCAGTCCGTGAGCGCCTCGACGCCATGCGCCGACAGGTCGCCGAACTCCTGCTGCAAGCCCACCAGGTCGCCCGGCAGCAGGAAGTTCAGGATCTGGCGGCGCCCATCGCTCAGCGTCTTGTAGCGAAACGCCCAGCCCGAGTAGAGCGTGAACAGGCGGGCGTTGACCTGTCCCTCGTGCACCAGGGCGCCGCCGGCCGGTACCGACAGCGTGGCAGAGCGAAAGCCTTCGATGAAATCCAGCAGTTGCGGCTCCACGGGCGTGAAGGCGCCGGTCTTGCGCAGGCGGCATTCATGGCAATTCGGCGGGCATGCCTGGGGCGGCAGGGTGGCATTCATCGTGGCGCCATTTTAGGTAGCCAGCCGCCATTTGAGGCGCCGGCCGGCATGCATTTGTGCGGGTGTTGGCCCCGCGCCATGGTGCCTGCAGCCCTTGCACAGTGCTGGATCTTGCTATGTCTTTTGACATTGTGCGCCAGCCAGCGCCGCCCTACATTGCGCCGCACCTATGACCCCAGCACACAGCCTGTATGAAGCCCTGTACGTGAGTACCCTGGCACCCGATCAACCCCCGAGCGTCGTCGCCGAGATTGCAGGCCACGCCCGCGTGAGGAATGCCAGCCTGGGCATCACCGGCCTGCTGGTCTTCGACGGCATGCGCTTTTGCCAGCAACTGGAGGGCACGCAGAAGGAAGTGCTCAAGCTCACCGAACGCATCCGCAACGACCCGCGCCACACCAGTGTGGAGGTCCTGCACCACGGGTTGCTGGCCGAGCGGCGGTTTCGCCAGTTCAGCCTGGCCTTCACCTCGGTGGACGATACCGAGGTGCTGGCGCGGATGGAGCAACTCGACGGCGAGGCGGCCCTGGCCGCATTCGAAGCCCTGCGCAGGGAACTGCAGCTGTAGCCAGCCAGCCCGGCCACTTGTGCCGTGCTGCTTGCTGTCAATTGCGCCGTGGGCTCCGCGCGATGCCGTGGATCCAGTCCAGTTGCTGGGGCAGGCACCATCTGCGAAGGTCAAAATTTCTCTGGACAAACGATCGGGCATTCCTGCCCAGCCGCTCCCGCTCGCTTGCGTCGTCCAGAAGCGCGCACACCCCATGAACCAATTGTCCGGGGTCAAAAAAATCGACGAGCCGCCCGGTCTCGCCGTGCACCACCGCTTCCCGGACGGGCGCGGTATCACTGGCAACGATGGCACAGCCCACGCTCATCGCCTCCAGCAGGCTCCAACTGAGCACGTAGGGGTAGGTGAGATAGACATGCACACTGCTGAGCTGGAGTACCGACACGAAATCCGCATAGGGCAGCCGCCCCAGGAAGTGGATGCGCTCCATGCGCTCCGGTCCCAGGGCGTCGCGGACCTCGTCCAGGAAAATCTGCTTCCAGCTGCGCGCCCCGTACCGGGCAGGATCGGGCTTGGGGCCATAGCTGACGCCCTCCCCGCCGATGATAAGAACCCGCGCGTGCGGCCGGCGCTGCAGGATATCCGGCAAGGCCCGCATGAACCGATGGAAGCCCCGCAATGGCTCCAGATCGCGGCTCACGAACGTGATGACCTCATCGGTCTTTCGGAGGGTCACCTTGCCAGAGGGCGTGGAGAACGCCAGGGCGACCGCTGGATTGGGCACCAGCAGGTCCGTATCGATGCCATCGTGAATGACGGTAATGCGGTCTCTCAGGGGCGAGGGAAACGCGTCCGCTTGCCACCGGGTCGGCGAGATGCCTCCGTCTGCCAGATCGAAGTGCAGCAGGTTGTTGAAGTTCTTTGCCCGCATGCGGGCACCGGCAAACGGCCCCTCGGGAAATTCGGGGTCGAACCCGACATCCGCGCCCTGCGCCTGGTAGAAAAATTCGCAGTAGATCGCCAGCCGGACCTCGGGCCAGACCTCCTTGATGAACAGGCTCTCGCCCCAGCCAGGATGGGCAATGACCACGTCGGGGTGGAACCCCTGGTGCTGCAATTCCAGGCAGGCTCGGAAAGCGGCCTCGCCACGCACGAGCTTCGTCTCCGTGTCGATCACCCAGGGATGGATGCCGGGCGTCGACTGGCGCGACGGCATGCAGGGAACCATCCTCACCCCATTCCACGACGCCCGCCCGCCCGTGGTAGCCGGCGTCATGGTCAAGCCCACCACCTCGTTCCCCTGCGATGCCAGTGCAGGCGCCAGGTGCTGGAACTGCCCCGGAAAATTCTGGTGAATGAAGAGGATTTTCATCAGGGAGAAATGGGTGGTGCCGGGTTTTTCATCTCACGGCATGCGGCCGCCGCTCATCCTCAGAATGTAGACCACAAAATATAAAGCCCCGCCCTTCTCGCAAAGGGCGGGGCCGCAGCAACCCAGCGGTTTCACCACAAAAAAGAGCCGCAGCGCCCGGTGGTCCCGGGCCGCAGCAGCTCTTCCTCTTCTACCGTGCACCACCACCTGCGTGATGGCCAGCGCGCCTCACGCGCAGCAAGGCGCTCCATCCGACGACGGCATGCTGGCCACGCCCAGTGCACGGCGCCACCAGGCAGGAGCAGGGCGCGGAGCCAGGCCCGTCCAGCGGTATTGCAGGCGCTGTTGGCCCAGCGTCTCCACCACGGCATGCTGGCCCGCGGCCACCCAGAGGGTCTGGCCCGCTTGCAGGAAGACGTCACCTGCCGATTCGCGGCTGGCGCCGTGCGGGCCGTCGTCCAGCGTCACCCAGGCCTGGCCCTCGGTAATGCGCAAGGCCCGGGGCGTGCGGGGCGTGAAGCTGATGGCTGCACCAGGCTTGAGCGTGCAGACGTCCTTGGCCGCAACGCGGCCAAAGGCGCTGGATGGTTGCAATTGCAGAACATTCGATGCATTCATGATTTTCTCCTGGTAAACCCTGTAGGCCTCTATGGTGCACCTGTGGTTACGGTGCGTCCAATGAATTGCAAGGCCCTGATTGATTCAAATTCGGCATCAATTGAAAAATGCGGCCGGATACCGGTGACGGCCTGTCCTCCTCAGGCGGGCATGCGCGCACGCTGGGTCGCTATCCGATGCAGAGCAAACCGCACCAGGCCGGCGGCCAGCCGGCCGCTGGCGCCCAGGGTGGCAGCCACAGCGGCGCTCACGGCACGCCCGCCCTGGCCCAGCGCACAGACCAGTTCACGCAGCGGCTGTGCCACGCCAAGCTCCCAATCCAGCGCAGAGTCCGCAACCAGGCGGGTGGCGGGGGCACTGTCCCAGCAGAAGGCCACCGCACTGGGAGCGCCCCCACGCAGGTACCAGGACTCCATCACCACCTGCTGGCCAGATTCAATGACCAGGGACTGGCCCCGGACCAGCACGATGTCCTCTGTGGCCTGATCTGCCTGGCCGGGCCTGGCGCCCACCGAAAGCCACACCCGGCCTTGCGAGATTTCAAGCACACTGCGCTCGCGCGGGTTCAGTGTGATGACTCGGCCCGCGTCCAGCTTCCAGCTTCCGGCCAACACGCGGCCGGCCGCCGGGGCGATGGCGGATTGTTGCGATTCCAGAACGGTACGGGACGACATGATGGGCTCCTTCGGTGGTTGATAAATCGTTGTAGAGCCTGGATGATCCGCCTGTAGCGGCCTTCGGTCCAATGAAAACGCAGTGCGCCATTGATGCCATAGACGCATGAATTAATTTGAAAAGACACCATGCCCAACGCCGAGCCCACTCCTGCCCTCTCGCGCACCCGCCCTGTTTCCGTGGGCCATTGGCGCGCCTTCCTGGCGGTGGCCAGGCACCTGAACTTCCGGGCGGCGGCCGATGAAATGGCGCTCACCCAATCGGCCGTGAGCCGCCAGATCCAGTCGCTGGAGGACGAGGTGGGCGTACCCCTGTTCCTGCGCCACACGCGCGCGGTGGAGCTGACGAGCGCTGGCGCCCAGTTGCAGCGCGCCATCGCTCCGGCGCTGGACCGCATGGACGCATCCGTGCGGCTGGTGCGCCAGACCGCGGGGCGGCGCAGCGTGGCCATCACCACCTGGGCCAGTTTTGCGTCGATGTGGCTGATTCCGCGCATGGAAGAGTTCCAGCGCGACAACCCGGGCATCGACATCCGCATCGATGCCACCGACGTGCCCGTGGACCTGGAAACCTCGGACGTGGACCTGGCCCTGCGCTACAGCCTGCCCAGCAGCATGCCCCGCGGCGCCGTGCGCCTGTGCGGCGAGCAGTTGGCCATCGTCGCCAGCCCCTGGCTCATCAAGAGCAACCCACCCGTGCGCACACCCGCCGACGTGGCGAACTTCACCCTGATCGAGGCCGGCGACGCTCACCGCAGCCAGCACCTGGAGTGGCTCAGCTGGCAGCGCTGGTTCGAGAACCAGGGCCAGCCCAAGCTGCAGCCGCAGCGCTGGCTGTATTTCAACTACGCGCACCAGATCGTGCAGGCAGCCCTGAGCGGCCAGGGCCTGGCGCTGGCGCGCATGCCGCTGATCGCCGATGCACTGGCCGCGGGCGACCTGGTGGAGCTGCTGCCCAACCACCGGCTCGACTCCCCCCTGGCCTACTGGCTGCTGGTGGGGCCGCGCAGCGCGAACCGCCCGGAGATCAAGGCCTTCTGCGCCTGGCTGGAGATCCAGGCCAAGGCCACTCGGGAAGCGGTGGGCGACGTGCCCGACCCGGACACCGTCGACGATTTCGACTGAGCCGCAGCGCCGCCCAGTCTCCGGCATGCCCCGCCCCACCGGCCGCCATCACCAGGCAGGGCGGCCGGCAGGACAAGGCACGACGGAAACCAGGGCGCTGTCAGGCCAGCGTACTGAAGTCCACATTGGTGAAGCCCGGTATCGCCACTTCAGCAGGCCGGTTGCCGTTGCGCTGCAGTTCGTCCACCACGTAGTCGGCTACGCAGTTGACCAGCAACTGCTGCGGGTCTTCCATGATGCGGCGCAGGCGCGCCACGCAGGCTGCCTGGTCATCGAGGCCGTGGATGGGCGGCATGTCCTGAGCCGCTGCAGGCGAGAACACATAGGCCGGGTGGCTGGCGAACATCTGGCGCGAGACCTCCACGCTGGTGCGCGTGTGCATCCACAGCCGGCGGTAGGTCTGCTCCAGGCCGGCCAGCGCGGCCGCGTCCTGGAACTGGTCCACCGAGAAGCCAGGGGCATGCGGCGCCACGTACAGGCGATCAGCGGGCATCTGCCCATCGCTCACGCGCCAGACCAGGTTGCACATGCTGTTGGACGACCAGGTCACGCCCGCCGTGGGCCGGCCCGACTGGCCGCTGACGAGCACCATGGCACGCCCCCAGTCGATGCCGCTGCTGCGCAGCCAGGCACCGATGCGGTAGGCGATGTCCACGTAGGCCAGCCCGAAGGTGGCAAACATGATGGCATTCATCGACACCGGCAGCAGCGCGGCAGGAGGGTCGAAGTAGTGCGCCACCAGCGCATCGAAGTCCATCAGCGAGGCATCGGCCAGCGCCCGCTGGATATAGGCCTCGGTGGAGGAGAGCGTGTAGTTCACCATGGCGACGATCTTCGCCTCCTGGCCTGCAAAGGCATCCAGGTTCACGTGCTGGGTCCACATGCCGACCGTGTTGGCTGCCCGCACCCTGGCGATGTGCGGCAGCAGGCCTTGCAGCTGGGTGCACCACGCCAGGTCATCGGGCGCCAGCTCGCGCCGGCGCGCCACGTAGGCCATGGCCAGCGGCAGGTGCGAGACCGCCGTGAGCTCGATGAAGCCGCGCGTGGACTTGCGAAAACTCTCCATGCGCGGCACCGCCCCGCGCCCGGGGAACAGGGCGATGTCCGACGCCGTGGAAACCAGCAACGGGCTGTCGGCCTGCTGCTCCAGCATCAACGCGGTGAGCTCGGGACCGATGGCCCCGCCGCCGCCTGTGAAAGCGTGGAACAGGCCGGCGAAATCAGCTTGGGGTTGGTACATGGTGGCTTGTGGTGGTGGTGCGCACTGGCAAGGGCAGAGGGTCAGGCCGGCTGGATTTGGTAGATGCAGCAGTCAGTGCGAAAGTGCAGCGATCCGCTGAGGCTGTTGGCCACGGCCAGGCAGGCCACGCCCCCTGCCGTGAATGCCGCCGCATCGGTGCCGCCCGAGGTGGCGAAGGAATGTACCGGCTCCAGGCCATCGCCCTGCCAGCGGTAGATGACCGACTGCAGTTCGGGAATGGGCGCTTCGCGCGTGCCGTGGATGAAGTTGACCTGCACCAGGTGCCCGCCCTCCCCGTCGCCTGCGGGCAGCCACTCGAACTCTCGCCCACCCGGGCCGCTCAGGCGCTGGTGCGGCGCGAACTGGGCGCCATCCCAGCGCAGCAGCGAGGTCTCGCCCAGCAGGTTGGCGAACACCAGCCAGTCACAGCCCGACGCACGGAAATGGCAGAACGCGCGGCCGCTGGCACCGTCGAGCACCTGCAGTGTCTCGAACACCGTGCCGCTCCACACCAGCAGGCGCGAGGGTGCGATGTGGTCGGCATAGGCCAGCAGCGTGCGGCCCTGCACCTCGAACGCCAGCCAGTTGTAGCCCCAGGCGGACTCCACGGTCTGGAACGGCACGAAGCGCTCGCCATCCCATTCAAAGATGCACGACTGCGCCGCCCCGTCTGCGGGTGCTCCATGCCCCGCGGCCCCTTGCGCCAGCGCCAGGAAGTGCCGCCCCTGCAGGCTGAAGAAGTGCCACTGCTTGGCCGCCGTGCCCACGATCTGCTGGAAGGGCGTGAAGCGCCCCTGCACGAACTCATAGATCACCGAAGGCGGCGACATGTCGTAGGGCCCCCTGCCGCTGCGCAGGCTGGCCGTGGCCAGGAAGTGGCGCCCGTCCAGGGTGAAGAACTCGGCATCCTCGCCGCCGGGCACGGCCAGGCGCTGGAACTCGGTGAAGCCGTTGGCCTCCCAGCGGTAGACCAGCAGATCGACGTCGCTGTCGCCCGCGCCCATGCCCGGGGCGGTGCCAGGAATATCCATGGAAAGTTGGGCAATCGCCAGGTACTGCACGCCGTCGATGGCGAAGGGCTCCACGGCACGCGCGGCGCTGGTGGGCAGGCGCTGGACTTCGCGCAGGGCGATGCCGGCAGGCGTGGCGGTCGGGGCGGGCTGGTTCATGGCTTGAAATCGTAGAGGCGGGCGGGGTTGTCGCTCAGGATGCGGTTGCGGCTGGCGTTGTCGGGCACCCACTCTCCCAGCAGGTTGAGCAGGGCGCCGGTGTCCATCTGCCCATTCGGGATGTGGGGCCAGTCGCTGCCCCAGATGGTGCGCTCGGGAAGCGCATCGACGATGGCCTGGGCGTAGGGCAAGAGGCGCGCATAGTTGCCGTCCTTGGCGATGCGGTAGGGGCCCGAGAGCTTCATCCAGCCGCGGCCACCGGCCACGGCGGCGATCAGGCGATCGAAGTCGGTGCGGGTGAGGCCATCGCTCTCCAGCATGTAGCCCATGTGGTCGATCACGAAATTGCAGGCAATGTCCGGCATCGCCGGGATCAGGTCGCGCACCACATACCCGGGCGTGTAGAACTGCAGATGCCAGCCCCAGGGCCGCACGCGCTCTGCACTGCGCTGGATGTAGTCGACGATGCGCGCGATGGGCCACTGCGCGCGCAGGAACAGATCGAGCCGCAGGGCGCGCACACCGCGCTGGTGCATGGCGTCGAGCGCACCGTCGTCCACGCCGTCCTCCACCATGGCCACGCCGCGGGCGCGGCCACCCAGCTCATCAAGGGCATCGAGCATGCATGCGTTGTCGGTGCCGTAGAAGCTCGGCTGCACGATGGCGAAGCGATCCAGGCCCAGGCCGCGCGTCATGCGGTCGAGCAGGGGGGCCGGGCCGTCGGGCAGGGTGTAGTGGGGCTGCGCCACATGCGGGTAGCGGTCCACCGGGCCGAAGACGTGCACGTGGCTGTCGCAGGCACCGGCAGGCATGGCAAAGGCCGGGCGCGACAAGGTGTCCGCATCGCGGGTGGGGGTGGGAACGAGGATCTCGGAAGCCATGGGTCGAAGCCAATTCAATCAGGAGAGGGTTGCAAAAGCCTGCGCCGCACGGGCCTGCGCTGCGGCCAGAAGAAGGTCGGTGTCGATGCCGGTCATGAGCAGCGGCGCCGCCCCCATGCGCACCAGCTCTGCGCTGTAAGCCGCGTCGCTGATGCCGCCGATGGCCAGGGGCTTGCCGGCCGCGCGGCAGGCCTCCAGGGCCGACTCGTGCGCGGCGCGCACGGCCGGGTCGCGGAAGTCGCCGGGCACGCCCAGCTCGGCGCTCAGGTCGTTGGTGCCGATGGCCACCAGCCCCACGCCAGAAACGGCCGCGATCTCGGCCAGGTTGCGGATGCCCAGCGGGCTTTCGACCAGCACCTTGACCAACGTGGCATGGTCGGCCGCGCGGTACAGCGCCTCGGCCGGCATGCGGCGGTACTGCACCAAAGGCAGCGTGGCGATGGCCGAACGGTGGCCGTGGGGCGGAAAGCGGCAGGCAGCCACGATCTCCGCCGCCTGCTCGGCCGTTTCCACGCGCGGCGCGATGATGCCCATGGCGCCCGCGTCGAGCAGGCGACCGATCACGCCGTACTCGCGCTCGGGCACGCGCACCAGCGGCATGAGACCGATGTCCAGCGCGCAGGCGCAGATCTGGCCCGCCACGTCGATGGGCATGGTGCTGTGCTCCAGGTCCACCCAGATCACTTCATGGCCGCTGGCTTTTGCCAGGCGGGCGATCTCGGGGGTGCGCGCACCGCGCACACCGAAGGCCGCCACAGGCTGGCCGCGCGTGAGCCGGTCGATCAGCCAGGGAGCCCCGGCGGCGGGCGACAAAGAGGATAGAAGTGGGGCAGACATGAATGCGTTGCGTCGGTGGGTCAGTTGATGGCGATCTTCTTGGCCTTGATCAGGCGCTCCATGGACTGCGACTCGCGCAGCAGGTTCGCCTGCATCTGTGTGGCCGTGATGTGAAGCACCTCGTTGCCGGTCTCCTGCAGGGCGCTGGCGACCTGCGGGTCCCTGGAGGCGGCCTCGAGTGCCTTGCGCATGCGCTCCAGCACCGGTGCCGGCGTGCCCGCAGGCGCCCAGACAGCGATGGTGGTGAACAACTCCAGGCCGGGGTACAGCTCGGACAGGGTGGGCACGTCCGGCAGCGTGGGGCTGCGCTTGTCACCGGTGTAGGCCAGCGCACGCAGCTTGCCCGAGCGGATGTTGGGCAGCGCCGACGAGGCCGGCTCCCAGCCCACGTCGAGCTGACCACCCATCAGGTCGGGCATGGCGCTTTGCTTGTAGGCAATCTGCACCATCTCGATGCCCGCGGCATCCTGCAGCAGCTCCATGCCCAGGTTGGCCGTGCTCGCCGGACCGTAGCTGGCGTAGTTGACGCTGCCGGGCTTGCCCTTGGCGATGGACACCAGGTCCTTCAGCGATTTGCCGGTGAACGCCTGGCTTGCGACGACGAAGGAGCCCCCGCGGAACAGCGCCGCCACGGGGACCAGGTCCTTCTCGGGGTGGTAGGGCAACTTGGCCATCAGATGCGGCACGGTGGTGATGGGCAGGCTGGTGGAGAACAAAAAGGTCTGGCCGTTGGGTGTGGACTTGGCCACCGCATCGGTGGCCAGGGTGCTTGACGCCCCAGGGCGGTTCTCGACGACCACGGGGGCCGAGAGCAGCTTGGCCAGCCGGTCGGCGTACAGGCGGGCGAAAGCGTCGGCGCCCACGCCCACCGGCGTGGGCGTGACCAGGCGCACCGGCCCGTTGGGCCAGCCCGGGGTGGACTGGGCATGGGCCTGGCCCGTGCAGGCCAGGGCGGTGGCGGCGAACGTGCCCAGAAGAAGATTGCGCTTGTGCATGGTGTAAAGCTCCGATGCCACGGTCAGAAGTTGTGCGAGATGCCGAACTGCAGGCCCGAGGCATTGCCACCCGGCGACGCCTCGGGGGCCTCGCTGGTCATGAAGGACGCATTGCCCCGGTTCGTGATGCGCGAATAGGCACCGTACAGCGCCGTGCGCTTGCTCAGTGCATGCACATACCCCACGGCGATCTGGCGTGCACCGTCGCCGGACACCGCAGCGCCCCGCGCCTTGGCCTCGGCCACCGACACGCGCACCGTGCCGACCTCGCCCACGGGCACCGTGGCGCCCAGCAGCCAGTTGGAGTGCTTGGTGCCGGCCGCGCGCTGGTCCAGCCAATAGCCCATCAGTTTGGCCACGCCGAAGTTGTACGAACCGCCGATGTTGGCCACCTTGCTGGTCTGGCCCTTGGCCGGAGTTTCGCCGTAGGCCGCGGCCACGTCCACCGGGCCGGCGGCATAACCCAGGCGGGCACCGGTGTAGCGTGCCCCGTCGGCCCCTTCGGCCGCCGCCACCATGGCCTGGCCGTAGAAGCCGCCCAGGTTGCGCGGCAGCAGGTAGCCGAGCGAGTTGGCCGAGCGCACGAAGGTCCGGGCCCCGCCGGTGCCAAAGGGCCAGCCTTCGATGATGTTGGCCGAACCGCCGACACCAACTGTGCCAAAGGGTGCGAACTGGGAAACGTTCCAGAACGTGGGCGCGTAGTCGCGGCCCAGGCGCACCTCGCCCCAGGTGGTGCTGGACAGGCTCACCGTGGAGCGCCGGTGGAACAGGGCCGAGCCCTCGAGCGCCCCGGAGTCGGGCAAGAGCTGGGCTTCAAGCCAGAAGCTGGCCGCCAGCCCGCCACCCAGGTCCTCGGTGCCCCGAAAGCCCAGCCGGCTGGGCACCAGGTTGCCGCCGGAGGACATGGTGGTGGCCGAGGCACCGCCCGCCTTGGCGTGGGTGATATTGAGGTCGAGCGTGCCGAAGATGGTCACGCCGCTCTGTGCATGGGCGGTACCGAAGGCAGCGATGCCGGCAGCCAGCGCCCAGACGGCGCGCGAGGGGGTGATGGCGGGGACCGCGCGGGGAGGCCGGACGGATGGCGGATGGGTGTTCAAGCTTGTCTCCTGTTTTTACGTGGCCGCACCGCTTTGGGCGACGGCAGGAACGAATGCTAGGGATCACTACCAATATCTGGAAATACTGTTTTTGGATGAAAATCAGTACTAAAAAAGTATGAATGTCCACTGACACGCTGGAGCCCCTGCATGGAAATGCGCCACCTGCGCTACTTCGTGGCCGTTGCCGAAGAGCTCAACTTCACACGCGCGGCCCTCAGGCTGCACATCGCCCAGCCGCCGTTGAGCACGCAGATCCGCGCGCTCGAGGAGGAGATCGGCGCCGAACTGTTCGTGCGCGACACACGCCGCGTGTTCCTGACCCAGGCGGGCAAGGAGTTTCTGGTGCGCGCCCGCGCCATCCTGACCGCCGCCCAGGACGCCACCGAGGCCGCACGCAGCGCCTCGGCCGGCATCTTCGGGCGTGTGGCGCTGGGCGTCACGGCCTCGGCCATGTTCACCGAGCGCCTGCCGCGTGCGCTGCGCGGCTTTGGGCAGGGCCATGCCCATGTGGAGATCGACCTGCAGGAAATGGCCTCTGTGGCGCAGCTGGGTGCGCTGTACGAGCGTGCGCTGGACGTGGGCATCCTGCGCAAACCCGACATGCGCCCGCCCGATGGCGTGCACCTGGAGCAGTGGTACCGCGCGCCGCTGGTGGCCGCCATCCCGGCAGCCCATGCGCTGGCCCGGCAGGATGCTGTCGGCATGGCCGACCTGCGCCACGAAGCCTTGATCACCTACCCTCGCGACGCCGGCATCGGCCTGTACTGGCCGGTGATGCAGCTGTGCGCCCAGGCGGGCTTTCGACCCCGCGTGGTGCGCGAGGCGCGCGAGCCGGCCTTCATGATCGGCCTGGTCGCCGCCGGCCTGGGCATTGCGATCGTGCCGCAGGACACGCGCTGCATCGGCCTCGAAGGGGTGGACTACAAACCCATCACGGAGCAGGATGCGGCGTCCACCCTGTACCTGGCCTACCGCACGGCAGAAACCGACCCGCATACCCTGGCCATGCTGGCAACGCTGCGCACCGTGGCCAGCGTGCCATGAAAAACGCCCTGCCGGCGCGAGCCGGCAGGGCGCTCAGGGTGCGAAAAAGGAGGCTCAGCCCAGGGTTACACGTGCGAACTTGCGCTTGCCGACCTGCACCACGTAGGTGCCTGCTTCGAGCTTGAGGCCCTTGTCGCTGACCACGCTGCCATCCACGCGCACGCCACCGCCATCGATCAGGCGGCCAGCTTCGCTGCTGGAAGGGGCCAGATTGGCGCCCTTGAGCAGTGCGCCGATGCCCAGCGGGGCACCGGACAGGCTCACATCCGGGATCTCATCGGGCACACCGCCCTTGCTGCGGTTGCTGAAGTCCTGCTCGGCCGCCTCGGCCGCCGCCGCGCTGTGAAAGCGCGTGGTGATCTCCTTGGCCAGCATGACCTTGGCGTCCTTGGGGTTGCGCCCGCCTGCCACCTCGGCCTTGAGCGCGGCGATCTGCGCCAGCGACTGGAAGGACAGCAGGGTGAACCAGTCCCACATCAGCGTGTCGGAGATCGACAGCACCTTGGCGAACATGGTGTTGGGCTCTTCGGCAATGCCGATGTAGTTGTTCTTGGACTTGGACATCTTGTCCACGCCATCCAGGCCCACCAGCAGCGGCATGGTGAGCACACACTGCGGTTCCTGGCCATACTCCTGCTGCAGGTGGCGCCCCATGAGCAGGTTGAATTTCTGATCAGTGCCGCCCAGCTCCAGGTCGCTCCTGAGCGCGACGGAGTCGTAGCCCTGCATCAGCGGGTAAAGGAATTCATGCACCGAAATGGACTGGCCGGTGGTGAAGCGCTTGTGGAAGTCGTCGCGCTCCATCATGCGTGCCACCGTGTACTTGGCGGCCAGCTGGATCATGCCGCTGGCGCCCAGGGGCTCGCTCCACTCGCTGTTGTAGCGGATCTCGGTACGCGCCGGGTCCAGCACCAAGCTGGCCTGGCGGTAGTAGGTCTCGGCATTGGCCTTGATCTGCTCGGGCGTGAGCGGGGGGCGCGTGCTGTTGCGGCCCGAGGGGTCGCCGATCAGGCTGGTGAAATCTCCGATCAGGAAGATCACCTGGTGGCCCAGATCTTGCAATTGCCGCATCTTGTTGAGCACCACCGTGTGGCCGATGTGGATGTCGGGTGCCGTGGGATCCAGGCCCAGCTTGATGCGCAATGGCGTCCCAGTGGCTTCCGAGCGCGCCAGCTTCTTGACCCATTCGTCCTGTGGAAGCAGTTCCTGCACGCCGCGCAGCGAAATTTCAAGCGCCCGTCCTACACCATCGGATACCGGCATCGTTGTAACAGCAGATTGATTCATAAGGGTTTTTTGGGATGTCTATACAGCGTGCACCGCTATACTCCAGCCCACATTGCAGAGGCGGATTCTAATGGGCCCGCTGTTTCGACCCGCCTTGTGCCTCGTCGAATCGCTGCAAACAGACAGTCTGTGCGCCTTGCCTTGCCCCGTATTCACACCGGGGAAGTGCCAGGAGATCACTCTCACACTGGGGATAGACCTTTGATTCACGGCTTGACCACCGCCAGCGCGGCTTTGCTAGACCGACTGTCCCATAGCATCCAACAACATCCCAAGCACATCACCGCCGCCGTTGCAGCATTGCTGCTCACGGGCGGCGGTGGCGCGTTTGCCGTGGCATCGTTCGCACCCGATCCCGCCGACATGCCCGTGCGCATGGTGAACTACCCGGTGGAGTCGCTGGCCGAGAACCTGGTGCTGGGCCAACTCGATGCGCCCGGCTTCTCGCTGTACCGCTCCGAGCAGGTGCGCAGCAGCGACACCCCCGAATCCCTGCTGCAGCGCATGGGCGTGGCCGATCCGGCTGCCGCCGCCTTCATGCGCGGCGACAACACGGTGCGGCAGAACATGCTCGGACGTACCGGCCGCATCGTGTCGGCCGAAACCACCGATGACCACCGCCTGGTGCGCCTGACAGCCCGCTGGGTGCCCGACGACAGCGGCAACTTCCGTCGCCTGATCGTGGAGCGCTCGGGCGAGAAATTCAGCACGCGCGTCGAGACGGCCAAGATGACGACGAGCAGCCGCCTGGCCGGCGGCGTGATCCAGAGTTCGCTGTTCGCTGCCACCGACGCCTCCAATATCCCCGATGCCGTGGCCGTGCAGATGGCCGAGCTGTTTTCGGGCAACATCGATTTTCGCCGTTCCCTGCGCAAGGGCGACCGCTTCTCGGTGGTCTACGAAACCCTGGAAGCCGACGGCGAGCCGCTGAGCAGCGGCCGCGTGCTGAGCGCCGAATTCGTCAACAACAACAAGACCCACCAGGCCATCTGGTTCCAGGAAGCCAACGCCACCAAGGGCGCCTACTACACGCTGGACGGCGAGAGCATGCGCCGCGCGTACCTGACCTCTCCCGTGGAGTTCTCGCGCGTGACCAGCGGCTTCAAGATGCGCATGCACCCCATCCTGAAGACCTGGCGCGCCCACCTGGGCACCGACTTCGCCGCCCCCACGGGCACCGCCGTGCGCACCGTGGGCGATGGCGTGGTGGAGTTTTCCGGTGTGCAGAACGGTTTTGGCAACGTGGTCTTCGTCAAGCACCGCAACCAGCACGTCACCGTCTACGCCCACCTGAGCCGCATCGACGTGCGCCAGGGCCAGTCGGTCGAGCAGGGCCAGACCCTGGGCGCCGTGGGTTCCACGGGCTGGGCCACCGGTCCGCACCTGCACTTCGAATTCCGCGTGAACGGCCAGCACCAGGATCCGCAGACCATCGTCGCGGCGAGCGAAGCCGCCGCGCCGGTGTCCGCGGCCGGTCGTCCGGCATTCCAGCGCCTGGCCTCCGCCATGCGCATCCAGTTGTCTGCAGCCGCTTCGATCGAACAGGCCAGCGCGGACTGAGGTCTTGCACTGACAAGACACGGGCCATGTCCGAGCTGTACATCGGCCTGATGTCGGGCACTTCGCTCGACGGGATCGACGGGGTACTGGCCGATTTCTCCGGCCCCCGCATGGTGGTCACCCACCATGCCAGCGCGCCCTTCGCACCCGAACTGCGGGCGGAGCTGTTGGCACTCAACACCCCCGGCAGCGACGAGTTGCACCGTGCCGCCCTCGCCGCCAATGGCCTGTCGCACGCCTATGCGGACGTGGTGCACACGCTGCTCGAACGCAGCGGCCTGCCACCCGGCGCCATCCGCGCCATCGGCGCCCACGGCCAGACGGTGCGCCACCGTCCGCAGGAGTTCGACGGCACGGGCTACACCTTGCAATTGAACAACCCCTCCCTGCTGGCCGAGCGCACGGGCATTGCCGTGGTGGCGGACTTTCGCAGCCGCGACCTGGCAGCCGGCGGGCAGGGCGCACCCCTGGTGCCCGCCTTCCACCAGGGCGTCTTCGGCCGCCAGGTCAAGACCATGCTGGTGCTCAATGTCGGAGGCATCTCCAACCTCAGCGTGCTGGGCGCCGATGCTCGGGTGCTGGGCTTCGACTGCGGCCCCGGCAATGCACTGATGGACTATTGGTGCCAGCTGCACACCGGCCAGGCATTCGACGCCGGTGGCGCCTGGGCCGCCAGCGGCCAGGTGCTGCCCGAACTGCTGGCCCTGCTGCTGCAGGAGCCCTTCCTGCGCAAAATGCCCCCCAAGAGCACAGGCCGCGACCTGTTCAATGCCGGCTGGCTGGCCAGCCGCCTGGCCGCCTTCCAGGCAGCCGCCCCGGTGGACGTGCAGACCACGCTGACGGAATTCACGGCGCGCGCGTGCGCAGACGACGTGAATCGCCACGCCACCGATGCCACCTGCTTGTCGGTCTGTGGTGGTGGCGCGCTCAACATCCATCTGATGGCACGGCTGCAAGCGGCCTGCCCCGCCCTTCAGGTCATTGCCACCGACGCGCTGGGATTGCCCGCGCTGCAGGTGGAGGCGGCGGCCTTCGCCTGGCTGGCGCGCCAGGCTGTGCTGGGCCAGCCCGGCAACCTGCCCAGCGTGACGGGTGCGGCGGGGCCGCGCGTGCTGGGCGCCATCCATCCCGTCTGAACAACCCAAACACCCTCCGATCAGCCGTGGTCGGTGGCATCCGCCGTGGTCGCGGCCTTGCTGCTGGCCCGGTCCTGCGCCGAGAGTTGCCAGAAGATGCCGGCCGAAGCCACCGTGATCAGCCCCATGCAGGCAAAGGTCGCCTGAAACGCCCAGAGCGTGTGCGTGGCCGCGGGCTGCTGGAAGAAGGCGGTGAACGCCGCAAGCACCGCGCCCGCGGCCGCGACCCCCATGCCCATGGCCACCATCTGCACCATCGACAGCAGGCTGTTGCCGCTGCTGGCCATGGCCTGGTCCAGATCCTTGAGCGTCACCGTGTTCATCGCAGTGAACTGCAGGGAATTGACCGCGCCGAAAACCGCCAGCTGCAGCACGCGGGCCCACAGCGGTTGCGACGGGTCGGCCAACCCGAAGCTCGCCATGGTCAGCCCCACCAGCAGGGTATTGCCCACCAGCACCTGCCGGTAGCCGAAGCGCGTGATCAGCGGGGTGGTGAAGCGCTTCATGGACATGCCGGCGATGGCCACCGGCAGCATCATCATGCCGGCCTGCATTGGCGAGTAGCCCATGGTGACCTGCAGCAGCAGCGGGACCAGGAAAGGCATGCAGGAGCTGCCCAGGCGCGAGAACAGGTTGCCCAGCAGCCCGATGCGCAGGGTGTCGACAGAAAACAGCCGGGGCGAGAACAGGGGATCGGCCCGCCGCGCCGCGTGCAGCCAGTAGGCCACCAGGCTGGCCAGACCGAAGACCATCAGCACCAGCACACTGGCCTGGCGCAGGCCCATGCTCGCCAGGCCATCGAGCGCCAGCGAGAGTGAGACCATGCCGAAGGCCAGCATCAGGTAACCCGCCAGGTCGAAGCGGGGCACGAAGGTCACGGGTTCGCCGGGCATGAAGCGCAGTGTGGCGATGCAGCCCACCAGCCCGACGGGCACGTTGATCAGGAAGATCCAGTGCCAGGACACTGCCTCCACCAGCCAGCCGCCCAGCGTGGGGCCGATCAGCGGGCCGATCAGGCCCGGGATGGCCACGAAACTCATGGCCTGCAGGAACTGCTCGCGCGGGAAGGTGCGCAGCACCACCAGCCGCCCCACCGGCAGCAGCAGCGCCCCACCCAGGCCCTGCACCACCCGCGCCATGACCAGTTGGGTCAGGTTCTGCGCCATGGCGCAGCACACCGAGCCCAGCACGAACAGCACGATGGCCGAGAAGAAGACACGGCGCGAACCGAAGCGATCGGCCAGCCAGCCCGACGCCGGGATCAGCATGGCCATGGCCAGCGAATAGGCCACCACCACCGATTGCATCTGCAGAGGGCTTTCGCCCAGGCTGCGGGCCATGGCCGGCAGCGCGGTGTTGACGATGGTTGCGTCCAGGGTCTGCATGAAGAAGCCGATGGCCACCAGCCACAGGAGGACCTTGCGCGATTGTTCTTGCTGCATGCGATGCCGGACTAGGGAAAGATCGGAGGCCCCAAATGAAAAGCCGCCCGAAGGCGGCTTGCTTGGTCAACCGGGGCCGTGGGCACGACCCGGCGTCCTCAGGCCGAGAAGCTGGAGCCGCAGCCGCAGGTGGTGGTGGCGTTCGGGTTCTTGATCACGAACTGGGCACCCTGCAGATCTTCCTTGTAGTCGATCTCGGCACCAACCAGGTACTGGTAGCTCATGGCATCGATCAGCAACGACACGCCGTTCTTGGTCATGGTGGTGTCGTCGTCGTTCGTGATTTCATCGAACGTGAAGCCGTACTGGAAGCCCGAGCAGCCGCCACCCTGCACGAAAACGCGCAGCTTGAGGTCTGGATTGCCCTCTTCCGCGATCAGATCTGCCACCTTCGCTGCAGCACTGTCCGTGAACAGAATGGGGGCGGGCATTTCGGTCTGGATGTTTTCGGCAACTGCGCTCATGGGGGACTCCGATTTCAGGTTTGGAGTCAATACTACTGCAAAGCAGTCGGGGATTCAGGGGCTGCCGGCTTTGACGGCAACTGCAGTGGGGGCTTTTCGTCCGCCACCACGGCCAGCGGGCACATCTGGCCCGTGATCATGGCGCCCTGGTGCATCTCCAGCGCCTTGTAGTGCACATTGCCTGTGATGCGCGCCTTCGGCTGCAGCTCCAGCAACTCCGCGGCATGCACCGGCCCCGTCACCGAGCCATTGACGATCACGTGGTCCGCATGCACCGCCCCCTCGACCCGGGCCGACTCGGAAATCACCAGGATGCTGGGTTGCTCGGTACCGGAGCGGATATCGCCGACCACCTCGCCATCGATGCGCATTCCCTCGCCGAACAGCACATTGCCGTCGATGCGGGTGCCATGGGCCACCAGGCTCTTGATCGGGGGCTGCTTCTTTCGGGAAAACATGGGCAAAACTCCTGGGTCAGGGACAGCGGCCCGCACGCGCCAGGGGCGCCGGCAGGCGGTCCATCCGCATCAAAAAAGAAAAAGCAGGGCCCTGGCATGCTCCCCGCTCTGCTGCGCGCGGCGCAGCGGCGGCTGGCGACAGCTATTCAGCCGCCAGGGCCATGGTCTGTGAGGTGCGCAGATTGCTGCCGTCCAGCACCCGCGCGGTCACGGTTTTTACCACGGCATCGGGCGGCAGGGTCAACATCCCCTCCAGTCGCCGGTACTGGCGCAACTGCAGGGCTGCGTTGTGGGGAAACGTCTGGGTCCAGGGCTTGCCGTCCTGCGTGCCGGCCAGCACCAGCTCCAGCTTGCCATTGAACTCGGGGGCATTGCGCGCGGCCTGGATCACCAGCACCTGCCAGCGCAGTTGCATGCCCCCCACGATTTCGGCGTGCAGGCCGCGGATGGCCACACCCTCCGCCGAGCCCCCCGGGATGAGCCGCTCGAAGAATCCGAGGTCTTCACGCAGCGTGCGGTTCTCGCCTTCGAGTTGCCGCACCTGGGCCATCAAGGTCTGCAGCGTGGCCCGATCGGCCGTGAGAATGCTCTCGGCCGTCTGCGAGACGGCATGCTGGCGCTGCGTTTCCTCCACCAGCCGCGCCACTTCGCCACGCAATCGCACCAGCTCTTCGCGCGCGCCGGAGTCGAGCCCTGCAATCGATTTGCCGAACTCGAAGGCCCACAGCGCCACCGCGGCACAGAGCCCGAAAACCACCGCCAGCAGCAGCCAGCGCACGGGCCAGGGCATGGCGCTGCGGATGGCCACGCGAGGGGCACTGATGGTCAATCGGCGGCGAAGAAGGCGCAAACGCATGGAAAGGCGGGAATCCGGTACTCAAAAACAAAGAGCGCACCATAAACGAAAAAACCGCCCGAAGGCGGTTTTTTTGCAAGGCAGTCCAGGCTTAGCGCTTGGAGAACTGCTTGGCGCGGCGAGCAGAGTGCAGACCGACCTTCTTGCGTTCCACTTCGCGGGCATCGCGCGTCACGAAGCCGGCTTGGCTCAGTGCGGGCTTGAGCGTCGCGTCGTAGTCGATCAGGGCGCGGGTGATGCCGTGGCGGGCAGCGCCGGCCTGGCCGGACTCACCACCACCGTGCACATTGATCTGGATGTCGAAGGTTTCGACATGGTTGGTCAGTGCGAGCGGTTGCTTGGCGATCATGATCGAGGTTTCGCGGCCGAAGTAGGACTGGATGTCCTTGCCGTTCACCGTGATCTTGCCAGTGCCTTTTTTCAGAAACACGCGGGCGACGCTGGACTTGCGACGGCCGGTGCCATTGTTCCATTCACCAATCATCTCAAGGCTCCTTAGATTTCCAGAGCCTTGGGCTGCTGGGCGGTGTGGGGATGCTCTGCACCGCCATACACCTTGAGTTTCTTGATCATTGCGTAGCCAAGGGGACCCTTGGGCAGCATGCCCTTGACAGCCTTTTCCAGCGCACGGCCAGGGTGCTTGGCTTGCATGTCGCGGAAGTTCGTGGCCGTGATACCGCCGGGGTAACCCGAGTGACGGTAGTACACCTTGTCCAGGGACTTGGTGCCGGTGACCTTGAGCTGGGCGGCGTTGATGATGACGATGAAGTCACCGGTATCGACGTGAGGCGTGTAAATGGCCTTGTGTTTGCCGCGCAAACGGAGAGCAACTTCGCTGGCTACTCGTCCGAGGACCTTGTCGGTCGCGTCAATCACAAACCACTCGTGCACGACCTCAGCGGGCTTGGCGCTGAAAGTAGTAGTCATGAGTTTTCTCTTCAAAAGAGGGTTTGGCGGGTCCTTTTCCACGGTCGGTGCTTCTCTGAAGGAAGCCTCTTAGGTGGCATGTAATTCCTCGCCGCGGGACCACAAAAGCGCTGCGAAGCCCTCGATTATACGAATTACATGGCATCGGGCGCAAGCCATCCCTTGCGAAAACCGCGCATGCTCCCCGGCCGCCGGGCGATCCGCCTCAGGGCGACTGGCGGCGGCGCGCCTCTTCCGCCTCATAGCGGCGCTTGTTTTCCACACAAATAGCGGATCCCATCTGAGACGGCTTCTGGCACTCGTTGTGGATGCACATGGGGCGCGCCAGGAAGTTGGCGTCGGCGCATGCTTCCTGGGGCGATGGCACCCGCACCGGCGCGGGGCGGGGGCGCTCCACCGGTGGTGGTGGCGGCGGCGGTGGCGGCGCCTCCTCATGGACCACGGCGGGAGTGGGCGCCGGCTCGGACGCCACGGTGCGCTTGGGTTTGGGTGCGGGCTTGGCAACCGCCGCCGCGGATGCGGCGTCGGCCGCACCCGGCGTGGCCTCCGGGGGAGCGCTGGCCACCATGAGCGCAGGATCCGATGCCGGCACCAGAACGGCTACCGCCTCGGATGCGGCAGGCGCCGGCTCGGCCATCTCGGTGATGATGTCGTCCGCGGGGGCCGCCTTCTGGCTGCGGCTTTGCGACCACCAGACCCCGGCAGCGGCAACAGCCAGCCCCGCCGCACCGAGCACCAGCCACAAAGGCATCCGGTTCGATGGGCGGTCGGAACGCGCCGCGAGAGCCGCCGCGGCACGCTCGGACTCTGTCAGTGCCGCACGCACCCGGCCTGCAGCGCCGCCGGCCTCGCCCCGGCCATTGCGCACGGCCTTG
Organism: Pseudomonadota bacterium; assembly: GCA_040387235.1. GTDB lineage: Bacteria > Pseudomonadota > Gammaproteobacteria > Burkholderiales > Burkholderiaceae_C > Acidovorax. The sequence continues at coordinate 39,240 of JAZKEE010000115.1, forward strand.
CGGTCATGGTCGGCAGTCACCATGACCTGGGTGTCCGCGGGGTCCATGAAGACGGTGTCGGCCACTCCCCTCTGGACGGTATCGGGGTAGCCATTGGCAGCAGCGTCTTCGCCCGCCGCCTCCAGCGCCTTGTTCGTCTGGGCCGCGATCTCGGCCACGATGGCAGGGGCAGCCGTCACATCCACCGTCGGGATCAGCAGGCCCGGACCGGGCTGGTCGGCAGGCTCCACCCAGATGTCGCCCAGGTCGGCGCGAAAGTCGAAATGGTCCACGCCTTCCGGCGGCGTGGTCATCTCCATGAGCTGCAGGAACGCATCGATGCTCTGGGGCCGGTCTTCCGGCTTGAGCGACAGCGCCTGCGAGACCGCCGCCACGAATGCGGGCGAATACTCGACGCCCAACTGCTTCCTGACGGTCTTCGCCACCCGCGAGAACGGCACCATCCGGTCCTTGATGGAGCGCAGCGTGGCTGGCAGGGGCGTGTCGTTGCACAGGCAGCCATGCATCACCGCCGCGAGCGAGTACAGATCGCTCCAGGGCCCCTGGCGCAGGTCCTCATCGCCTTCGGAGTACTGTTCGATGGGCGCGTAGTTCACCTTGAGCACCGCTGTGTGCTTGTGGTCCTTGTCATTGATCGCGTGGCGCGCCGCACCCAGGTCCAGCAGTACCGGAGGGCCGCTGTCCTGCAGGAAGATGTTGTCGGGCGAGATGTCGCGGTGCAGCGTCTTGCCGTCGTGCAGCACGCGCAGCGCCCCCAGCACCGACCACAGCAGCTTGCGCAACCATTCCTCGGTGGGCGGCGTGCGCATCTGGGCGCGCGCCTGCTTGAAGGTCATGCCCGAATACAGCGGCATGACCATGTAGGCGGTGTTGTTGGCCTCCCAGAAGCGGAACACCTTGACCAGCGAGGGGTGGTCGAACTGCGCGAGCAGGCGGGCTTCGCCCACAAATGATTCCAGGCCGGCGTGGAAAGTCTGCTGGTCGGACGAGGAGCGCACCCACAGTGACTGGCCCTGGGCCCGCCCGGCGAGTGCCGATGGCATGTACTCCTTGATGGCCACCGCGCGGTGCAACGAATGGTCGAACGCCTTGTAGACCATGCCAAAGCCCCCTACACCCAACAGCGCCAGGATCTCGAACTCGGCCAGCCGCGTTCCAGGCGGCAGCGCATCGACATGGCTGACGGCGCTGGCAGGGGCAGGGGCAGAGGTTTCGGTCATTGTGCGAAAAAGCTGGGCGAAGAGGCCGCCGGGTCGGCGGGCAGGAAACTGCTGCGAGGGGCCGATCCGCGGCACCAGCGATCATGATGCATGACAGCCGGTGGCATTGAAACAAAAAGCCACATACCTGCCAAAAACGTCACGCAGGAGCCTCCCAGCACGCAATTCTGCCCTTTCCTGCATTGTCCGTGCCACCTGTGGCGGCTGAAAGCCCTGATTGACTGGTGTGGTGCTGTCTGATGGGGTTGAAAACTCCAAAATATCCGCCCAGGCGCTGACACTCGTTACCATTGGGGCATGTTCAGTTACCGCCACGCCTTCCATGCAGGCAACCACGCCGATGTGCTCAAGCACACGGTGCTGATTGCCACTTTGCAGCACCTTGTCGAGAAAGACGCGGCCCTGACCGTGCTGGACACCCATGCGGGCGCAGGCCTGTACCGGCTGGATGGCGACTATGCCAACACCAGCGCCGAATCGGCCGATGGCATCGCCCGGCTGGTCGCGCCAGGCGTTCCTGAGCTCAAGCCGGCCCTGCAGGCCTATCTCGACATGGTGCGCGCCTTCAACCAGGGGGCTGCCACCCGGGTGTACCCTGGCTCGCCCTTCATCATCCAGCGCCTGCTGCGCGACCATGACAAGCTCAAGCTGTTCGAGCTGCACCCGACCGACCTGCGCGCGCTGGCAGGCAACGTGGCCCAGCTGGAAGCGGGCCGCCAGGTGGCCGTGCTGCACGAGGATGGATTCGAGGGCATCAAGAAATTCCTGCCGCCGCCGGCCCGGCGCGCGCTGGTGCTGTGCGACCCCAGCTACGAGATGAAGAACGACTACGGCAAGGTGCTCGACATGGCGGCCGATTCGCTCAAGCGCTTTGCCACCGGCACCTATGCCTTCTGGTACCCGATCATCCCGCGCCCGGAGGCCCATGACCTGCCGCGCCGCTTGAAGACCCTAGCCACCAAGGCTGGAAAGAGCTGGCTGCATGCCACGCTGACCGTCAAGTCCAGCAAGATCACCGAGAACGCCGCCGGCGACGTCAAGCGCCCCGGCCTGCCGGCCAGCGGCATGTTCCTGATCAATCCCCCCTTCACGCTCAAGGCCGCGCTCAAGGACGCCCTGCCCCAGATGACCGAATTGCTGGCGCAGGACAGGAACGCCACGCACACCCTGGAATCGGGCGGTTGAAACACCGCGATGAGGATGCCTGGTCGCCGGCCTGGGCACCCTAGCGGACCGTCACCATCAACTCAGAAGTCGGAAGCGCTTGCCACGCCTGCGATGCGCAGGGCCTTGTTGAGAATGTTCGCCATGGCACGGGCCAGGGCTGCGCTTTGCAGCGAGCCTTGCCCACCCCAGACGCGGCCTTCACTCCCCAATCAACAGTGACGACCCGCTAGGAAGGACAGCCGGTGGCATCGCCGACCAGCGGCAGCACATCCACCGCCTTGAGCCCCACGCCGTACAGGCCCAGGGCCATCGCCGCCCCCTGGCTCAAGTCCACGATGCGGTTGGCCACATGCGGGCCGCGGTCGTTGACCCGCACCACGACACCCTGGCCGGTCTCCCGGTTGCGGACACAGATACGGGTGCCGAATGCCAGCGTGCGGTGCGCCGCCGTCATGGCATTCATGTCGAACAGTTCTCCGCTGGCCGTACGCCGCCGATGAAACCGGCGGCCATACCAGGAAGCCAGGCCACTTTCCAGCGGAACTTCATCGGCGTCAGAGGGGCTGTCGTCGTTTGCCTGCGCCGCGCCAGGCGGCATGTCGGCATACGAGGGGGCCTCAAGCCCCAAAAGCCGTGGGCGCAAAGGCAGGGCTGCGGCGGCATCCGCAGGCACCTTGAGGCCGTCACCATCCAGGTGCACATCCGCTTCCTGCCCCCACGCGGATGGCAACCACAGCAGGCATGCCACCAGCGCGCAGACGACTCCTCGCGAAAGATCAGCGCTTGCAGCGCGCAAGAAACGCCTCTTCAAAACGCTTCAGGTCCGCTCGCTCGCCTTCCGTCAGGTCCGTGCGGCTGCGTTTGGCATTGAGGATGCGCTGCGACTCCGCGCACTGCTGGGCCTGGCGGGCATCCATGTCACGAGCCGACTGGGCCGCCATCTGGGCGGATTTTTCTTCCTCGCGGCGCTCCCTGTCCCCCGCGCGCCGCTCCTGGTAGAACCGATCGGATGCGTCCCGCTCCTCCTGGCTGCAGTCGCGGCGGTATTCATTGCGCATGCCCTGCACCACATCCGGGGCGATCTTGCGCGAATAGGCGTTGCGGATGTTTTCGTCCAGCGAGCGGCAACGCCCGCTCATGTAGCTGTAGTGGTCCGGCACATCGGGCGCTGTGCGCACCACGGTGGGACGGGAGGGCTGGGTATAGGAATAAGAAGGCTGGGACGGCCCTACCTCCACCGTCCGGGTGGTGCTACCGCTCGGGCATGGGCGCGACAAGCTGTAGTCATTCCCATTGCCATCGCGGCAGTGGTAGCGCGTCTGCGCCCCCACGCTCGAAGCACCCAAGCCCCCCAGCAGGACCAGCATCACGGCAAATACAACCTTCATGGCGCACCAGAAAAATGAAACAAAGGGTATGGATATTACCGTTGGACGCTGCTTACAGCACCAGGCGGCGGCAAATTTCGAGCGTTGCAGCGCTCTGGTTCATGGTGTAGAAGTGCAGCGCCGGCACGCCCGCGCTGCGCAGTCGGTCGCACAGATCCGTTACCACATCGAGGCCGAAGGCCTTGATGCTCGCCGTATCGTCCCCGAAGGCCTGCAGCCGCAGGCGGATCCAGCGCGGGATCTCGGCGCCGCAGGCATCGGAGAAACGCATGAGCTGGGTGGAACTGGTGATCGGCATGATGCCGGGCACCACCGGGATGCTGGCACCCAGGCGTTGCACGTCGTCCACGAAGCGGAAATAGGCGTCCGCGTTGTAGAAATACTGGGTGATGGCCGCGTCGGCTCCCGCCTGCACCTTGGCCAGGTAGGCCTTGAGGTCGGCTTCGGGGGAGCGTGCCTGGGGATGTACCTCGGGGTAGGCGGCCACTTCGATGTGGAAGTCGCGCCCGGTCTCGGCGCGGATGAAGTCCACGAGATCACTGGCGTACTGGAACTCACCGCCCGCACCGTAGCCGCTGGGCAGGTCACCGCGCAGCGCCACAAGGCGCTTGACGCCCATGGCCTTGAGCTGGGCCAGTTCCTCGCGCACCGATTCGCGCGAAGCGCCGATGCACGAGAAATGCGAGGCCGCAGGCACGCCTTCGGCCAGGATCTCGCGCACGGTGCCGAAGGTACCCTCCTGGGTGGAACCGCCCGCGCCGTAGGTGACGGAGCAGAACTCGGGGCTCAGGGCGTACAGGTGCTGGCGTTCCACGCGCAGCTTGTCGGCGCCCACCGGCGTCTTGGGTGGAAAGAACTCCAGACTCACCGGGAAGCCGGTGGCCTGTGCCTTGGCTGCATTCATGCGGCCCTCCTCGCAAAAACAAAGAATTCCCGGTTGCCGTCGCCACCGCTGATGGGGCTGTCGAGCCAGGCCTGCACCGTGAGGCCCAGGTCGGCGCAGCAGCCACGGATGCGCTGCTCGACCACCGCGTACAGGGACTCGTCGCGCACGATGCCGCCCTTGCCCACCTGGCCGGGCTGCAGTTCGAACTGTGGCTTGACCAGCATCAGCAACTGGCCCTCGGGCGCCAGCAGCGGCACCAGCGCGGGCAGCACCAGCGTGAGTGAGATGAACGACAGGTCGCCCACCACCAGGGCGAAGCTCGGCGTGGTGTCCACCTTGCCGTAGCCGGCACGGCGGCGCAGCGCGGACCGGGATGGTGGTGCGGGCTCCTCGGCCTTGACCTTGGCAGCCCGCGCCTCGATGTCCTCGTCGCTCACATCCTCGCTGTCGTCGTAGTCGGTGACTTCACCGTCGCCCGACATCCAGCGGTAGGGGTTCTCGAGCTGCTCGTCGTCGCCATCGTCGCCCGCGGGCTCACCCGAGGGCTCCGAGATCGCCAGCTCGCAGGCTTCCTGCAGCGCCTGCGCGCTGAGTGCACGGGCATTCATGCCCTCGACGCAGATGACCCGCAGGTCGCCGCGCAGGCTCTCGTGCAACTGGGCCTGGCCCACGTCCACGCCGATCACCTGCACCGCGCCCTGTTGCAGCAGGCAGTCGGTGAAGCCGCCGGTGCTCTGGCCCACGTCCAGGCAGCGCAGCCCCTTGGGGGACAGGCCCACCGCCTTGAGCGCGCCTTCGAGCTTGAGCCCGCCGCGCGAGATGTACTTCACCTCGGTGTCGTCGAGCAGCCGCAGCTCGGCCACGGACGGGATCTCGTCACCGTTCTTGGCCACCTTCTGCCACGGCGACAGCGGCGACAGGCGCCATTCCACGCCAGCGGCGATCAGGCGCTGCGCCTGCGACCGGGTGGTCGCATGGCCGGATTCCACCAAAAAAACATCTGCGCGCATGCGTCACTCTCTCACCCGAGGGCAATGGATTTCAGGGCCTCAAGGGCACGAAAGCGTTCACCGCCACCGGCGCCCTTCCCTTTCGGGCAAGAGCGGCCAGTGGCAGCAACCGATCAGTAGCGGTAGGTGTCAGGCTTGTAAGGGCCTTGCTTGGACACGCCGATGTAGGCGGCCTGCTCGTCGGACAGCTCGGTCAGCATGGCGCCGACCTTCTTCAGGTGCAGGCGCGCGACCTTTTCGTCCAGGTGCTTGGGCAGCACGTAGACCTGGCCGTTTTCGTAGCGGTCCTTGTGCATGAACAGCTCGATCTGGGCGATGGTCTGGTTGGCGAACGAGCTGGACATCACGAAGCTCGGGTGGCCCGTGCCGCAGCCCAGGTTCACCAGGCGGCCCTTGGCCAACAGGATGATGCGCTTGCCGTCCGGGAAGATCACGTGGTCCACCTGGGGCTTGATCTCTTCCCACTCGTACTGCTCTAGCGACGCGACCTGGATCTCGTTGTCGAAGTGGCCGATGTTGCAGACGATGGCCTGGTCCTTCATGGCCTTCATGTGGTCGTGGGTGATCACGTCCTTGTTGCCGGTGGTGGTGACGAAGATGTCGGCCTTGTCGGCAGCATATTCCATGGTCACGACCTTGTAGCCTTCCATCGCCGCCTGCAGGGCGTTGATGGGGTCGATCTCGGTCACCCAGACCTGGGCCGACAGGGCGCGCAGGGCCTGGGCGCTGCCCTTGCCCACGTCACCGTAGCCGGCCACGCAGGCCACCTTGCCAGCGATCATCACATCGGTGGCGCGCTTGATGCCGTCCACCAGCGACTCGCGGCAGCCGTACAGGTTGTCGAACTTGCTCTTGGTCACCGAGTCGTTGACGTTGATCGCACGGAACAGCAGCGTGCCCTTGGCCGACATTTCCTTCAAGCGGTGCACGCCGGTGGTGGTCTCTTCGGTCACGCCGATGATCTGGGCGCTCTTGCGCGTGTACCAGGTCGGGTCCACGGCCAGCTTGGCCTTGATGGAGGCGTACAGGCAGGTTTCTTCTTCGCTGGTGGGGTTGTCCAGCAGCGAGGCATCCTTCTCGGCGCGCTGGCCCAGGTGCATCAGCAGCGTGGCGTCGCCGCCGTCGTCCAGGATCAGGTTGGGGCCTTCGCCTTCGCTGCCGGCGGGGCCGAAGTCGAAGATGCGGTGGGTGTAGTCCCAGTACTCGGCCAGGGTTTCACCCTTGATGGCGAACACCGGCGTGCCGGTGGCGGCGATGGCGGCGGCGGCGTGGTCCTGCGTGGAGAAGATGTTGCACGAAGCCCAGCGCACGTCGGCGCCCAGGGCCTGCAGCGTCTCGATCAGCACGGCGGTCTGGATCGTCATGTGCAGGCTGCCGGTGATGCGGGCGCCCTTGAGCGCCTGCTGGGCCGCGAATTCCTCGCGGATGGCCATCAGGCCGGGCATCTCCGTTTCGGCGATGCGGATTTCCTTGCGGCCCCAGGCGGCCAGGCCGATGTCGGCAATGATGCAGTCGGTGTTGACCGGGGCGTTGACGCGTGCGTTCATGATGGTGTGCTCCAAAGCATGTTTGAAAAACCACTTGCAGCGCGGGATGAGACAGAAGGCTCACCACACGAGAAGTGGATGAGCGTCGTTGCTAGATGACTCCGAGCCTCACGTCCCGCCACTGCTGGGGACGCTGCAACGCTCCTCGGATGCGCGCATTATAAGGAAAGCCAAGGCATCCGACGTTCAGGCGGCTACAAAACGACCACATGGCCCTGCTGCGGGTCGATGCGCCCGGCATGCAGGTCCTCCACCAGCGCCTGTGCCGCGGCAAAGCCCCGGTGCTCCTGCACCTGCATCCAGGGCTGGAGGGCATCGCTGATGCGGTCGATGAAGGCGCGCTGCGCGGCGTTGAAGTTCTGGTTCACCACCTCCGGCCCCCAGTCGGCATTGCGCTTCTTGATCTGCACCGGCGCGAAATAGAACGCCGGGGCCGGCCCGGGCAGCGCGGTATCGCGCAGGAAATGCGTGTTCTGGGCCGAGCCTGCATAACAGTCGTAGACCAGGGCGTCGCCCAGGTGGTGGTGCACCCGTGCACGCAGGCCTTCGTCACCCGAAAAGTCCACATACAGCGTGGGCATGTTGGTATCCAGCGTTTCCAGTTCGCCATAGGCCACCGTGCGGTCGTAGCAGCCCAGGCCCTGCACGAAGGCGCTGTTGCGTGGCGAGGTGAGCGCCACCCGCTCGATGCCCTGCGCCCCCTGCAGGCAGAACGCCGTGCCGAACGCCGTCTTGCTCGACGCACTGGAAAAGACCAGCCGCTGCGCGCCGAAGAATGCGTTGTCCGTGAGGAAGTCCGCCAGCATGAACGAAGTGATGAACAGCGGCCGCACCAGCATCTGGTAGTTCTCGTCGACGGCCCGGTAGGCCGGATCGGCGCTGGTGCGCGTGTACTGGTTGTAGGCCGAGGTGAGGCCCTGGCGGTGCTCCGCGCCGTCGTAGAAGCCCCGGGCCGTCACGCGCACCGGCTGCATGCGCAGGTGGCTGGCAATCGGCCAGTAGCCGTAGAAGCGCTCGCCCACGGCCACGCCCTCGACGTCGGAGGCCACCACCTCGGCAAAACCCCAGACCGGCATGTGGCCCCATCCGGCCTCGCCCGTGGGAAAGAAGTCCCAGTACTTCATGGCATCGCCGAAGGCGGCATAGGTGATGTTGTTCGTCGTGACGGCCACACGGTCCACGCGCAGCAGGGCCTCACCAGGCTGCAGCGGTTCCAGGGGCCGTTGCACGGTACGGGTGTGATTCAATGCGTTCTTGTCGGTCAACAGGCGGGTCTGCATGGTCATGGTGTGTCTCCGGTACGGTGGTGAAAAGGCGCTGCGGTCACTGTATGGCGCCCTGGCCTGCAGCGGGTTCGGAAACCGATGAAGGCCCCGCCACCCAGCGCCGCTGCGGCTGCCAGGCCGCTGAAAAGGCCGCGCCAGGCCCGCGCCCGCTTCACCGTGCAGGCCATCTACGACGCCTTTGTTCGGATTTGGCAGCGCGATGGCTGGGACAGACTCACCACCCGCAACGTGGCGCTGGAGACCGGCATCGCCGTGGGCACGCTCTACGACTACTTCCCCAACAAGACCGCCCTGCTCTCGGGCTACGTGCGCCACTGCCTCGAGGCCCTGCTCGCCGCCATCGAGCGCGAGGCCGTGCAGCCCGCCGGTCTGCCCTGGGAGGAACGCATCCACCACCTGGTGCGCCTGGTCTGCGGCGTGGATGCGCCCGAGCTGCCCACCTTCCACCCCGACATGCTGGCGCTGGAAGGCGCCATGGCCGAACCACACCACCACCGCCGTGCGCATGAAGAATTGGCCGCAGCCTGGGGGCGTGTGCTCGACGCCTGCACCGATCTGCCCCACCCCCTGGCGCCGGGGCTTGCACAGGCACTGCACCTGTCGGCCTGGGGCGGGCGGCGCTATGTGCTGCTGCTCCAGCTGGATACGGCGGCCATGCGGCAATGGGCCGATGGCGTGGAGCAGTTGTGCTACGCGGCCATCCGGCAGGCGCCGCGCTGAGCTTGTCACCTGCGCGGCTGCTTCGTGCCGCAAGCCGCCCGACACTGGCGCCCTCACACAAGAAGGAGCACTCCATGGACCCGAAGGACAAGGTCATCATCGTCACCGGCGGCGCCAGCGGCATCGGCCGCAGCATCGCGCGCCGTTTTGCACAGGAAGGCGCCCACGCCGTGGTTGTGGCCGACCTGCACCTGGACCCAGCCCAGGCCGTGGCCGGCGAGATCGGGGGCCTGGCCGTGCGCTGCGACGTCTCGCGCGAAACCGACATCCAGGCCCTGGTGGCCACCACGCGCGAGCGCTACGGCCGCGTGGACGCCTACATCTCCAACGCCGGCATTCTCGGCCGCCCGGGCGGCATCGAGCTCGAAGACCCGCTGTGGGACGCCATGTGGAACATCCACGGCATGGCCCACGTGTGGGCGGCACGCGCCGTGGTGCCCGAGATGGTGGAGCGCGGCGAGGGTTTCTTCCTGGTCACGGCCTCTGCGGCCGGGCTGCTGACCATCGTCGAATCCGCCCCCTATGCCGTCACCAAGCATGCGGCCGTGGCCTTTGCCGAGTGGCTGCGCATTGCCTACGGCCGCAGGGGCGTGGGCGTCGCCTGCCTGTGCCCGCAATCGGTGCAGACCGCCATGGTCACGGGCGATGGCGGCTCGGCCTCGCACGACGGCATCCTGCCGCCCGAGCAGGTGGCAGGCGACGTGCTGGCCGCCATGCAGGACGGGCGCTTCCTGGTGCTGCCCCACCCCGAGGTGGCGCAGTACTTCCGCAACAAGGGCCAGGACTACGAACGCTGGCTGGGCGGCATGCAGAAGATGTATGCCCGCCACACCCAGGCGCAGACGGCCTGAAATGAAACACCCCCTGAGTCGCTTCGCGCCTCCGTGCGTCCGCCAGAGGCGGCGGCCCTCAGCCCCTCTCTTTCCTCGCTGCGCGAGTCGGGTGGGGGACGCCTCCAGTGCAAGCAAGCGAAGCGCCGCATATGCGGCCTGGCGGCTCTTGCACGGGGGCACTGGCTTGGGCCGCGCCAGTTTCGTCCGTCGCGGGTCGCGCGCAGCGCGGTGGGGCAACTGAGATACGACCGCCGGGGGGACGGGGCGCCGGCCCGGTAAAATCGGGGGATACGGGCGCCCCATGGGCCGCCCCACCGACTGCCGCAGCGTGCGCGCTGCCCACCCCTCTCCTGGAATTCCCCTGTGTCCTACGCCCCAGAAACCCGGCGCCGCCGCACCTTTGCCATCATTTCCCACCCCGATGCGGGCAAGACCACGCTGACCGAAAAGCTGCTGCTGTTCTCGGGCGCGATCCAGATCGCTGGCGCCGTCAAGGGGCGCAAGGCCAGCCGCCACGCCACCTCGGACTGGATGGAGATCGAAAAGCAGCGCGGCATCTCGGTGGCCTCCTCGGTCATGCAGATGCTGTACCGCGAGCACGTGATCAACCTGCTCGACACGCCCGGCCACAAGGACTTCTCGGAAGACACCTACCGCGTGCTCACCGCCGTCGACTCGGCGCTGATGGTGATCGACGCGGCCAACGGTGTGGAAGCGCAGACGCGCCGCCTGATCGAGGTCTGCCGCCAGCGCGACACGCCCATCATCACCTTCGTGAACAAGATGGACCGCGAAGTGCGCGACCCGCTGGACATCATGGACGAGGTCGAGCGCGAGCTGGGCATGCCCTGCTGCCCCATGACCTGGCCCGTGGGCCAGGGCAAGGCTTTCGGCGGCATCATCAACCTGCGCACCAAGACCATGACGGTGTTCGAGTCCGGCAGCGAGCGCCGCCCGCAGGACTTCGAGGCCATCCCGCTGTCGGACGAGGCCAACCTGCGCGCGCGCTTCGGCGCCGAGTTCGACGCCGCGCTCGAAAGCATGGAGCTGGCCGTGGGCGCATCGCCCGCGTGGGACCACGAGGCCTTCCTGGCCGGCAAGCTGACCCCCGTGTTCTTCGGCTCCGGGGTGAACAACTTCGGGGTGATGGAGGTGCTCGACGCCCTGGTGGACATGGCGCCGCCCCCCGGCCCGCGCGTGAGCACGCTGCAGGTGAACAAGCAGCCCGTGGTGAAAACCATCCAGCCCGAGGACGAGGGCTTTGCCGGCGTGGTCTTCAAGGTGCAGGCCAACATGGACGCCAACCACCGCGACCGCATCGCCTTCGTGCGCGTGGCCTCGGGCCGGTACACCCCCGGCATGAAGCTCAAGGTGCAGCGCACCGCCAAGGAACTGCGCCCGACCTCGGTGGTGACCTTCATGTCCCAGCGCCGCGAGGCGGTCGAAGAGGCCTATGCGGGCGACATCATCGGCTTCACCACGCATGGCGGGGTGCAGCTCGGGGACACCATCACCGACGGCGCCAACCTGCAGTTCACCGGCCTGCCGTTCTTCGCGCCCGAGCTGTTCATGACCGTGATCCTCAAGAACCCGCTGCGCACCAAGCAGCTCCAGCAGGGCCTGGCCCAGCTGGGTGAGGAAGGCGCCATCCAGGTCTTCAAGCCCGACGTGGGTGGTCCCATGCTGCTGGGCGCCGTGGGCCAGCTGCAGTTCGAAGTGGTGCAGCATCGCCTGCGTGCCGAATACGACGCCGATGTGCGCCTGGAAGGCTGCCAGTACACCGGCGCCCGATGGATCACCGCCGACAGCCCGGCCGACCTGCGCGCCTTCACCGACGCCTACCCCATGCGCCTGTCGCACGACGCGGCCAATGCACTGGCCTACCTGTGCACCTCGCCCTACGACGTGCGGCTGGCGCAGGAGCGTTTTCCCAAGATCCACTTCCACCCGCTGCGCGAACACGCTGGTCTGAGCCTGGGCAGCGCGGGCTGATCCCGTTCCTCCCAGCCATCTCCCGGCCATCGTCCCTCCATGCGGCACGCCCAGCCCCCGATAGCACGGCCTGCGCTCCGTGGCAGGGCGGCAGACCTGCTGCGGCGGTTCATGCTTGTGGTCGCACTGGGACTGGGCTGCACCGTCGCCGTGGCAGACCCGCCCCGCAGCGGCGCCAGGAAGCCCGCCGGGCCACGCGCGGAAATCCCGGTTGTCCAGGACATTCTGAACATGCCGGTCGGCGACCCGCCCGTCGAGTCCATGCACTGGCCCCAGGCGCTGGAGGCATTGGGCCGTCCCCGCGAGGCCGCCGCCCTGCGCCAGGCACTGCTGCTGCGCTGGCTGGCCAGCCTGCAGCCGACAGGCAACTTCGCCCCAGCGACCGAGACCCTGGGACAGGCCATCGAGTCCGTCGGCTCACCCGACAGCACCGCCCGCGCCCGTGACGCCAAGGCCTGGTGGAACGCTCTGCTGGCCCGACAGCTGCGCATCGCACTGCCCGAGGCCAGCGTGCCATTGCCTGACGAGATCGGCAGCCTGCGGGAACGCCTGGTGAGCCTGCGCCCCGGGGTCTGGGCATTGCTCGACAACGCCAGGGCACCCACCACCAGCCCGGCCCCGGGCGTGGCACCAGCACCCGGCGTCTTCGCCCTGGTGGAACTGCGCAACACCGGCAGCAGGGCGCTGGCCCTGGGGCCGTTCGATCTGGAACTGCTGCCGGAGCGTGCTGTGGCCCAAGCCGCTGCACCCGCCTGGTCGATGGCCTGCGAGACTCCCCGCTACCAGACCAAAGCCCCCCTGGCACCCGACCAGGCCCTGCCTTACCTGTGCCGCGGTCCGGCGCTGCAAGGTGCCGCAGGGGATGCGGGGGCGGTGCTCCTCGCCGCCCAGCAGCAGGGGCGGCTGCGCATCCGGTCCGAAGCGCTCGACCGGGAATTCGAGCGCAACGCGATCGTTGCCGCGCTCGCGCAGCCCCGGCAGGACGCGCTGCGAAGCTTTCTGGCCGCCAATGCGTCGTGCGAGCAACGCGGAACCTGCGCCGTACAAGCCCGCGAGGCCCAGGCGCGCGCGGCCAAGGCGGCCTCCGCAAGCCAGGCCCGCGAGCGCGATCGCTGGGCCGCCCTGAAATGGTGGGGCACCGTCCTCGCCGGTGCCGCGGTGTATGTCGCCATGGCCCGCTACATCAGCGTAGCGGCCGCCTCGGTCGCCCTGTTCATTGCGCTGGCCATCCCGGCCTACCATGTCTTCCAATCGGCTCGGACCATGAACACGGCCGACAACTGGGGCGGTTTTGTCGTGATCCCGATGATGGGTCTGGCCATCCTGGTCCCCCTCGTGGCACCGCCCATCGCAGCCTGGATCTACCGCACCGCGGCCAACCGCCAGGACCGCCGCCGGACCCTTCTGTCGATCGGCTGCGTCGTGGTCACGGTCCTCGCCTTCGCCTTGATCAACCGCATCCTGGACCTGCTGTTCTGACCCGGCTACGCCGATCCCTTTTTTTGCTCCGCCTTCATGCATCCCCTGACCCACTGGCACATCGCAGCCACCCCGCCTCTGCTCGGTGTCTTCACCGACATCGACGACACCCTGACCACCGATGGCGCCATCACGCCCGACGCGCTGCAGGCGCTGGGCGCGTTGCGGGCCGCAGGCCTGCACGTCATCCCCATCACCGGGCGCCCCGTGGGGTGGAGCGAGCCTTTCGCCCTGACCTGGCCCGTGGATGCCATCGTGGCCGAGAACGGTGCCGTCGCGCTGCGCCGCGTGGATGGCACCGCAGGGCCGACACTCGCCAAGAGCTACCAGCAGGACGGCCCCACCCGCACGGCGAACTACGCACGCATGCAGGAGGTGCTGGCGCAGGTCGAGCGCGAGGTACCGGGCGCGAGCCGCGCCACCGACTCTCCGGGGCGCGAGACCGACATCGCCATCGACCACAGCGAGTTCACCCAGCTGCCGCAGGACGCCATCGATGCCGCCGTGCAGCGCATGCGCGCAGCGGGCATGAACGCCACGGTGAGCAGCATCCACATCAACGGCTGGTTCGGCGCGCACAACAAGCTGGAAGGCGCCCGCTGGATCGTGCGCGAGCTGTTCGGCCGCGACCTCGACGCCGAGATCGGCCGCTGGGTCTACGTGGGCGACTCGACCAACGACCAGCTCATGTTCCAGCATTTTCCGCACAGCGTGGGCGTGGCCAACATCGCGCGCTTCGTGCCGCAACTGGCCCACCTGCCGCGCTACGTAACCGATGGCGAGCGTGGTGCCGGCTTTGCCGAGGTGGCGCAACGCATCCTCACGGGGATGGCGGCCACCGCCTGACGGGCCAGGCCGCTGCGCACATGTCCCGGCGCAACACCTTCGGTCTGGGTTGGCTCGCCATGGGAGTCGGCGCCTTGGGCGTCTACCTGCTCACGACGCAGTACACGCCAGCCCGCTTTTCCGTGCGCGCGGGCGGCCAGGAAGTGCACGACCGCAGCACCGGCCTCACCTGGCGCCGCTGCGCCGAGGGCATGCATTGGACCGGCGCAGGCTGCGCAGGCGAACCCCAGGTCTTCACCCAGATCGAAGCTGCGGAACACGGCGCTCTACAGGCAGGCTGGCGCCTGCCCACGGTGCGTGAATTGCACACGCTGGTGGACCAGGCGCGCAGCCACCCCGCCATCGACGCCCAGGCGTTTCCCGACACGCCCCCCACGTGGTTCTGGAGCGCGAGCCAGGCCAACAGCCGCATCACCCATGCCTGGCTGGTGCACTTCGGCGAAGGCCGCGCCAACATGGCGCTCAAGCTGAACCATATGCCGGCACGCCTCGTGCGCCCCTGAAAGGTTTACAGGGTTTTGGTCAGCGTGACGATCACGCGCGATTGGTTGACGGGACCGAAGTAGTCCTTCTTGTTGGCACCCACCACCGCAGCACCCAGC
>JAZKEE010000116.1:0-2138 GCA_040387235.1 Pseudomonadota bacterium
GAAGGCGCGCTCAAGGGCGTGCTGGGCTACACCGAAGACAAGGTGGTGGCCACCGACTTCCGTGGCGACACCCGCACCTCGATCTTCGACGCCGACGCCGGCATCGCCCTCGATGGCACCTTCGTGAAGATCGTCAGCTGGTACGACAACGAATGGGGCTACTCGAACAAGTGCCTGGAAATGGTGCGCGTGGTGGCCAAGTAAACAGCGCCCGACTCTGATCAAGGCCGGCGACCTGAAAGGGTTGTCGGCCTTTTTTCATTCTTCCGAGGCCTCAGGCGCCGCCATGCAGCAGCCGCTCGAAGAGATCGTCCGGCCCCATCTGCCCCCCCTTGAGCATGATCTCCAGGCCATCGAGCCCCGGATGCTCGCTGTGCAGCTGGCACAGCGCCACGCCGGGCGCAAGCGAGGCACGGTACGACAGGCCCCAGGCCGAGAGCGACTGCACCGCCAGGCTGGAGGTATCGCCCCCCGCAATGCCGATGCGGCGCAGCGGCACCTGCGCCAGCACACGGGCCAGCAAGCGCCCGCCCGCCTGGGCCACTGCGTGCGCCGTGGCGCCACCGGATGCGCTGCCCGCAGTCACGGCCAGCACGCTGCGACCTCCCCGGAGCAGCGCCCCTACCTGGTCAGCCACCGCCTGTGCCGCAGCCTCGCCGCCCTGCACCAGGCAGGCCACATCGATGGGCACCCGCTCGTATGAGACAGCCGCTCGCACCTGCTGCGCGGTCACCGGCGACAGGCTGCCCGCCAGCACGAAGACAGGGCCCTGGGCTGCCACCAGCAGTGGCGCAGCCGTCGCAGCCGCATGCGGCCACTGCATCGCCAGCGCCTGCACCACGCTGCTCGGCCCCACCGCCAGCAGCCGCGCCTGCTGCGCGCGGCGCCATACCAGTTGGCCCACGGCCTGCAGGTCTTCGGGGCGGCTGGCGTCCATCAGCACCGCGGCAGGGCGCCCGGCCAGGGTGGCATCAAGCGCCGCCTCCTGCCGGGCCAGCGGCTGGGCATACAGCGGGTAGTCGATGCCGGGCACCGGCTGCAGGCCTTGCTGGGCCAGATGCAGCCGCAGGTCGCTCTCCTGCATGGGCGTGACCGGGTGGCGGCTCATGGTCGGGTGGCGGTCGATGCGGTGCACCGCAGGGTCGCTCCCTGCGCGGGCGAACAGGTGGCCGAACACGCAGTAGCGCCCCAGGCTGGGCTGGCCACCGATGATGGGGACGAAGCGGTTCTCCACATGCTGGCGCAGCGTATGCACGGCCATGCCGATGCTGCCCATCTGCGGCGCGCTGTCGAAGGTGGAGCACACCTTGTAGTGCAGCACCGGCACGCGCATCTGCGCGAAGAAACGGCCCACAGGCTCCAGTTCCGCACGCATGGTCTCGGGCGCCATGGCGCGCGCCGCGCCGGCAATCCCGATGGCGTCCAGCGGGCCCGCACGCTCTAGTTGCGCCGCCGTGGGCACACCCATGAACAGCAGGGCGCGCAGCCCCGCCTGCGCCGCCGTGGCCAGGGTGTCCGTGGCCCCGGTGAAGTCGTCGCCATACCAGCCCAGCCGGGCGGTGGATGCAGCCATCATGGTGTGCTCAAACCTTGGAACCAAAGAAACCGAGCGCGCGCTGCAGCTCGGGTGCGTGCCGGGCGAAGTGGTCGAGGGGCGTTCCCGCCGCGACGGCTTCCCAGGCCTGCTGGATGCTGGCCACACCTGCTGCGGGGCCATCGGGGTGGGCCAGGATGCCACCGCCCGACATGAACAGCAGGTCGGTGCTGCGCAGGCGCTCCCAGGTCAGCGGCACGGTACCAGCCCACTGGCCGTTGGAGACGGCGGGCAGCACGGCGTCATCCAGGCCCGGCGCGAGCGGTGCCAGCGTGTCATGGGCCGATTCGACCACCTCGTCGTCAGACTGCGAGAACTTGCCTTGCAGGCCATGCACGTGCATGTGGTCCACGCCAGCCAGGCGCCACAGGGCCTGCCAGGCCTGGAACGAAAAGCCCAGCAGCGGATGCCGCGACATCGCGCCATAGCCATTGCGGTGGCCGTGCAGCGCCAGCGGCGTATGCCGGCGCAGGGTCTGCACGGCCGAATACCCGCACCAGTTGAGGCTGGCCATCACGCAGCTGCCGCCCTCGGCCTGCACCAG
>JAZKEE010000117.1:0-32692 GCA_040387235.1 Pseudomonadota bacterium
GCTTTACGCTGCTGGAGCTGATGGTGGCGCTCGCCATCTCGGCCGTGGTGGCGGTAATCGGCGCCTCGGCCATGTCCACGGCGCTCGACTTCTATGGTCGCAATGGCGACCGTGCCCGCTCGCGCGAGGAGGTCCGCGGCGCCGAACGCATCCTGCGCCACGAATGGACCACCCGCGGCATCGCCGTCAAGGGCAGCGCCACCACGTTGGAGTTCGACACCCTGCACCCGGTGATGGGCACGCCCGGGGCGGCGCCGGCCATCGCGCGCGTGGAATATGCCTGTGAGGCCGCCGAAGGCAGCAGCACCATGGTGCTGGTGCACCGGGTCAAGACAATCGCCGCAGCCGCCAACAGCAACAGCAACAGCAGGCAACAGGCACCGACACTGCTGGACACCAGCGTGCTGGCCTCGGGCCTGCGCATGTGTGCCTTCTCGTACCTGACACGCCTGCCCAACCGCGAAGGCAAGCCCATCCCCACCTGGCTGTCCAAGTGGGAGCAGCCGCGCCAGCCGCCGGACCTGCTGCGCGTGGGATTGTCCGGCGTGCGCGATGACATGCCGGCCCTGGTGTACAAGGCCCGCAGCGAGGCGGCAGCGCCATGACCGCCCGCACCCTGCACCGCCCGAAGCAAATGCGGCGCCGCTGCGCCCATGCAGCAGGCGCCACCGCCGAGCGTGGCTACATCCTGCTGTTTGCGCTGGGCCTGATGGCCGTGGTGACCACGGTGGTGCTGGGCGTTTCGGTTTCGCTGCGCCTGGATGCGCAGCTGCTCGCCCGCGAGAAGGATGCATTGCAGGAAGGCTATGTGCTGCAGTCTGCCGCCGCCTACACCGCCCTGCAGCTGGGCATCGCCTCGGCCGTGGCGGGTGCCAACCCACCCTTGCCCGAAGAGGTGCGCCGCAACTGGCCACTGTGGCGCCTGCCGGAACCCGGCGCGCCGCCCGCGACCGCACCGGGCGCCGCACCCTCGTCCCGCGGCGTGGCAGCGGCGGCCGCAGCAGGCACCACGCCCACGGCCCGCTACGAGGCCACGCTGGGCCGCCAGCCGTTCACGGCCGAACTGCAGGACGCCAGCGGCCTGCCCGACGCCAACGACCTGACCGCCCAGGAGTGGGAGCGGCTGTTTGCGCTGCTGGGCACCGCCCCGGAGCGTGCACGCGAGCTGGCGCTCTTGACCATGGAGTTCAAGAACCGCGTGATGGATGCGCGCGGAACGGCCGGATTTTCAAGCATGCGAGAATTGACGGATTGGAACGAGATACCGCGCACCCTGGTGCGGGGGGGCACCACCCAGGTTCCCGTCGGTTTGCAGGACCTGCTGGTGGTGGGTACCAAGAACCGCAAGGTGCGGCTGGACACCACGCCCATCGTGCTGCTGCGGGCCCTGGGCAACCTCACGGACGAGCATCTGCAACGGCTGGCAGCCATGCGCCGTTCGGGCACCCCCATCACGGCAGCGCTGGCCCAGCAATGGACCGCTGGCACGGGTCTGGTCGCGGCAGACATGGCGGGTCCGCCCACGGCCATCAAGGCGCGCCTGCGCATCGGAGTGGCCCGGCCCACCGGTGCGGCGCTGGTGGCGACCTTGGTCCAGCAGGGCGGCAGGTACAGCGTGGTGGACTCCGTTGTCGATGTGAGCGCCCGCTGACCATTGCCAGCCCCGCGACCGAACGAACACCCGAAGGCAGCCCGAAAAGAACACCTCGATCAGATTGAAACCTCAACCGATGCGCAATTTTTCCCCATCAGCCAGTTGGCGCCACCAGCTGGTGCTCTCCCTCTCGCCGCACAGCCTGTGCATCCTGCATTTCTACCGCGGGCTGCTGGGCTGGAAGCGCGTGCATGAGCTCCTGGTGCCACTGCCCGAAGGAGACGGTTTCTCGTCGCAATTGCAGCAGCAACTGGCCGACTGCGTGACGCGTTGGAAGATCCCGGCGGCCACGCGCTCGCACTGGGTGCTGGCCGGTGACATCCTGGGCATCGTTCCACCCAACACCCAGGGGGCGGGCGCACCGCCCTCGCTGCCCTTCCCGGCCAGCGACACACGCACGCAGGTGGACACCTTCGGTGGCGCAGAGGGCGCTTCGCTGATGTGGATGCACAAGGACTGGGTCACCGAGATCGAGCGCATCAGCAGCGCCTGCCGCCTCGACCTGGTGGAACTGTACGCCCGCGCGCAGTTGTTCCAGCGCATCGCAGCCAAGCAGCCTGCTTCGCTGCGCGCAGTGGTCGAAACCGATGCCTCGGACCAGTACCTGCATGTGTACGCCCCCAACGGTGCCATGCTGCGCACCCGCGTGCTCGATGCAGGCGATACCCACGAACACCTGGCGCAGACCCTGCAGGTGGAGCTGGCCGCCCTGGGCGCACCCGCCGATGCAGCCCCCGGCCGCACGGTGCAGTTGACCACGCCCAAGGGCTACGCCGCCGAGCCGCAGACCTGGGCCGACTACCAGCACCACGTGCTGCCTGCCGCGTCGCATGCCGACCTGCTCGAACAGCTGTGGCGCTCGGACCTCTCCGGCATCATCGTGCGCCACACGCACAACGACATGGTGCAGGCGCTCAAGGTGCTCAGCGTCGGCCTGGGCGCCGCAGGCCTGGCGGGCCTGGCGCTCATGATCTGGCACGACGGTCGCCTGGTGCGCCAGATCGAGGAGGGCCGCGATCGCGTGCGCAAGGACCTGCCCAAGGTAGAGGCCGCCAAGCTGCTCAAGAACCGCACCTTGCGCATGGCCGATGCGGTGCAGGCCGTCAGCACAGCGCGCGAGGCGCCGTCCGCGCTGGGCCCGTTCTCGCAATTGGTTGCGTATTTCCCGCCGCCGCCAGCCACCTTGCAGTACTTCAGCTCCGACAATGGCGTCGTCGCGCTGGCGGGCCAGGGCAACGAAGGCAGCGTGAGATGGCTGCAGGAGCGGCCGCTGGCAGGCTTTGGCGCCTGGACCGACTTTCCCGTACCGGAGTACCTGGCCGCCAGCACCCCGCAGATCCACCTGCAGGCGCGCAAGGAAGCGCCCAAACCCATTGTTCCAGCACCGGCCAAGCCACCCGCATCGGGGGCATCCCAACCATGATGAAGCGCGATCTCAAGCGGGTGCATGCCGCCCACGGCATCAAGTACTTTGCCTTTCCCGTCATCGTGCTGCTGCTGATTGCGGCCCTGGTGGACCAGCGCCTCACAGGCTACCTGGAGCACCGCGAGCAGGCCAGCGACCTGCAGACGCTGCTGGAAAGCAACCAGAACACCCTGGACCTCGACAAGAAGGTGCAGGCCAACAGCGAGCAGGTGGGCGGCAGCTATGCGCCCGTGCAGGCGCAGCTGTTCGTGGCCAACGACATCACCGAGTCCGTCAATGCCATGCAGCAGCAGGTGACCAAGCTGCTGCAAGGGCTTTACTTCGACAACATCGACCTGTCGGAGTTTTCGGATGCGCCCAAGGGCAGCGTTTCGCGCATGTCGCTCACCGCGCGCTTCAACGGTGTGCCCCAGCAGTTGCCGCGCCTGCAGATCGCCCTGGCGCAGTCGCCCACCCTGCTGGTCATGGACAAGGTCGAGATCAAGGTGGTGGACGACGCCCAGCGCGGCGGGCAGCAACTGCACATCGTGGCCCGCTTCTCCGGCCTGCACATGAAGCCGCTGCCCGAGGCCGCCGCCCCTGCTGCGCCCGCCGCAGCCGCCCGAAAATAAATCGAAACCCAGCCGAACCGCTGAATTTCAGAAGACTGCAATGAAAAAATCCATTCCTCCCATGCTGCGCAAACTGACCGCTGTGAGCGTTGCGCTCCTGCCCACGCTGACGGCAACGCACCTGGTGATGGCCCAGCAGCCACCGATCAACCCCTTCACGGGCCAGCCCATGCCCGTAGCGCCCAGCGGCGGCGGCACCCCCGTGCCCGGCGGCTTCAGCATGCCCGGCATCACCATGCAGCCACAGCAGGCAGGCGGCGCCGTGGCTGCCCCGGCCGCCACGCCTGCGGCACAGCAGCCCACCGCCCCTGGTGCAGCGGCGCCCACCATGCCCGCCCCCATGGCCATGCCTGCGCCCGGAGCAGCAGCAGCCACGCCCGCAGGCGGCAACCCCGGTGCGGTGCTGTCCAACACGCCCAACCCGGGCGTGACGCTCAAGTTCGACAATGCCGACATCTACGAGGTGATCCAGGTCGTGCTCGGCGAAGTGCTCAAGCTCGACTATGTGATCGACCCCACCGTGCAGGGCCGCGTCACGCTCAAGAGCACCGGCGCCATCAGCATGGCCGACATCTACAGCACGCTGGAGACGGCGCTTTCCGCGAGCAACATCTCCATCGTGCGCCAGGGCAAGCTCTACAAGGTGCTGCGCGACACCAACGCGGTGCGCGACGCCGGCCTGGGCCCTGGCGTGGGCGCAGCCTCGTCGGTGATGCAGATCATTCCGCTGCAGTTCGTGCAGGCCAACCAATTGGCCAACACGCTGCGCGGTTTTGTCGGCGCGCAGGCGGCCATCACCAACGACCCCTCCAACCGCTACCTGATCGTGGTGGACAAGGCCGCCAACGTCGAGAAGATCGTCGAGATGGTCAAGACCCTGGACTCGGACTACGTGAGCCAGGTGCAGATCAAGCTGGTCCCGCTCGCCCACAGCGAAGCGGCCGACGTGGCCAAGGAACTCGACGCCATCTTCAAGACCTCGGGCATCTTCAACAAGCCCGGCACCGACGCCACCAAGACCTACTTCCTGCCCGTGGCGCGCATGAATGCGGTGATGGTGGCTGCGGCCAACCCGGCCCTGCTGGCAACGGCGGAGCAATGGATCAAGACGCTGGACGCCGAGCCGCGCAATGGGCTGGGCTCATTCGTGCATGTGTACCCGGTGGCCAATGGCAATGCGGCCAATTTGGCGAGCCTGGTGACGCAGATCTTTGGCGGCTCGGCGCCGACGCAGAACAATGCGAATGCGGGGGCATCGTCGTTGCCCTCGGCTTCCGGGACAGCCTTTGGTTCAACTGGCGGCGCAACGGGCGGCAGTACGGGACTGGCGGGTGCTGCCACTGGCGGCACCAACAACCAGAACAACAGCTCTGCGGCACGCACCATCGAACGGGGCAACACGCCTTCGCAAGGCGCGGCGGGCACGGCTCCTGGCCTGGGCGGATCAGTGCAGGTGATCGCCGACACGGAAACCAATACGCTGATCGTGCGCGCCTCCCCACAAGACTACCAGCAAGTCCGCAAGGTACTAGAACGCCTGGATTCGTCGCCTCGCCAAGTGCTGGTTCAAGTGATGGTGGCGGAAGTGGCACTCACCGACGCCTTGCAATACGGTGTGGAGTGGTGGATCAAGTCTGCACTGAGCACGGGCGGCAAGAGTTGGCCGGGCTTTGTCGGCCTAGATGGAGCTATCAAGACGACTGGTGTCACCACCACCGGAGTCGGTGCAACACCGACGGTGACCGGAACGGCCACGGGACTTAACTACGCTGTATTCGGAGGTGCAGGACAGGTGATCGGACTGCTGAATCTCTTGGGACAAGACACCACCGTCAACGTGCTGTCGACACCCCACGTGCTGGCCAGTGATGGAAAAGTCGCCAAAATCGAGGTGGGCGATGAGGTTCCCGTGATCACCCAGACCGTGTCCACACCCAGCAGTGGGCTACTCAGCAGCAGTCAGTTCTCCACATCCAATTCGGTCCAGTACCGTCCCACCGGTATCCTGCTGGAGGTCAAGCCCAGCATCACCTCCACCGGGCGCATCACCTTGAGCATCTCACAAGAGGTCAGCAGTATTGGAACGGCCGTCAAGGCAGGTGGAACGGAATATCCTAGCTTCCAGAAGCGAAAGGTCACTACAGACGCCACCATCGAAGATGGCAAGACCATCATGCTGGCAGGTTTGATCGAGCAAAAAGACAGCGGCGACGTCTATGGCGTGCCCATACTGAAAGACATCCCAGTTGTGGGTGGACTGTTCGGCAGCACCAGCAAAAGCCGCAAAAAAACGGAACTGCTGATCACGATAACTCCATATATAGTGACCAACAGAGAAGAGGCGGATCGTCTGGCTGGTTCCTTCCAGGACAGTCTGCAGAAATTGCGCGTGATGCTGCAGGCGAACCAAGCGCCCAACCTGGGGCGCGACGCCCCCGTCCGCAGCCAGCAGAAACCTGCTGCCCTGCCCGCACCGCAGATCCAGAACAGCGAAGCCTTCGTCAACTGATCCCGCTGGTACCAGAAACAAAACAGCCCACTTCGGTGGGCTGTTTTGTTTTGCGGAGGATTCAGGTCAGCAAAGCCACGGCCCCTGAAAAGCTCAAGAACGCCAGCGCCGTCGACACCAGAATGATCCGCGCCACGCGCCCATTGTTGGCGCCAAAGCGCTCGGCCAGCAGCGAGACATTGCTGGCACTGGGCAATGCCGCCACCAGCACCAGCACGGTGAGCGCAAACGGCGTGAGGGGCGCGCCCACAGCCATGGCCGCCGTGCCTGCAGCCCAGACCAGCATCGGGTGCACCAGCAGCTTGGCCAGAGCCACGGGCACGTACTCGCGGGTGGGCACCTGCTCGTGCTGGTTCATCTGCGAGCGCGCGAGCACCGCGCCGATGGTGAACAGCGCCACGGGCGAGGCCGCGTCGGCCAGCATGGCCACGGTGCGGTCCACCGGGACGGGGAGCTTGAAGCTCAGCGCCGAGGCCAGCGCACCGAGCGCGATGGACCAGGGCATGGGGTTCGTCACCATGCCCTTCAAGGCATTGCGCAGCGCCACGCCCACGCCGTGCGTGCCCGCGCCGTCCAGGCGCGACAGGGCGATGCACAGCGAGCTGGTGACCAGCATGTCCACCGCGATGGTCACGATGGCGGGGCCTGCGGCCTGTGCGCCGAGCAGTGCCACCAGCAGCGGCACGCCCATGAAGCCGGTGTTGGGAAACGCGGCCACCAGCGCGCCGAAGGCCGCATCGTTCCAGCCGATGCGCCCGCGGCGTGTGAACGCCACCGTGCCCGCCACCATGACCAGCGCGCACAGCACATAGACACCGGCCACGGCCGGATCGAGCAGTTGCGCGATGGGTGTGCTGGCGCCAAAGCGGTACAGCATGCAGGGCAGCGCAAAGTACAGCACGAAGGCATTGAGCCCCGGAATGGCCGGCTGCGGCAGCACGCCACGCCGGGCGGCCAGGTAGCCGCACAGCACCAGTGCGAAGAAGGGGAAGGTGACGAGCAGGACGGAGAGCACGGAAGATATTGTCGGGCGGCCCGGGGCTTGCCGAACCGCACCGTCAGCGCAGAGTCAGGCGGGAGCCATCGCCTGTGGCGAAGCCGCGTGCGGAACTACTACCTACTGCTTGCGCTGGATGATGAGGTTGCGCTTGGCATCTTCGGGGTAGGCAAAGGTGATGGCCCCGTTCTTCACGGCGCCGATGACGAGCATGTTGCGCGTGATGGCGTCCTTGTCGGCGGTGCTGAACGGCTTGTCGTAGGTGGCGACCACGCCGTAGTAGGTCTTCATCTTGCCCTCCAGCGACGCCTTGAGCGCCGGGCCATTGAGGTTGCCATCGCGGATGCCCAGGAAGGAGTACATCAGCAGGTAGGTGGCATCGTAGGCATTGGCTGCCGCCATGGGCACGGCCAGCTTGCGCTGGAACTTGCGCGTGTAGCTCGACAGAAAGGACGCACGGCGCTCGTTGCTGGGCTCGGCAATGAAGGTCTGCACCATCAGCGCACCTTCGGCCGCATCGCGAGCACCGTCGAGGAAGTACGGGAACGACAGGGTCCACGGCCCGACCTGCGGCACCTTCCAGCCCAGGGTCTTCTTGCCATTGGCAATGACGGCGTTCTCCTGCCCCACGGTGTAGCTGAAGACCACGTTGGCACCCGCCGTGCGCGCGGCCGCCAGCTCGGCGGCGAGGTCCTTCACCCCGAGGTCGAAGCGCGCCACGTGCACGGGCTTCAGGTTCTTGGCGGCCAGCGCCGCCACCACGTCGTTGTAGCCGCCTTCGCCATAACCGGTCTTGTCGGCGAAGATGGCCACCTTGTCCCAGCCGCGCTTGATGATGTCCTCCACCATGAAGGGGGCCTGCAGCGCATCACGCCCCTGCACGCGAAAGATGTAGCTGTCGGCCGGCGGGTACTTGGCGGTGACCGCGGTGCCCGACGCACAGGGGACGATGAGCGGCGATTGGGCGTCCTGGAACAGGTCGATGGCCTTCATGGCCACGCCGGTGTTGCAAAAGCCGATGGTGGCGACGACCTTCTCGGCCAGCAGGTCCTGCGAAACCTTGCGCCCCTGGTCGGGGTTGGCGGCATCGTCCTTGACCACCAGCTCCAGCGGCCGGCCCAGGTAACCGCCGCCGGCATTGATCTCGTCGACCGCCATGCGGATGCCGTTGAGCATGGGCACGCCGAAGTCGGCCGAGGCCCCGGTGAACGGCCCCACCACGCCAATGCGCACGGGCGCGGTATTGCCGATCTGCGCGCGGGCGGGCAGCGCGGCCAGGGCCATCGCAGCAACAGACCCCAGAAGGAGAAACGCCCCACGCCACCCTGCGTGTTGCGGCGCGGCAGCAATGGGGCGCAATGGCGCGAGGCTCTTGGTCGGCATGGCACGGCCTTTCAGGCTTGTCTCGTTGGACTTTGAAGTATCAAAGTGCCAACAGAGCCCCGACAGCGGGGTTTCCCGCAGTCGGGCCGTGCGCCGCAGCGCGCCGTCAGAATTCGATCAGCTTCTCGACGTCCTGCACCTTGCGGCGGGCCAGGGCCAGGTTGGCGCGTGCCTTGTCGAGCACCAGGTAGATGAAGATGCCTTCCTTGGTGGCCAGGGGACGGATGATGTGGTACTGCTTGCCCAGGGTGATCAGGATGTCGTCGATGGTGTCCTGCAGGCCCAGCGCCTGCATGGTCTTGTTCTTGGCACGCACCACTTCGGTGTTGCCGGCAGCGGCCAGTTCCATGTCCACACCCGTGCCGATACTGCCCAGCAGCATGCCGCTGCCGCTGTCGACGATGGCGGCGCACAGCGCACCTTCCACGCTTTGCAGCTGGTTCAGGGATTCATTGAGACTCGCCATTTTCGGTTTCCTTGTCGTTCGTTCACACTGGCTGGAGGGGGGATGGACGCAGGCTGCCAATGAACGCCCGCACCCGCAAATCGGTTGAGCCTCAGAGGCTGGGAATTTATTGGCCGTATCCGAGGGGCGCGTCAAAACGCATCGGATCTAGGCGCAAAGCACAGCCATAGCTCGGGCCATGGCGAGCATTTGCTTTCGACGAGCCGGGGTGATTTGGCGTGCAAGGCGGACATGGACGAAAGATTCTCAGCCTCTTAGGACCGGGACATTTCCTGCATCACCTCGCCTGCGGCCCACAGGGCACGGCCAAGCAAGGCATCGCTGCCCAGCACCAGGCACAGGATGCAGGGCACCGGCGCATCGATGGACTGGAAGACCACGGTGCTGCCTTCTGCCTCGAAGGTCAGGCGCTTGCACTGCGGGCTCTGGATCTCACGGCCCACGGCGCGGGCCATGGCCATGAGCGAGCTGGCCATGGCCGAGAGGCGGTTGGCCTGCAGATCGCTGCGGTTGCGCAGGCAGGCGATCTCGAACCCGTCGGGCGTGGCCAGCAAGGCCAACTGCAGGCCGGTGATGGGGGCGGCATGGGTTTCAAGGGCGCGCTGGCCAGCCTCAACGAGCGCTTCGGAAATCAGGGGCAGGTTGCTTTTCATGGGGACTCGCTGCGCAGGGACAACATCGACACCAGCACACCGAGCGCCTGCAGCACGTCGGCACGCTTTCTCACATCCACCTGCAGCACCGGCACCACGCCGTGGCCGGCAGCCTGCAATCCATCGGCAAACACCTGCATGGCCGTCACCGAGGCCGGGCGGGTGCTGAGCACCAGTGCCAGAGGCGGCTGCTCGGCCGCTGCGGCTTCGGCCAGCAGGGCACCTGCGGCCTGCACGGCATCGGCCGCATTGGCATCGACCATCACGAACACGCCCACCGAGGCGGAAACGACCCACTGTCGCAGGAAGTCGAAGCGGTCCTGCCCCGGGCAGCCGCAGACCTGCACGAACTCGCCGTCACCCAGGTCGATCTGGCCGAACTCCGCGCCCACGGTGGTGAATTCCTTGGTGTGGGATTCGCGGTCCAGGTTGGGCACGTCGGAGGCGACCATGTCGTCACCGCACAGCGCGCGGATGGCCGTGGTCTTGCCCACGCCCATGGGGCCCATGAACGCGATGCGGGGCATGGGTGCCGCGCTGGAATAGGTTTTCGCCGAAGCATTCATGGGCGGTTGGCTCCTGTCAGCCAGTGGGACAGGCGGCGCACGAAGCCCTGGGACACGGGCCCCCCGGAGCGCGAAGACGAGGGCATCGCCGGCACCGCCTGGGCGGGGGCAATCACCTGCAGCACCTTGCGATGGGCCAGCTCCCGAAGCAGCACGGCCACCATGGCGGGCTCCAGGCCGCTGTGCGTCTGCAACTGTTGCGCCGTCACGGGTTCGCGGGCCAGCAGGGCCAGGGCGCCGATGTAGCCAGCACTGTCAAACGGCGCGCCCAGAAACACCCAGGAACCCAGGCGATAACGGCTGCCTTGCGCAGCCGCCATGGCAGCCGATCCCACTGCGGCGGGCGCTGCGGGCTGGATGGTGCTGTGGGCAAACGACCGGGCCGGCTCTGCGGCGGGAATCGACGCGGGCACGGAGGCAGCGGCCTGCACGGCCACGGCGACGGGGGCAGTCGTCTGCTGGGCCTTCCAGTCGAGCAGGAAGACGGCGGCCCGATCAAGGATGTCGATCAGGTCGGCCACGGTGTAGTCCTGCGGCAAGCGCCCCACCCAGGTTTGCGGCAAGCGCGCCCCCGGCTGCTCATGGCCGACCCAGATCACGCAGGGAGGCACCGGCTGCAACCGCATCAGGTTGGACGATACGTCGAGCATGGCCACCTGCGCCTGGGCCAGGGGCGACTCGCGCCACGCGAACACCGATTTGCGCGACGCCACACCAAACAATTCTGAAAACCGCATGCGCAGCGCGGGCGCCAACAGGCCGGTCGCCAGATCCCCTTTAAGATTGGTCTTCACACAAATACCCCGTGGTGCAGGAAGCAACTCATCAGTTTAAGTGAGCCCTCCATCCGCGACTAGTACAAACCCGTATCAACCCGGCTTTGTGACAGTAGTTGACCTTTCTGTTGCCAATTGTTCACAACAGGTGCCGAGAGGGGCCCAAGGTATGATCTGCCACCCCGTGCTGAAAACCACGCCGCGCGCCTTCGGCGCCATGCGCGTCACCCCTCCCTGGTCGCTGCCTCCCCCATGTCTTTCGGTCTCAACCTCGCCCAGCTCCAGGCTGTCCATTACACCGACGGCCCCTGCCTCGTGCTGGCGGGTGCAGGGTCGGGCAAGACGCGGGTGATCACCCAGAAGATCGCGCACATGATCGAACGCGGGCTGGATCCCAAGCGCATTGCGGCCATCACCTTCACGAACAAGGCCGCCTCCGAGATGCGCGAACGCGCCAAGAGCCTGATCGGGCGGCGTGCCAAGGACGTGCTGATCTGCACTTTCCACGCCCTGGGGGTGCGCATGGTGCGCGAGGATGGGTCGGTGCTGGGCCTCAAGCCCCAGTTCAGCATCCTCGACTCGGACGATGTGACCGGCATCCTCAAGGACGCCGCTGGCGGCACGGTCGACATGGCCACGGCACGCCAGTGGCAATGGACCATCAGCGCCTGGAAGAACAAGGGCCTGACCTCCGAGCAGGCGCTGGCCGAGGCTGCGGACGACAACGAGCGCAGCATTGCCGTGCTCATGAGCCGCTACGAGGAGCGTCTGGCGGCCTACCAGAGCGTGGACTTCGACGACCTGATCGGCATGCCGCTGCGCCTCTTGCGCGACTTCCCCGAGGTGCGCGCCAAATGGCAGGCGCTGCTTGGCCACGTGCTGGTCGACGAGTACCAGGACACCAATTCCACGCAGTACGAGCTGCTCAAGCTGCTGGTGGGGGAGCGCGCCCGCTTCACGGCAGTGGGGGACGACGACCAGTCCATCTACGGCTGGCGCGGCGCCACGCTGGACAATCTGCGCAAGCTGCCCATCGACTTCCCGAACCTGCAGGTCATCAAGCTGGAGCAGAACTACCGCTCCACCAGCGCCATTCTGCGCGCGGCCAACAACGTGATCGGGCCCAACCCCAAGCTGTTTCCCAAGACGCTGTTCAGCGAACTGGGCGAGGGCGAGCCCGTGCGCGTGATCGACGCCGACAGCGAGGAGCACGAGGCCGAGCGCGCAGTGGCGCGCATCCTGAGCCTGCGCGCCGCCGCCAACCCACAGCCGGACTGGAAGAATTTCGCCATCCTCTACCGCGCCAACCACCAGGCCAAGCCCTTCGAAAAGGCGCTGCGCCGCGTGAACATTCCGTACAAGGTGTCGGGCGGCACGAGCTTCTTCGACCGCGCCGAGATCAAGGACCTGTGCGCCTGGTTCCGCCTGTGGATCAACAACGACGACGACCCGGCCTTCCTGCGCTGCATCACCAGCCCCAAGCGCGGCATCGGCCACACCACGCTGGGCGCACTGGGCGCGTTTGCCACCCAGCACAAGCAGAGCATGTTCGCCGCGCTGTTCAACAACATGCTGCCAGCGACGGTACCCAAGCGCGCGCTCGAAAGCCTGCACGAGTTCGGCCGCTACATCAACGACCTGGAGTACCGCGCCCGCCACACGCACGGCGCCGAAGCCTCGCGCGCCTTCCTGGGCGAGTGGCTCAAGGAAATCGGCTACGAGCAGCATCTGTACGACGGCGAGGACAGCGAGACCGTGGCCGCCGCGCGTTGGACCAACGTGCTCGAGTTCTGCGACTGGATGGCCCAGCGCGCGGGCGGCCAGATCGACGACAGCTCGGGCACCCCGATGGCGGCGGAGACCAAGAGCCTGCTGGAGGTGTCCCAGACCATCGCCCTGCTCTCCACCATCTCGGAGCGCGAGAAGGAGCAGGACATGGTCGTGCTCTCGACCCTGCACGCCTCCAAGGGGCTGGAGTGGCCGCATGTGATCCTGGTCGGCGTGACCGAGGGCATGCTGCCCTTCAAGCTCGACGATGACGAGGGCCGCCAGAAGGTCGTGGCCGAGGACACGCAACAGCGCCTGCAGGAAGAGCGCCGCCTGATGTACGTGGGCATCACGCGCGCCCAACGCACCCTGGCCGTGAGCTGGACCAAGCGGCGCAAGAAGGGCCGCGAGATGGTACAGGCCCGGCCCAGCCGCTTCATCGCCGAGATGGGGCTGGACCGCACCACCGCGCGCGAGGACCCGCGCGAAAAGCTCAAGGCCCTGCGCGCCGAGTTCGCAGCGAAGGCCAAGGCCAGCAGCGACGCTGCATCCCCATGACGCGCCCGCGCAACAGCAGCCTGCAGGTCGCGGTCGCCGCCGACATCCGGCGGCGGCCTGACTCTGGAAGAATGGGCCCCGACACGAAACCCAGCGATCTGGCCGGACCGGAACGTCCATAGCCATCGCGGCAAGGAAAACCAGGCACATGCAACAGACTCACAGCACCCCTCTTCCGTCCCTTCGTCCCGCCCGAGCGGGCGCACGGGGCATGGCTGCGGCCCACCGCACCGCAGCCCTGGCCCTGGCGGTGCTGGCGCCGGCTGGCGCAGCTTTCGCGCAAGGGACGGCCACGCCGTCCATGGCTCCCGGCAGCACCCGCACGGGCGACCAGGCGGCATGGCGTCGCTGCGCTGCCCTGTCCGACGACAACCAGGCGCGCCTGGCCTGCTTCGACCAGTGGGCAGGCCAGCAGGCCTGGCAGTCGCCAGCGGCCACGGCCGAGGCGGCCAACGCCGTGCCGACACCGGTGGACACCACGCTGCCCGCGACGCGC
Organism: Pseudomonadota bacterium; assembly: GCA_040387235.1. GTDB lineage: Bacteria > Pseudomonadota > Gammaproteobacteria > Burkholderiales > Burkholderiaceae_C > Acidovorax. Next base: position 13,863 of record JAZKEE010000117.1, read on the forward strand.
ATCATCGAAGTGGCGCGCACCGAGGGCTGCCGCGACCCGCAGTACAGCGACCTCTCGCGCTTCTGGGAGCTGGAGTCGGGCAGCGACTGTGGCACCTTCAGCTTCCGTGGCTACCGCCCGATCACGGTGTCGGTGGTGGCAGGGAGCAATGTGAACCGCATGCCCACCTCGGGTGCAGATGGCAGCTCGGCCACCGAATCCACCCCCTACCGCCGCACCGAGAACCGCATCCAGCTGTCGGTGCGCACCAAGGTGGCGCAGGGCCTGCTCACGCAGGGCCACCCCACGCTCAAGGATTCGGTGTGGTTCGGCTACACCCAGCAGTCGTACTGGCAACTGTTCACCCCCGAGCTCTCGCGCCCCTTCCGCACGACCGACCATGAGCCCGAGGTCATGTACGTCTACCCCACCGACGCCAAGCTGCCCTTCGGCTGGCGCTGGCGCTACAGCGGCATCGGGCTGGTGCACCAGTCCAACGGCCAGAGCAAGCCACTGTCGCGCAGCTGGAACCGGGCCTACCTGATGACGGGTCTGGAGCTGGGCAATGACATCAACGTGCGCGCCCGCCTGTGGAAGCGCATTCCCGAAGGCACGGGCAGCGACGACAACCCCGGCATCAGCGACTACATGGGCCGCGCCGAACTGGCCGCGTTCTGGAACTACGACAAGGACAACACGCTGGGTGCCACGATGCGCCACTCGCTGGCCAACAGCGACCGCGGCTCGTTGCGCGTGGAGTGGCTGCAGACACTGGGCTCGGGCTTTCTGGGTAGCAAGAGCAACCTGCGCCTGCACACCCAGCTGTTCAGCGGCTACGGCGACAGCATGATCGACTACAACCGCAAGCGCACGGTATTCAGCCTGGGGCTGAGCCTGGTGGATTTTTAGCAGGTACATCCCCCTAAGGCGCTTACGCGCCTTCACCCCGTCACTCGATCCGCTACGCGGTTCGGGAAGGGGAACGCCAACAGCGCGGCGGGGCGGCCCTTGCGCGGTGGCCCTGGCCTGGGCTGCGCGCGTCCGACGGTTGCGGGTTGGCGCTTCGCGCCCTGGCAGGCGCGCTGAAAGACAGCCCATGTCGGCACTCACAAACCGTTACGCAATTGCGGTCAAGATTCATTTGCACATGCCGAGGGGCCGCGCACAATGGCACGCGCACCGACTGGCATGCCAGCACGGATCACGCTCCGATAAGAGCCGTCTTCCGGTCCCATTCCCTGCGATTGCCCTGTGGTGCGCCCTCGACAATGACCCCAGAGAGGAACCACCATGGACATGCAATACCAGCTCAAGGCCGGCAGCTACTACCTGTACGACATGCGCGATGAGCCCAGCGCCGTGACGGGCGAACGCAGGTTCAAGCTCAAGACCGACACCGTGGCCATCGCCTTCGACGCGCACACGGGAGAGGTGCACCAGCATGGCAGTCCTACCCGCATCCAGTCCTGGGCCAACAACACACGCCGGCGCCTGCGCGCTGCAGGGGCGCAGGACATGGCCAACGACATCGTGGTGGTGTCCGGTCCGCTGCCCGTGGACGAACTCAACAAGTGCCTGTGGGTCAACGGCTATGTGCGGCGCATGTTCTCGCGCCTGGCCAGCCTGCCGCACGGCAAGTTGCAGCGCACGGCTGAACCGTTCCGCAAGGCGGCCTGACGGTCTGCCGCATTCATTCTTCTCGAAAGGGCCGCTGATGCGGCCCTTGGCACATGGGGATGTGCTTCAGCCCATGGCATCGGCCGTGCCGTCCTCCTGCTCCGGCTCCAACTGCGGCGCGACGTCGGCATGCTTGACGATGGTCACAGGCACGGGGCTCGCATGGGCCACCTCTTGCGACACGGAGCCGAGCAGCGCGCTGCTGATGGCCCCTTGCCCGCGCGCGCCGATGACGACCAGGTCACAGCCACTGCGCTCGATCATGTCCACCAGGGTGTGCGCCACGTCGCCTACGCCGATGTCGGTTTCATAGGCGACACCAGCGGCATCGAGCAGGGCACGGGCCGGGGCCATCAGGTGCTCGCCCGCTTCCAGACTGGCGGCTGCGATCAGGTCCGCATCACGGGCGGTGACCATTTCATAGAGCGTGGCCGGCTCCTGCACGTTGGCCAGCACGATGCTGGCCGACAGGCCCTGGCGCACGAGGCCCAGGGCGTGGTGCACGCCGTCCAGGGAGAGGTCCGAGCCGTCCACGGCGATCAGGATCTTGAACATGGGGTTCTCCTTCCGTTGGTATGGGTTCAGTGTACCGACACAGGGGCCTAAGGCCACCCATGGCCTCATGCACCGCACGGTCTGGGACAATGCGGCCCATGCTGCAGTTTGACCTTCTCACCACCGACCCCACGAGCCACGCGCGCCGGGGCACGCTCACGCTCAACCACGGCGTGGTGCAAACACCAATCTTCATGCCCGTGGGCACCTATGGAACCGTCAAGGGCGTGATGCCGCAGAGTCTGCACGACATGGGCGCGCAGATCATCCTGGGGAACACCTTCCACCTGTGGATGCGCCCGGGCCTGGACGTGATGGAAAGCTTTGGCGGCCTGCACGGCTTCGAGCAATGGAACAAGCCCATCCTCACCGATTCAGGCGGTTTCCAGGTCTGGAGCCTGGGCGCCATGCGCAAGATCACCGAAGAAGGCGTGACCTTCGCGAGCCCCGTGAACGGCGACAAGCTGTTCATGTCGCCCGAGGTGAGCATGCAGATCCAGACCACGCTCAACAGCGACATCGTGATGCAGCTCGACGAGTGCACGCCCTATGAGACCAAGGGCCACCTGACCACCGAGCGTGAAGCGCGCCAGTCCATGGAGATGAGCCTGCGCTGGGCGAAGCGCAGCCAGGACGAGTTCCACCGCCTGAACAACCCCAACGCCCTCTTCGGCATCGTGCAGGGCGGCATGTACGAAAACCTGCGGGCCGAATCGCTCGAGCGCCTGGTGGAGATGGACTTCCCCGGCTACGCCGTGGGCGGGGTCTCCGTGGGCGAGCCCAAGGACGAGATGCTGCGCATCATGGCGCACACGCCGCACCTGCTGCCAGCCCACAAGCCACGCTACCTGATGGGTGTGGGCACGCCCGAGGACCTGGTGGAAGGCGTGGCCCAGGGCGTGGACATGTTCGACTGCGTGATGCCCACGCGCAATGCGCGCAACGGCACCATGTTCACGCGCTACGGCGACCTCAAGATCAGGAACGCCCGCCACAAGAGCGACCACCAGCCCCTGGACACCAGCTGCACCTGCCACGCCTGCGCGGGCAAGAGCGGTGTCTCCTGGGAGGCTGGCGGGCGCGAGGGCTTCAGCCGCGCCTACCAGCACCACCTGGACCGCTGCGGCGAGATGCTGGGCCCCATGCTCACCAGCATCCACAACCTGCACTACTACCTGAACCTGATGCGCGAGGTGCGCGAGGCGCTGGAAGCGGGCACCTTCGCCCAGTTCCGCGCACAGTTCAAGGCCGACCGGGCGCGCGGCGTCTGACCTGACACCGGCCCCGCAGCCTGCCCACCGTGCCCCCCATTCTGCGCAAGCTGTTGCTGTGGCCGCTGCGGCTGCTCGGCCACCTGGCCGGCTGGCTGCTGGCGCTGGTCATCGTTTTCGAGGAATGGGGCTGGGAGCCGCTGCAGCGGGTGCTGGCGCGCATCGGCCGCTGGCCCGGGCTGCGCTGGATCGAGGGTGCCGTGCGCGGCCTGCCGCCCTGGGCCGCGGTGCTGGTCTTTGCACTGCCTTCGCTGATGCTGCTGCCCATCAAGCTGCTGGCGCTGTGGACCATCGGCCAGGGGCATGTGCTGCTGGGCATGCTCATCATCGTGGCGGCCAAGCTGGCAGGCACGGCGGTACTCGCCCGCCTGTTCACGCTCACCCAGCCGGCACTGCTGCAACTGCGCTGGTTTGCCTGGCTTTATGGCCACTGGACGCGCACCAAGGCCGTGCTGCTGGCGCGTGTGCGCGCCTCCTGGCCCTGGCGCGTGGGCCGGGTGCTCAAGCGGCAATGGCGCCAGCGCTGGCAAGCGTGGCGCGGCAGGTAGTTACAAGCCACGTTCGGCCCGCCGGGCACATGCCCACGCTGACAAGCGAGTGCCAGGGTGGTGTCATGGTACCCCTCGACAATCGGCGCGACACCTCCGCGCACAAGACTTCATGGACCTCCAGCTCGACCTGGCCACCGTTCTCCTTCTCTACAACACCTCTCTCATCGCAGGTGCCCTGAGCATCTTTCACATCCGCCGCCACTCGTGCCGACCGCAGGGCCTGGCGCCTCTGGCTACGGCCTATGTGATGCTGGCGGTGGGAGCGGTCCTGGCATGGCGCGGCGAGAGCGCAGCCCTGCCGATGTGGATGTGGACCCATGGCAGCCTGCTGCTGGGCACGGGCGGATACGCACTCTTCTGGGCAGGGGTGCGCGGCTTCAGCGGGCGCAGGCGGGTGCCCTGGCGGGCCGTGGTGCTGCTGCCACTGGCATGCCTGGTGGTGGGCATTGCCACGGGCTTTCCCCTGCAGAACCTGCTGCGCGCAGGCGCCTTCCACGCCACGGCCGCACTGGTGCTGGCCGCCTGCACGTTCGAGATACTGCGGGACCGCCGCAGCGAGCCCCTGCCTTCACGCACGCTGATGGCCGCCTTTCTGGGGCTGAGCGGCAGCATCTATGCCTTGCGGCTCGCCTACATCCTCAGCGGCACGGCAGGCTCCACCGGCTTTGCCTGGGCGTTCTCCGTGCAGATGTTCTGCCACTTTGGCATGGCACTCATGGTGGCGGCCCTGTCCAATGAGCGCGCCGAGATCAGGCTGGAACAGGCGGCCCACACCGACCCGTTGACCGGCACTGGCAACCGACGCTGGCTGGAATCACGGCTACCCTCCCAGCTGCCGCCCCAAAGCGCCATCGCCCAACTGGACCTCGACCACTTCAAGCAGATCAACGATCGCTTCGGCCATGCCGTGGGTGACCGGGTGCTCGTGGAATTTGCCCGCTGCCTGCAAGGGCAATTGCGCAGCTCGGACCTGCTGGCGCGCATGGGAGGCGAGGAGTTCGTGGTCTACCTGCCGTCGGTGACACAGGCCGAGGCCCAGGCGATTGCCGAGCGGCTGTGCGCCCGCGTCGCCATGCTGCGCATCGAGGCACAGGGATCGCCGATTTCCGTCACGGTGAGCATAGGCCTGGCCTGGGTACACGACACCTGCATCCCTGCGGACACATGTTTCAAAAGGGCCGACGATGCCCTGTACCAGGCCAAGCAATGGGGGCGTAACCAGGTGGTTCTGGCGGCAGGCACTGCCGTGCAAGGGGTCTGAGCGCCTGGAAATGTCCCGCCCGGACACAATCTTCCACAGTTGTAGGCAGCGTTTGCTGCCGAGCCCCCTGGGGCGCTGAGAGATTTCGCGGCTACAGTGGGTCCAACTCGCCTTGGTCGCCCTGAACTTCAACGCATGCCGTATTTGCTTCGTCCCCCTTCACCCGGCACCGCCGCAGGCCCCCTGACGGGCTGGGGCCTGTGCGCGGGCATCGGTCTGCTGGTTTTTGCTGCGTCGCTGCTGGGCATCGTGACCCGGCCGCTGGGCTTCATGGCCGCCTTCTGGCCCGCCAATGCCCTGCTGCTGGGCCTGCTGGTGCGCTACCCACGCCTGGCCGCATCGGGCACCTGGGCTGCAGCCGCCCTGGGCTACGTGACCGCGGACCTGGTGACCGGCACCGCCCCTCTGGCAACGCTGTGGCTGGCCAGCGCAAACCTTTGCGGCGTGGCCATGGGCTGGTGGCTGTTCGGCCAAGTGCCGGTTGCCACGCGCTTCCTCAAACGCCAGATGTCGGTGGTGCTGATGTTCGGCATCTGCGTGGCCAGCAGTGCGGCGGCCGCGCTGGCGGGCTCGGGCACGGGCCCGCTGCTGTTCAACACCCCCTGGCTGACGGCCCTGGGCATGTGGTTCTGCACGGAGCTGATCAACAGTGTGTTGATCCTCCCGGTCATCCTCAGCCTGCCGACCCCGCAGGAGGCGCGGCGCACGCTCAAGAAGCGCCGATGGTCCCGGCGCCGCTGGAAGTACGTGGCGCCCCTGCTCGCGTTGGCGGCCAGCGAGGCTGCGGCGATCGCCATTGGCGGGCCCGGGGCGCTGGCCTTTCCGGTCCCTGCACTGCTGTGGTGTGCGCTCACTTATGGCGTGTTTGCCACCAGCGTGCTGTCCATGCTGACCTGCTTTGGCCTGGCGATTGCGGCGGGGGCGGGCATGCTGGACCTCGCGTTCGTGCCCACCCATGCCTGGGCGGTGTTCTCGCTGCGCGTGGGGATCTCCCTGCTGGGCCTGGGCCCGCTCTCGGTAGCCACGGCCAAGGCGGCGAGCGTCGAGGCCATGCGCCGCCTGCACCGCGCGGCCAGCCATGACTTTTTGACCGACGCGCTGGCGCGCCGCGCCTTCATGGCCCAGGGCAGCAAGCTGCTGGCCCGACTGGCACGCGAGCGCAGCAGCGTGGCCGTGCTGATGCTGGACCTGGACCACTTCAAGCGCGTGAACGACACCCATGGCCACGCCCAGGGCGACAAGGTGCTGCATGGCTTTGCCACCACGGTCAGCGAGGCGCTGCGGCCCGGTGACCTGTTTGGCCGGCTGGGCGGCGAGGAGTTTGCCGTGGTGCTGCCACGCATCCGCCAGGCCGATGCCATGGCGGTGGCCCGGCGCCTGTGCAAGCAGGTGCGCAACCACCCGTTCGCCGTGCCGGGGCAGCGGGAGCCGCTGCACGCCACGGTCAGTATCGGCCTGGTCGTGTGCACCGGGGTGTCTTTGCAGGACTCGCTGGGCGCCCTGATGTCCGATGCCGATGCCGCGCTCTACGAAGCCAAGGCAGCCGGCCGTGACCGCGTGCAATTGCATGAGTCCCGGCAGGTGCCAGGGCCCTGAGAGGCCTCAGGAGATACCGCCGGGCGCCGTCGCAGCCCCGGCAGGCACAGGCGACACGGGTGCAATCACGGGCAGGATCGGCGCAGCCGCCGTGCCTGCCGCACCGGTTCCGCAGGCGTGGCAAAAACGCGCGAATGCGCTCTTGCGCGTGGTGCACACGCCGCAGTGGTCGAACAGGCCGATGCCGCAGTGCGGGCAGAAGTCGATCTTCTCGTTCTTGAGGTCCACCGGCCGCTCACAGCCAGGGCACACGCTCTTGGCCAGGCGCGCCAGGGCCACGTCGTAGCTCAGCTCCTTGCGCCGCTCCTGGTCGGGCAGCGCCTCGGCCAGCTTTTGCCGCTCCAGGTAGCGGTTGAGCGCCAGGATGGCATAGCGGCCGATCAGCACGGTGATGCCGATGCCCACCACGTAGCGCACGTAGCCGCCGTAGCTGGGCAGGTAGGGCACCAGTTCCACGAAGAAGGCGAACAGCGCGAAGAAGATGAAACCCCAGACGAAGGGCCAGTAGGTGCCCTTGCGCTTCTTGACGAACAGCCAGCCGGCAATGGCCAGGAGCGGCAGCGTCAGCGCCAGGCGGTACAGGAATACGCGCAGTTCGAGCTTGCGCTGCTCGACGGCCATGCGTGCATGGCCGTCGGACTCCATCTCGCTCTGGCGCTGCTGCGCGGCAATGGCGCCCTGGTGCGCATCGAGCGAGGCCTGCTGCTGCGCCTCCACCGCCTGCTGGGTCTTGCGCTCGGCGAGCTTGAGCACGTCGAGCCGCCGCGTGCGCGCGATCACCTCGGGGTCCTGGTCGGCGCGCTGGGTGGCGCTGCGCGTGGCCAGCCAATTGTTGAAGGTCTCACGCTCGGCCGCGCTTTCGCTGCGCGCCTTGCTGCGCTGCAACTGTGCCTGCTGCAATGCGGTCTCGGCGTCCTCTTCGGCCTTCTGTGCCGTGCGCACCTCGTTGCGTACCGCATCGAAGGCGGCCTTGTCGACGAAATCCTCGATCTGCAGCCGCTTTTCGACCTGGGGCAGGTCACCGACGAGGGTGCCACCCAGCCCGATCAGGAAACCGGCGAAGACGAAGGCGACCAGCCACAGGCCGCGGCGGAACCATTTCTCTGAAAGTCGCAAGGATTTGCTCACGGCCTTTCTCCCTCGTATCGGTTGCAGTCAGGCATCAGGCGGGCAGGCGCATTGTCACTTGAGCACCAGGGTGGCCGGAGCCGCCCCCAACTGCGCCCGCTGCAGCCACGAGAGCATCGAATCCACAGTGACCGTCTCGATGCGGTCGGAATACCGCTTGTCGCTGGGATGGTCGTCGAAGGCGATGTTGGCCGAACCGACGCGCCCGCCCATGCGGGTCAGCGGTCCGATCTTGAGCGTGGTGGGCTCGTAGCCCTTGAACTTGAGCCAGGCCTGCGCCTGCTCGCGCGAGTTCACCGAGGTGGGCTCCATGGCGGCGGCCAGGGTCTCCAGCGCCCACTGGTTGGACTGCTGGTACTTGGTGCCCCAGGCGTAGCTCACCATGCTGTAGGCCGGCTGGTTCATGGCCTTGGTTCGGCCCTTGTCCTGCAGCAGCGTGAACAGGCGTTGCTGCACCTCGGGCGTGGGCACGGCCCATACGGCCTCGTAGCGCCACAGGTCATCGAGGAAGAACTCGCCCAGGCCCTGGCGGTAGACATGGCCCACGGCGGTGCCGCACTCGTTGAGCTTGTGCGCCACACGCCAGGGGCCCTCGGGCGTCTTGTAGGCCCAGCCCAGGTGCGAGTAGCGCACGCCGTACTTGCTCAGGTCCTGGCCGGCGCGGCCCAGCATCACGACCTGGGCGCCGGTGGCGTCCAGCGCCTGGGAGGTGCGCTCGGCCAGCTGCATGCCGCGCTCCACGCTCTTGGCCGGTGGCGGCTTCTGGGCCTCGCACGAGCGGCCGGCATGGGCCTGGGTGGCCGTGAACACGGCGGCCCCGGCAATGAGCGCTGCGCCCATGGCCCAGCGCATGGTCACGCGGCGCACGGCGCTGCTGCTGCGGCGCGAAGCGGGCTGCAGCGGCAACTGGATGGGCATCTGGATGGCGCGATGGACGGGGGTTTGCATGGCGGCGGACCTCATCATCACAGGCGCTCGTTGTGCAGCAGGGCCCGGCCGATGGCGTTGGGCACGAAGGCCAGGGCCTCGCCAGCCACCGACAGCACCACGCCCGAGCCGATCACCGTGCAGACGACCACCGTGCCCACGGCATGGGCCGAAGCGCCAACGCCCTTGCCCAGCACCTCTACGCTGACGCGGGCGCCGTCCGAGGCTCGCTCGAGCACGTACACCGTACCGACGGCCGAGACTTCCACGGCCCGCACCGCCAACACGGCACCGCCGACCGACAGTGCCGCAGGCAAGGCCACGATGGCACCGGCAGCTGCCGAGCCGACCGAGGCCGTGCCCACGATGGAGGCCACGGGCAGCAGTGACAGCGCGGCCGAGGCCTCGCTCTGTGCACGCGCCGGCAGGCTGGCCATGGCCGTGGCCGTGAGGAAACTGGCGGCCAGCAGCATGCGGGCCAGGGTGCGTTGCAGGGTCTTGTTCATCATGATGGATCACTCCTTCGGGTTGGGTGGGCCCGGCGCACAGAGGCGACGGGCCAGAGATTCAAAAAATGCCGGCGGCGCGGCTCAGCCGTTGTTGCTGGGCGCAACCTGGGCAGCTTCGCGGCGGCCTTGCAGACGGGCGTCGAGCAGGTCGGCCTCATGGCGGTCGCGCAGCATCTTGGCCAGCGTGAAAGCGGTGGTGATCAGGTACAGCCAGCTCACACCGAGGAAGGCCTTGTAGGTCTGGTTCACGTCCATGCTGAACAGGCCCCAGCCTGTCAGGCCCATGGCGACCGCGAAGCCGCCCCACACCACCAGCTTCCACATGGGGGTGTCGCCCGCACCACGGCGGCCAGCGCTTTCGTTGTCCCGCACGAACTTGGCCAGCACGAAGGCGGCCGAGAGGCAGAACACATAGCCCATCACCATGAACGCGCGCTCCAGCTGTTCTCCGGGCAGCCAGGCCAGGCCGACTGCGCACAGGAACACGGCAATGCCGAACGAGATCCAGACCTGGAGTTGCCAGGCACGGGTGTCACGCTGAACGACGAAAGGAGATGCTGACATATAGGCGGGTGGCCCTGGGGCCTTGGTTGAACACGGAACGGATAGTGGCAAAGCCCCCTCCGGCTGTCCGCATTGAACCACCACAGTGGCATCGCGCAGGCTCCTGGGTATCGTTTTCTGGTACTTGGTCACACTTTGACACCCTTATCCGATCCAGAAGTTGCGTGCGAACCACCCAACCGAAGCGCATCGGCGACAGACGATGCCTTCCCCGTCTTCGACAATCCCGCCGATCACGGGCCCGCCCCGTACCCCCGAATTTCCAGGAGACCCCATGACCAAACCCTTTGACATCGTCGTCCACGGCGCCACCGGCTTCACCGGCCGCCTGGTGGTGGAGTACCTGCTGCAGCGCTACCCGGCCGGCAGCGGCCTGCGCTGGGCCATGGGCGGGCGCAGCGCCGACAAGCTGGCCGCCGTGCGCGACGAGCTGGGCGCCCCGGCCGATACGCCCCTGGTGGTGACCGACAGCGCCAGCATGGAAAGCCTGCAGGCGCTGATGGCGCAGACCCGCCTGGTGCTGACCACCGTGGGACCCTACCAGCTCTATGGCAACGAACTGGTGGCCGCCTGCGCCGCGGCCGGCGTGGACTATGTGGACCTGTGCGGCGAGCCTGCCTGGATGCGCCACATGATCGACGCGCACGAGGCCACGGCCCAGGCCAGCGGCGCACGCATCGTGTTCTCGTGCGGGTTCGACTCGATCCCGTTCGACCTGGGTGTGTTCGTGCTGCAGCGCGAGATGAAGGCCCGCTTCGGCCACCCTGCCAGCCGCGTGCGCGGCCGGGTGCGCAAAATGAAGGGCACCTTCTCGGGCGGTACCGCTGCGAGCCTGAAGGCCACCATGGCCGCCTCGGCCGCCGACCCCAAGGTGCTGGACCTGCTGAAGAACCCGTTCTCGCTCACGCCCGGCTTCGAAGGCCCGCGCCAGCCCACGGGCCACAAGCCCATGTTGGACGAAGCCCTGGGCATGTGGGTCGCTCCCTTCGTGATGGCGGCCATCAACACGCGCAACGTGCACCGCTCCAACTTCCTGCTGCAGCACGCCTGGGGCACGGATTTCGTCTACGACGAAATGCTGGTCACCGGACCCGGCGAAAAGGGCGAGGCCATGGCCAATGCCGTGGCGGGTGACAAGTCCATGGGGTCGGACAAGGGCCCCAAGCCGGGCGAAGGCCCGTCGCGCGAAGAGCGCGAGGCGGGTTTCTATGACGTGCTGTTCCTGGGCGATGACGGCCAGGGCAACACCCTGCGCGTGGGCGTGAAGGGCGACCGCGACCCGGGCTACGGCTCCACCTCGAAGATGATCGCCGAGGCCGCAGTCTGCCTGCTGCAGGAGGCTGCCGGCACCCCGGGCGGCATCTGGACAACGGCGCCCGCCATGGGTGCGCCGCTGGTGGCGCGCCTGCAGGCGAATGCCGGCCTGGGCTTTGAAGTAGAAGCCTCGTAAGTTCCGTTCGCCCCATAACCTGTTCACAGTCTCCCAGGGGTCGCCTGCGAGATCGTGAACAGGTTCTACAGGGCGAGCGGCAGCTCCGTGGTGGACAGCACGTTGCGCAGCACCATGAACGAGCGCACCTGCCGCACGCCGGGCAGGTAGATCAGTTGCTCGGCATGCAGGCGGTTGAAGCTGTCGCTGTCGCGCGTGCGCACGAGCATGAAGTAGTCGAACTCGCCCGTCACCACGTGGCACTCCATGCAACCCGAGATCTTCACGGCGGCCTTCTCGAAGGCTGCGAAGGAATCGGGCGTGGAGCGGTCGAGCACCACGCCGATCATCACCAGCATGCCGGCCCCCACCGCCTTGGGGTTGAGCAGCGCCACCACCCCGTCGATGAGCCCCATGCGCTTGAGCCGCTCCACCCGGCGCAGGCAGGCGGGCGCGCTCAGGTGCACCTTTTCGGCCAGGGCCACGTTGGACAGGGAGGCATCGCGCTGCAGCAGGCGCAGGATGGCCTTGTCGGTGCGGTCCAGCGCAGAGGTGGCCGCCTCATCGGACTGCACACTCTTGCGGCGAACTTTTGTTGTGCTCATTTCAATTTTCAAGAAATTATTGAACTAAGAAATTTATCAGTGCACATCAAATCTCTGAATTGACGCGGTATTTCACAACCACGTTATACGCGCATTTTCCTACGATGGAGGCACCGCAGAAAGCCCTTCCCAGGGTCCCGTTCTGCGCCTTGCCATCCTCCCCATCGCACAGGAAAACGCCATGAACCTGCAGAAATTCGCCCGCCACCCGCTGACCTTCGGGCCCTCGCCCATCACGCCGCTGCCGCGCCTGTCGGCCCACCTGGGCGGCAAGGTGCACCTGTATGCCAAGCGCGAGGACTGCAACAGCGGCCTGGCCTTTGGCGGCAACAAGACGCGCAAGCTCGAATACCTCATCCCCGAAGCGATTGCCGGCGGCTACGACACGCTGGTGTCCATCGGCGGCATCCAGTCCAACCAGACGCGCCAGGTGGCCGCTGTGGCCGCGCACCTGGGCATGAAATGCGTGCTGGTGCAGGAGAACTGGGTGAACTACTCCGACGCGGTGTATGACCGCGTGGGCAACATAGAGATGTCGCGCATCATGGGCGCCGACGTGCGCCTGGACGCGGCGGGCTTCGACATCGGCATCCGCCCCAGCTGGGAGCAGGCCATGGAGGACGTGAAAAAGGCCGGCGGCAAGCCCTTCCCCATCCCCGCCGGCTGCTCCGAGCACCCGTACGGCGGCCTGGGCTTCGTGGGCTTTGCCGAGGAAGTGCGCCAGCAGGAGAAGGAGCTGGGCTTTCAGTTCGACTACATCGTCGTGTGCTCGGTCACGGGCAGCACGCAGGCCGGCATGGTGGTGGGCTTTGCCGCCGACGGCCGGGCGCGCAAGGTGATCGGCATCGACGCTTCGGCCAAGCCCGAGAAGACGCACGCGCAGGTGCTGCGCATCGCGCAGAACACCGCCCAACTCGTCGAGCTGGGCCAGGAGATCACGGCCGAGGACGTGGTGCTGGACACGCGCTACGGCGGCCCCGAGTACGGCCTGCCCAGCGAAGGCACGCTCGAAGCCATCCGCCTGTGTGCACGCCAGGAAGGCATGCTCACCGACCCGGTGTACGAAGGCAAGTCCATGCACGGCATGATCGACATGGTGCGCAAGGGCGAATTCCCCGAAGGCTCCCGTGTCCTGTACGCGCACCTGGGAGGGGTGCCGGCGTTGAACGCCTACAGCTTTCTTTTTCGCAACGGCTGACCGCACCGAGACCGAGGCGCAGCGCTGGGCCCGGCTGGCCGGGCTGTCGCTGATCTGAGGCACTGTGCCTCAGAACCTGGCCTCAGCGCCGGATCGCGGTCGGGTCGCCCAGTGCGGCATTCAGCGCCACAGCCTCCTGCACCAGGCGGACGACCACATGCTGCTCGAGCGGTGTGTCCTCCAGCACAGTGAGTGTGGCCATCTCGTACCGGCCACCGGGCTTCAGGCGTGGTTCGATGCGAAGAAGGCGCTGGCCGCGCCAGAAACCCAGCAGCACGCGCCGGGGCTCGGCGCGGATGAGGAGCACCGGGCCATTGGACAGGCAGACAAGGTGCCCCCACTTGAGCCGCTCCTGCAGTTGCGGGGATGCGGCCAGCGTGGTGGAACGCAGTGCTTCGCAGTAGCTGCGCTGCCAGCCCTCGAGGCAGGCGATATACGTATCGGGCGTGGTGGCGGGCGTGAGCAGCATCTTCCTGGGCAGCTCCATGGTGATGCGGTCAGGTGCGCAGCCAGGCCAGCAGGTGCGGATACGGCGCAGCGCCCGTGGAGGCCACTTGTGCCGGCGAAGCAGCCAGCCCTGCGGAGACCAGACCCGAGGCACCCAGGTATCCGCCGATCTCGAAGGTCGCACGCAGGCCAGGCGAGCGGCCATGGTAGCCCCCGTCATGGAACAGCACCTCGGACGGCAGCTGCAGCTGCCGCAAGGCAGCCCAGGCCCAGGCGGTGGCTTCGATCTCACCTGCGTGGGGGACAGGGGGCAGTTCGGCCAGCGCATCATCCATCCCGCTGCGCAGCGCGGCCGGCACCACGGCCAGGTGCCCGGCTTCGTGCAGCAGGTCACCCGGCCAGCGCAGCTGGTCCAGGTCCACCTGCAGACCGCCCTGCACGATGCGCAGGCCCGGCAGGAAGCTGTCGGCGGGCACCTCTGCCTCGGTCACCTCCAGGCCAATCCCGCGCAGAAAGGCCATGATCCGGCGCGCCAGCGCCACGCGCTCCGGCGCTTGCAGGGGGTCGGCGCCCAGCACTCAGGTGCCCAGCAGATCGGCCACGCGCGAACGCAGCAGCGAGGGCTGCACGTCGGACGACGCCACGGCATGCCCCACGTTCAGGCCCACGCGGCTGTAGAAGCCGCGGCGGAAGGGGCGCACCATGGCCCCGCCCTGCTCGATGCGGCTGAAGTACGAACCCCACAGGTTGGTCAGCGCCATCGGGATCACGGGGGCGTTGATGCCTTCTTCGCGCGCCCGCTCGATGATCTTCATGATGCCGCCCTTGAACTCCTGCAGCTGCCCGTCCTTGGTGATACCGCCCTCGGGGAAGATGGCCAGCAGGTCGCCTTCGCGCAGCACCTGGGCCGCGCGCTCGAAGGCAGCGTCGTAAATGGCGGGGTCTTCCTTGTAGGGCGCGATGGGGATGGCCTTGGCCAGGCGGAACAGCCAGCCGAGCACCGGCACGCGGAAGATGCGGTGGTCCATCACGAAGTAGATGGGCCGGGGGCTGGCCGCCATGAGCAGCACCGCATCGATGAAGCTCACGTGGTTGCAGGCCAGGATGGCCGCGCCCGTGGTGGGCAGGTTCTCGTCGCCCTGCACCTTGAAGCGGTAGACGAAGCGCGAGGAGACCCAGGCCACGAAGCGCAGCAGGTACTCGGGCACCAGCATGAAGATGTAGAACGCCACCACCGCATTCGCCAGGCCGGTGAACAAAAAGATCTGCGGCACGGTGAAACCCGCGCCCAGCAGTGCGCCCGCGATCAGCGAGCTGGCGATCATGAACAGCGCGTTCAGGATGTTGTTGGCAGCGATGATGCGCGCGCGGTGCGTGGGCTGGCTGCGCATCTGGATCAGCGCGTACATGGGCACGCTGTACAGGCCGGCGAACAGGCTCAGCAGCGCCAGGTCGAGCATCACGCGCCAGTGCTGGCTCTGCGCGAGGAAGGCCCCGAGGCCCATGATCTCCGACGGCGGCAGGCTGCGCGCGGCAAAGTACAGGTCGATGGAGAACACGCTCATGCCGATGGCGCCCAGGGGCACCAGGCCGATTTCCACATGGCGGCGCGACAGCACCTCGCACAACAGCGAACCGATACCGATGCCCACCGAGAACACCACCAGCAGCAGCGATGCCACCTGCTCGTTGCCGTGCAGCACCTCCTTGGCCAGGCTGGGGAACTGCGACAGGAACACCGCGCCGAAGAACCACATCCAGCTGATGCCCAGCAGCGAGCGGAACACCACCATGTTGCCGTGCGCGAGCTTGAGGTTGCGCCAGGTCTCGGTGACGGGGTTCCAGTTGATGACCAGGCCCGGGTCGGTGGCCGGGGCCGAGGGAATGGCCTGGGCAACCACCCGCCCGACCAGCGCCAGCGCCACGCAGGCGATGGCCACCGTGGTGTGGCCGATGCCTGGCAGGGCCACCAGCAGGCCGCCGGCCACGTTGCCCAGCAGGATGGCGACGAAGGTGCCCATCTCCACCATGCCGTTGCCGCCTGTGAGCTCGCGCTCGGTCAGCACCTGGGGCAGGTAGGCGAACTTCACCGGCCCGAACAGCGTGGAGTGCATACCCATGAGGAAGGTGCACAGGAGCAGGATGGGCACGTTGCCGGCCACGAAGCCCACGGCCGCCACCAGCATGATGGCGATCTCCAGGTTTTTCACGAAGCGAATCATGCGCGTCTTGTCGTACTTGTCCGTGAGCTGGCCCGAGGTGGCCGAGAACAGCAGGAACGGCAGGATGAACAGCGCCCCGATCACCAGCCCGGCCATGGCCGGCGGCAGCCAGCCCACGCTCAACTGGTAGGTCACCATCACCGTGAAGGCGAACTTGAACAGGTTGTCATTGGCCGCGCCCGAGAACTGTGTCCAGAAGAAGGGGGCAAAGCGGCGCTGGCGCAGCAGGGCGAACTGGTTGGGATCCTCATGGCCGCCGTGGCTGCCCTGAACGCCAGGGCTGCCGTGCAGGGGGCTCGCGCCCGCAGAAGGGGTCTCGGTGGTCATGCGTCTCTCCTCGCTTGCATCTTGGTGTGTAAGAACGGCATTTCTCAGGCGCCCTGGCGGCGTGCGTTGCGCGCCGTGGCCGGCCCGCTTCCCGGCCAGCGCTGGCCGCCATTCTGCCCGGTTGCGGCGACAGTGCCATGCCGCATTGCGCCCGGCTGCAGTGCGGCGAGCGCTGACAGCACGGGCAGGGCTGCGCCGGCCGCAATCAGGTGTTTGAGGCTGTGGCCCGACACCCACTGGCCCGTGGCCTCCAGCACGGCATGGTCGGCCGCCTCGAACAGCTTGGCCACGCCGTAGAAGGCGATCACCGCGCCCAGGTGCACGGCCAGGGCATCCGCGCGACGCGGCAGCACCGCCAGCGCCAGTACCACCAGCATGCCGCCCAACTGCACCGCGGCCCAGGGCAGCAGGTTGCCGCTGTGTGCCCACCACAGCACGGCCGCCGTACCGGCCAGCAGCACCGTGCCCGCAGCGGCCCAGCCGGCACGCGGGCTCACCCGCCCCGCCGCCGCCAGGCCCAGCAGGCCCGCAAAGGGCAGCACCATGCCCAGGCGGTCCCAAAGCAGACCAGCATCGTCGGGGTGCCAGTGGTAGACACCCGAGCCCACGGCCGTGAGCAGCAGGCCCGCAAAGAACAGGCCCACCAGCGCGCGGCTGACGCCGCCCAGCGCCTCCCGACCCAGGCGTGCCCACCATGCCAGGCCGCAGAGGCCGGCCACGGCGAACGGCAGGTTGCTCAGCACGTCCAGTGCACAGGGGATACCCAGCAGGGTGCGCTGGTCGGCAAAGCCGTGCTGGTGCAGGTCGGCGGGGAGGGCCGGGCCCAGAACGGCCAGGCCCGCCAGGGCGCAGGCGCCGATGAGCAGGCCGGCCTCGGGACGGGACAGGCCCTGGAAGGGGGAGTTGACAGGCAATGGCATGGTGCGAGGTCGTTGGGAGTGGGCGATGCGTCGCAGTGTGGGGAGTCGCCAGGCTCTGCGAGTACCGAAATCCGAACGGAGGGCTATCCAAAGCACCTTGGGTATTGATAATCGATACCCATGAGCACCACCGCCGACCTCGTCACCGCCCTCAAGAAGGAACTCAAGACCGCGCAGATGACCTACGCCGACCTGGCGCAGCAGCTGGGCATGGCGGAGTCCAGCGTCAAGCGCATGCTGGCCAAGGGGGACATGCCGCTGTCGCGCATCGACGCCATCTGTCGCGCTCTGGCCCTGGACTTCGCCGACCTGGCACGCCGCGTGGCCGAGAGCCAGCCCCTGCTCAAAGAGCTGACGCAGGAGCAGGAAAAAGCCGTGGTGGCGGACAAGCGGCTGCTGCTGATGGCCATCTGCGTGCTCAGCCAGTGGACGCTGGAGCAGGTGACGAGCACCTACCGCCTCTCCGAGGCCGAGGGCATCAAGTACCTGGCCCAGCTCGACCGCATCGGCATCATCGAACTGCGGCCGCTCAACCGCTACCGGCTCAAGCTGGCCAAGACCTTTCGCTGGCGGCCCCATGGCCCGGTGATGAACTACTTTCGCGAGCATGCGTTGCTCGACTACTTCGCCGGGGGCTTCGATGGCGCAGGCGAAGGCGTGCTGCTGGTGCACGGCACCATCAGCCGCAGCCTGGCCCCGGCCTTCATGGAGCGCATGCAGCGCGTGGCCCAGGACTTCGCCCAGCAGCACCTCGCGGACCAGAAGCTGCCAGCGCGCGAGCTCGATGGCTACACCCTGCTGCTGGCACTGCGCAGCTGGGAGTTCGAGGCCTTCACGGGCATGCGGCGCCTCGGCCCCTCCTGAAACGCCCGTATTTGCAGTTCTGCGCCCTTGTGCAGGGCGGGCCTTCGGTTGCGCACTTGACGCATTAAACAAAATTCACTATTCTTTAAATCATATTTTATTCAAATTTAAAGATAGCAAATGAAAACCACTCGCCAGCAGCAGGACGCAACGCGCCGCCAGATCGTGGCCAGCGCTGTCGATCTGATGACACGCCAGGGCTTTGACGGCACGACGATGAAGGACATCGCGCGCGCCGCCGGCATTGGCGATGCCACCATCTACAAATACTTCCCGACCAAGGACCGCATCGTGCTGGGCTATGTGGACGAAGCCGTGCGAGGGGCGCTGGCCGATACGCTGGCCACACCGGGGCTGGTCGACTACGGCCTGCAGGAGAAGCTGCAGCGCCTGACCGACGCCGTGCTCGAACGCCTGCTGCCCGACCGCGAGTTCGTCGCCGAACTGCGCACGCTGGCCAGGCGCTCGCCGCTGTCCATGTTGGCCGAGCCGCTGGCGGCACGCCAGGCCCTGCGCGAAGCGGTGGCAGGCTTCATCGAAGCGGCCGAGGCCCATGGCGAGATCGAGCCCTGCGACTTCAAGGGCGTGGCCAGCGGCCTGTATGGCGACTACCTGGCGGGCGTGGTGGCCTACTGGCTGGCCGACGAATCGGACGAGTTCGCGGACACCACGCAGCTCGTGGACCTGTCGCTCGGCGTGGCGGTGCTGGCGCTGCGCGCGGGTCTGGTCAACCGCGTGCTGCAGCTGGGCGGCTTCATGCTGCGCAGCCAGATGGCGCGCTTCATGCAGCACGGCAGCGG
>JAZKEE010000118.1:0-13985 GCA_040387235.1 Pseudomonadota bacterium
CCGACATGTCGAAGCGCAGGAGCTCGATGCCCATGATGTAGGCCAGTTGCTTGGCTGCCTCGGTCTTGCCCACGCCCGTGGGGCCGCTGAACAGGAACGAACCGATCGGCTTGTCGCCCTTGCCCAGGCCCGAGCGCGCCATCTTCACCGCACTTGCGAGCACTTCCAGGGCCTTGTCCTGGCCGAACACCACGCTCTTCAAGTCACGTTCGAGCGTCTGCAGCTTGCCGCGGTCGTCGTTGGAGACGTTGGCCGGCGGAATGCGCGCGATCTTGGCCACGATCTCTTCGATCTCGGCCTTGCCGATGGTCTTCTTGCGCTTGCTCGGCACCATGATGCGCTGGGCTGCACCCGCTTCGTCGATGACGTCGATCGCCTTGTCGGGCAGATGGCGGTCGTTGATGTACTTGGCGCTCAGCTCGGCCGCGGCCTGCAGGGCCGCAGCCGCGTACTTCACGCTGTGGTGCTCTTCGAAGCGCGACTTCAGGCCCTTGAGGATGTCGATAGTTTCCTGCACGGTCGGCTCGACCACATCCACCTTCTGGAAGCGGCGCGACAGCGCGGCGTCTTTTTCGAAGATGCCACGGTATTCCGTGAAGGTGGTCGCGCCGATGCACTTGAGCTGGCCGCTGGAGAGCGCCGGCTTCAGGAGGTTGGACGCGTCGAGCGTGCCGCCCGAGGCTGCGCCGGCACCGATCAGGGTGTGGATCTCGTCGATGAACAGGATGGCGTTGGGCTTGTCCTTGAGCGACTTGAGCACGCCCTTCAGGCGCTGTTCGAAATCGCCGCGGTACTTGGTGCCCGCCAGCAGAGCGCCCATGTCGAGCGAGTACACCACGGCCTCGGCCAGGATCTCGGGCACGTCGTTCTGCGTGATGCGCCAGGCCAGGCCTTCGGCGATGGCGGTCTTGCCCACGCCGGCTTCACCCACCAGCAGCGGGTTGTTCTTGCGGCGGCGGCACAGGATCTGGATGGTGCGCTCCACCTCGTAGTGGCGCCCGATCAGGGGATCGATCTTGCCGTCCTTGGCCGCCTGGTTCAGGTTCTGCGTGAACTGCTCCAGCGGCGAGGCCTTCTCGTTGCGTTCGGCAGAAGCGCCCTCTTCGCCCTCGGCCTGGTTCTCGGCCTTGGCGGGTTCCGGCGGCTCGCCCTTCTTGATGCCGTGGGCGATGAAGTTGACCACGTCCAGGCGCGTCACACCCTGCTGGTGCAGGTAGTACACGGCGTGCGAGTCCTTCTCGCCGAAGATGGCCACGAGCACGTTGGCGCCCGTGACTTCCTTCTTGCCGTTGCCGGTGGACTGCACGTGCATGATGGCGCGCTGGATCACACGCTGGAATCCCAGCGTGGGTTGCGTGTCCACCTCGTCGGTGCCTGCCACCTGGGGGGTGTTGTCCTTGATGAAGTTCGACAGCGACGACCGCAGGTCATCGATGTTGGCCGAACACGCGCGCAGCACTTCCGCTGCGCTGGGGTTATCGAGCAGTGCAAGCAGCAGATGCTCCACGGTGATGAATTCGTGGCGCTGCTGGCGGGCCTCAACAAAGGCCATGTGCAAGCTGACTTCCAGTTCTTGGGCAATCATGTGAACTCCTTTGTGCTTGCGTGGAATGGATAACTGTAGATCGGGATGAAAAACCTGTTATTCAACAGGTTCACTGACACATTGCAGCGGGTGCCCCGCTTTGAGGGCCGCATCCAGCACCTGCTCGACCTTGGTGGCTGCCACGTCGCGCGAATACACGCCGCACACGCCTTTGCCGTCGAGGTGGATCTTGAGCATGATCTGGGTCGCCTGCTCCCGGTCCTTGCTGAAAAACTCCTGCAGCACCACGATGACGAACTCCATGGGCGTGTAGTCGTCATTGAGCATGACCACCTGGTACATCTGGGGGGGCTGGGTCTTTTGCGTGCGTCTTTCCAGCACGACCGAACCGCCGTCATCCCGCGCAGGCCTGGTGACAGGCGGCGCGGCTTTGGGAGAAGGTGGTTTTGTTGCCATGAATTTCATTCTAGCGACCCGCGCGTACCGCTGCCGCAAGAGAAATCTGATGTTCATCCGTTTTTTTTCAAGGCTGGGGCCAGCAATATTCTTGCCAGGCCATAACCGGCGGCGCCAAACGCCCTGCACGGGCATATGAAACGGCCGGAAAAATGCAGCGATACCGATGCAGCCTGATGCCGGCCCCTTGCTTGCGGGCGCATTCCCGCCGCTCCCCACACCATGGCCTATTCATAGACCACGGTGGCCGATCCGGCACCGACCTGGGCGCTCCAGGCGGCCAGGGCCGCATCGCTGGGGTAAAAGCGGCTGCTGTCGGAGAGCTGAACTTCGGCGACCGCTGCGGTACTGCTGGCAGCCCCCTGGGCGGTGCCAGTGCAGCGCAGTCCCATGCGCACCCGCAGGCCGTGCAGCAGGTCGCCCTCGGGCGCCTCCTCGCGGCGGGGCGGGAACTCGCGCAGCAGCCTCTGCACCTCGGGCGCCTTGTCGCTGACCACCACGTGCAGGTATTTGCCAAAACGCGCACGCGCGCCTGCCAGGTCCCAGACCTGCTGCACCTTGACACGCAGGCCGCCGCTGAAGCGGTCCAGCTGCAGGCGTCCCATCATCACCACGAACTCGTCCTCCTTGAGCTGGTTCTTGTAGGTGTTGATCAGGGCCTCGTCGGCCGAGGCCTCGATCACCGCCGACTTGTCGTCGAGCTTGAACAGCGCGAGCTTGCCGCGCTGGCCGTTGATGACCCGGAAGTCGCTGATGATGCCGGCCAGGATCTGCGGCTCGCGGCTGTCCAGCAGCTCCTCGATCTGCGTGCGCACGAAGCGGCGCACCTCCGTGGCCACTTCGTCGAACAGGTGGCCCGAGAGGTAGAAACCCACTGCCGTCTTTTCGAGCGTCAGGCGCTCCTTGATGCCCCAGGGGGTCACGTCCACCAGCTCGGGCTCCTGCGTGCTCGATCCATGGGCGTCGTCGCCCATCATGTCGAACAGGCCACCCTGGTTGATGTTGGACAGGCTGGCTGCGGCAAATTCGAACGCCCGGTCGATGGAGGCCAGCAGCGAGGCGCGGTTGAGGTTGAGCGAATCGAAGGCGCCGGCCTTGATCAATGCCTCCACCGTGCGCTTGTTCATGCGCGCCCGGTCCACGCGCAGGCAGAAGTCGAACAGGCTCTTGAAGGGGCCCTTGGTGGCGCCGTTGGGGCCTTCGCCGCGCCCTTCGCGCGCCGCCACGATGGCCTCGATGGCGGCCTGCCCCCCGCCCTTGACGGCCCCCAGGCCGTAGCGGATGACCTTGTCGGTCACCGGCTCGAAGCGGTACATGCCGCGGTTCACGTCGGGCAGCTCGAAGTTCATGCCGAAGTTCTTGCGCGCGTCCTCGAACAGCACCTTGAGCTTGTCGGTGTCGTCCATTTCCACTGTCATGTTGGCGCAGAAGAACTCGGCCGTGTAGTGCACCTTGAGCCAGCCCGTGTGGTAGGCCAGCAGCGAGTAGGCGGCGGCGTGCGACTTGTTGAAGCCGTAGCCCGCGAACTTCTCCATCAGGTCGAACACCTCGTCGGCCTTGGCCTCGCTGATGTCCTGCTTGGCGGCGCCGGCGCGGAAGATCAGCCGGTGCTCGGCCATCTCCTCGGCCTTTTTCTTGCCCATGGCCCGGCGCAGCATGTCGGCGCCGCCCAGGCTGTAGCCGCCCAGCACCTGGGCGGTCTGCATCACCTGCTCCTGGTAGACCATGATCCCGTAGGTCTCGGCCAGAACTTTTTCGACCAGCGGGTGCGGGTACTCGACCACTTCCTTGCCGTGCTTGCGGTTCACGAAGCTCGGGATCAGGTCCATGGGACCGGGGCGGTACAGCGCGTTCAGTGCAATCAGGTCCTCCAGCCGGCTTGGACGCGCCTCGCGCAGCATGCCTTGCATGCCGCGGCTTTCAAACTGGAACACGGCTTCGGTCTTGCCGTCGGAGAACAGGGTGTAGGTGGGCCCGTCGTCCAGCGGGATGGCCTCGAACGTGAAGTTCTCCTGGCCCTTGTGGCGCTTCATGATGAACTCGCGCGCGATTTCCAGGATGGTCAGCGTGGCCAGGCCCAAGAAGTCGAACTTCACCAGGCCGATGGCCTCCACGTCGTCCTTGTCGTACTGGCTCACGGCCGATTCGCTGCCGGGCTGCTGGTACAGCGGGCAGAAGTCGGTGAGCTTGCCCGGCGCGATCAGCACGCCCCCGGCGTGCATGCCGATGTTGCGCGTCATGCCCTCGAGCTTCTGCGCCATCTCGATGACGGTCCTGACGTCTTCTTCCTTGGCCACGCGCTCTGCCAGCAGGGGTTCGAGCTCCAGCGCGTAGTTGTTCTTGTCGCCGTCCTTCTTGACGGCGGGCGGGTACTGCAGCGTGTAGGACATGCCGGGTTTGCCCGGCACGAGCTTGGAGATGCCGTCGCAGAACATGTAGCTCATGTCCATCACACGGCCCACGTCGCGAATGGCGGCCTTGGCAGCCAGCGTTCCGAAGGTGGCGATCTGGCTCACGGCGTTCTTGCCGTACTTGTCCTTCACGTAGTCGATCACCCGGTCGCGGTTGGACTGGCAGAAGTCGATGTCGAAGTCGGGCATGGACACGCGCTCGGGGTTCAGGAAGCGCTCGAACAGCAGGTTGTATTCAAGCGGGTCCAGGTCGGTGATCTTGAGCGCATAGGCCACCAGCGAGCCCGCACCCGACCCCCGGCCCGGTCCCACCGGGCAGCCGTTTTCCTTGGCCCACTTGATGAAATCGCCCACGATCAGGAAGTAGCCCGGGAAGCCCATCTTGAGGATGGTGCCGATCTCGAATTCGAGCCGCTCCACATAGCGCGGGCGCTGCGCATCGCGGTCGGCCTCCTTCTTGAAGAGCATCTTCAGCCGCTCCTCCAGCCCTTCGAACGAGGCAAACCGGAAGAACTCGTCGATGGGCATGCCATTGGGCGTGGGAAAGTCCGGCAGTTGCGGCTTGCCCAGCACCAGCGTCAGGTTGCAGCGCTGGGCGATCTCCACGGTGTTGGCGATGGCCGAAGGGATGTCGGCAAACAGCGCCTGCATCTGCGCGGAGGACTTGAAATACTGCTCGCGCGTGAAGCGGCGCACCCGGCGCGGATTGGCCAGGATCTCGCCTTCGGCGATGCACACGCGCGCCTCGTGGGCCTCGTAGCCCTCGGCATCGGCAAACTGCACCGGGTGGGTGGCCACCACGGGCAGGTGCAGGCGCGCGGCCAGTTGGGCGGCAGCCACCACGTGGGCCTCGTCGTCGGGCCGGCCGGCGCGCTGCAGCTCCATGTAGAAGCGGTGGGGAAAGAGGCCCGCCAGGCGCAGCGCCAGGTCGGCCGCGCCCGCGTCGTCGCCCTTGAGCAGGGCCTGCCCCACGGGGCCGGCCTGGGCGCCCGAGAGCACGATCAGCCCCTCGGACAGCTCCTGCAGCCATTCCCAGGTGCAGACGGCGAGGTTCTTGACGATGTTGCGCGTCCACGCGCGGGCCAGCAGTTCCGACAGGCTGAGGTAGCCCTGGCGGTTCTGCACCAGCACGATCATGCGCGACGGCGGGGCCGAGCCCTCCCCCTCCAGGAAGATCTCGGCGCCCAGCAGGGGCTTGACGCCCTTGCCCCGGGCTTCCTTGTAGAACTTGATGGCGCCGAAGAGGTTGTTGAGATCGGTGATGGCCAGGGCGGGCTGGCCATCGACGGCGGCGGCCTTGGCCACCTCGTCGATGCGGTTGGTGCCGTCGACGACGGAATATTCGGTGTGCAGGCGCAGGTGGACAAACATGGGCTCCATTGTAGAAAGCCCACTGCACCTCGTAACCGAAACGTTTGCGACAGGGAGATTCAAGCGCATGGAGCCGCCGGTACAATGCGCTCGGGTTCCCCCTGGATTGCCCCCGGTGACGCCAGTGCCCACCGCCCGCACCGGGGAACATCCCGTTTCCTCTTTTTGCCTGAAAGCTGCTTGCGATGCTTCGTGCCCCACTGCCGTTTATCTCCGCCCTGCTGGCTGCAGGGGTCCTTGCCGGGTGCTCGACCACCACGGAAGACAAGACCGCCAACTGGAGCCCGAACCGCATCTACTCCGAAGCCAAGGACGAAATGAACTCGGGTGGCTACGACAAGGCCGTGCCCCTGTTCGAAAAGCTCGAAGGCCGTGCCGCAGGCACACCGCTGGCCCAGCAGGCCCAGCTGGACAAGGCCTATGCCCATTTCAAGGCGGGTGAAAAGGCGCAGGCCGTGGCCACGCTGGACCGCTTCATGAAGCTGCACCCCGCCAGCCCCGCGCTGGACTATGCCCTGTACCTCAAGGGCCTGGTCAACTTCAACGACAACCTGGGCCTGTTCTCGTGGCTCTCGCGCCAGGACCTGTCCGAGCGTGACCAGAAGGCAGCCAAGGATTCTTTCGAATCCTTCAGCGAGCTGACCACCCGCTTCCCCGATTCGCGCTACGCCCAGGACGCGCGCCAGCGCATGACCTACATCGTCAACTCGCTGGCCCAGTACGAAGTGCACGTGGCACGCTACTACTACCAGCGTGGCGCCTATGTGGCTGCCATCAGCCGCGCCCAGGTCGCCGTGGCCGACTACCAGGGCGTGCCCGCGGTGGAAGAGGCGCTCTACATCCTTATGCAGTCCTACGACGCCCTGGGCATGGCCCAGTTGCGCGACGACACCCGCCGCGTGATGGATGCCTCGTACCCGACAAGCGAGTACGTGCGCACCGGCCTCAAGGGCAAGACGGACCCCTGGTGGAAGTTCTGGTAAGCCTCTGAACGGGTCAGTCCGTTTCTGAACGGGCGCCTATCAGATCATCCAGCGCGGCGTCGAAATCCTCCGGGGTTTCCAGGCGCCGCATGGGCGGCAAGGCCCGCAGCAGCCGCTTGCCGTAGCCCATGGTCGCCAGGCGTGTGTCGCCCACTACCAGCACACCCCTGTCCGACTCGCGCCGTATCAGCCGGCCCGCCCCCTGCTTGAGTGCCACTGCTGCCTCGGGCACGGCGTACTGCTGGAAAGAACTGCCTCCCGCCTCCTCGATGCGCTGGCTGCGCGCCTCGACCAGCGGGTCGCCAGGCGGCGGAAATGGCAGCTTGTCGATGACGACGAGTTGCAGCGCATCGCCCGGCACATCGAACCCCTCCCAGAACGTGGCCGAGGCCACCAGGATGCAGCCCGGCGCGCCGCGTTCGCTGCCCTCGCGAAAGCGCTCCATCAGGCGGCGCTTGGGCCACTCGCCCTGCACCAGCACCGACAGCGACTGCCCGTCGCCGAACCGGCGGTGCAAGGCATCACCGATCGTGGCCAGGGCCTTGAGCGTGGTGGTGAGGACCAGGGTGCGCCCGCCGATGCGTGCGGCGGCATCGCCGGCCAGGCGGGCAATGGCGGCGCTGTGGGCCGGGTCCGCCGGCTTGGGCAGGTGGCGGGGTACGTACAGCGCGGCCTGCGTGGCGTAGTCGAAGGGGCTGTCCACGCGCAGGATCTCGGCACCCTCCAGCCCGCAGCGCTCCACGAACCAGGTGAGCCCCTTGTCGGCGCCCAGCGTGGCCGAAGTGAAGATCCAGGCGCGTTCGCGCTCGCCCTCGGGGTCGGGCCATTCGTCGTCTCGCGCGCTCTGGCTGGGTTGGGTCAGCAGGCGGGTGCGCATGGCATGCGAGATATCCAGCGGCGACTCCACCAGCCGCACCTGGGTGCTCCCCAGGTCGATCCAGCGCACCGCATCCTGGCCGCAAGGCCCGCCGAACCGGGCCAGCCGGGCCAGCAGCTCGGTTGCGCGTTCGTAGAGCCGCTCGAGATCCGGGGCGGTCTCGCTCAAATGGTCCAGCGCCTCCTGGGCCTGGGCGCAGGCGGTGGACAACTGGCGCAGCGCCGCGTCCCAGGCCTGGGCTTGCGCGCCCTCGGGCGCGTCGCCCGTCCAGCCGCGTTTGCCCTGGGCGCTGGACCCGCCGCCAGCCATGCGCAAATCCCCCACGGCGCGCTCCACCCGGCCTGCCAGGCCTACCCAGTCGGCCAGGCCCCGCGCGTGGTGAAGGCCGGCTGCCAGCAGGTCGCGCGCAAAGTCGAGCAACTGGCCCGAAGACAGTTGCAGGCCCAGGAACTGCACGCCGGTCTCGCTGATCTGGTGGGCCTCGTCGAACACCACCACGCGCACCGTGGGCAACAGCTCGGCCACGCCCGATTCGCGCACGGCCATGTCGGCAAAAAAGAGGTGGTGGTTGATGACCACGATGTCGGCCGCGAGCGCCTCGCGCCGGGCGATGTTCACATGGCATTCGCGCGCACGCGTACAACTCGCGCCCAGGCAGTTTTCACGCGTGGAGGTCACGAGCGGGATCACCGGCGAGCGCTCGTCCAGGCCCGTGAGCTCCGCTAGGTCGCCGCTCTGGGTACTGCGCGACCAGTCTTCGACCTTGGCCAGCACGCGCACGACATTACGATCTGTTACGGCGCTGTCCTGGCGGGCCTGCACCATGCGGTGTAGGCACAGGTAGCTGGCCCTGCCCTTGAGCAGGGCGGCCCGCACCGGCACGCCCAGCACGTCGGCCAGGAGCGGCAGGTCCCGCGCGAACAGCTGGTCCTGCAGCGCCTTGGTGGCAGTGGACAGCAGCACGCGCTCGCCACTGAGCAGGGCGGGAACCAGGTAGGAAAAGGTCTTGCCCACGCCGGTACCGGCTTCCACCACCAGCATGCCGCCCTCCTCCATGGTGCGCGCTACCGCAGCGGCCATGCGGGTCTGGCCCTCGCGCGGGAGAAACTGGGCGTCGGCCCGCGCCAGCAGGCCACCGGGCGCAAACACCTCCTGCACCACATCGGCCAATGGCATCAGGCATGCTCCCGGGTTTGTATCAAGCGCTCCAGGTGCAGCTCGACGGGTTGCCACAAGGGCAGATGGTGGGTGGATTTCAAAGGGGCACGCGACAGGCATGGCAAAAATGCCACAGGCGGGCGGATAATACGCGTTCCGGAGTTACCAAACGCCCGCTGCGCCGCTTCGCGCAACACAATAATCACCAGCATGACCAAAGCGTTTCGCCTCATCGCCTCCACCGGCATCCACAAGGGTGACCGCGAGTACCAGCAAGACCAGGTGGCACTGATCTCGCACGACCGGCACAACGGCTGCGTCCTGGGCGTCGTCGCCGACGGCATGGGGGGCCGCAGCGGCGGCCGCAAGGCATCCGACCAGGTCATGATGACGGCGCGCCAGCTGTTCGAGCGCTATTCGCCCGAGACCGATGACCCGGTCGCCATGCTCAAGAGCATGGTGGAAGAAGCGCACATCGTCATCCGCCTCACCGCCATCTCGGCCGAGCAGGAGCCGCACAGCACCATCGCCGCCTTCCTGATCAACCCGCGTGGCGACTGCCACTGGGTGCATGCCGGCGACTCGCGCATCTACCATTTCCAGGGCGGGCGCCTGGCGCACCGCACCAGCGACCACTCCTACGTGCAGGCCCTGGTGGACCGGGGCGAATTGACCGAGGCCGAGGCCAACAACCACCCCCACTCGAACATCCTGGTGGGATGCCTGGGCACCGAGAGCGACCCGCCCATCACCACGCACATGATCCCCCAGCTGCACCCGGGCGACACGCTCATGGCCTGCAGTGACGGCGTGTGGCATTACTTCTCGCCCACCGAGCTGGCATCCGTGGTCGAGTCGCTCTCGCCACGCGAGGCCACGGAGTTCCTGATCGAAAAAGCCCGGACTCGGGCGCGGGGGGGCGGCGACAACCTGTCGCTGGTCATCGTGAAAATCGAGGCCCTGGTGGAAGAAAAGAAGCCCGTGCAGGGCATGGGCATGGGTGCGCGGCCCGGAGCAGTGGCGGCGGCAGCCGGCACTGCCAGCAAGGTGTGAGGGTGCTACCGCCCAGCCCTCGCTGACGGTGAGGGTGCGTGGGCCGCATGCCGGCCCCCGCCTTTTTCAGGAATCGGCGCTGGCACGCTGGCCTCTATTTTTTAGCATGCTTCAGGGCGCAGGCGCCGGCAGCGGCGCAGCGGGCTTGCGGCCCGATGCCGCAGCGGCAGCCTGGTCGCGGGCCACACGTGCGCGGCGCGCCTCGGCGGCCTTGAGTTCTTCGGCATGGCGTTCACGGGCGCGGCCTGCACGCCCAGCCGCCTCGGCGGCGCGCTGGGCCTGCTCTGCTTCGCGCTGCTGGATGTCCTGTGCACGCGGGGTAGGCACCACGGGGGTCTTGGGTGCGCGCGGCGTGCGGGGGGTCTGCACATGCGGCTGGCCGCGCACGCCGATTCCCACCTCCGGGGTTTCCGCCGGGGGCCCGGGCTGGGCATTCTGCTTTTCCGCAATGCTGCGCCGCCGCTCCGCGGCTTTTTCCTTGCGCTCGGCATCGTTGATCTGCATCTCGCGCGAGCGCAGGCCGGCTTCGGCCTCGCGCGCCCGGTTGCGCTCCACGCGCAGGCAGTCCTCCACGGCAAAGAGCTTGTAGCACTCGGTCTCGGCCGCCAGGCGCCGGGCGACAATGCCCTTGCGCTCCTGGGCTATGTGGTCGCGCTCGGCGGTGCGGTGGGCATGTGCGGCCTTGCGCTCGGCCGATTCAGGCTCTGTGGCGGCCTGGGCCATGGCATGCGAAACCATGCCTGCCTGCGCCAGCAGGCACAGCGCAGGGAGGATGATGAACTGCCGCATTGTCCTGGTCTTCATGTCAAGCCTGTATCCACCACACGGCGCTCCAGCGCCAGAAACTCCTTGGACTGCATCTCGTTCAGCCGCGACACCGTGCGCGGGAACTCGTGTGCCAGGGGACCTTCCGTGTACAACGCCTCGGGCGGCACGGCCGCCGACATGATGAGCTTCACGCGCCGGTCGTACAGCACGTCCACCAGCCAGGTGAAGCGCCGCGCAGGCGACGCCATGGCCACCGGCAGGTAGGGCACGTCGGACAGCAGCACCGTGTGGAACTGCGTGGCGATCTCCAGGTAGTCGTTCTGCGAACGCGGTCCACCGCAGAGTTCACGGAAATCGAACCATACCACCCCGCCGGCCTTGCGCTTGGCGCGGATTTCGCGCGCCTCGATGTGTAGCACCGGGTCTTCGTCATGCACCTCGGCCAATTGGTTGAAGGCCTCGTTCATCTGCGCATCCGCATCAGGCCCCAGCGGCGTGTGGTAGAGCTTGACCTGCTCCATGGTGCGACGCCGGTAGTCGGTGCCGTTGTCCACGTTCACCACCTCCAGCCGCTCGTTGAGAAGCGCGATGGCCGGCAGGATGCGGTCGCGGTGCAGGCCACCTGGGTACAGGTCGTCGGGCTTGAAGTTGGAAGTGGTGACGAAGCCCACGCCGTTCTCGAACAGCGACGCCAGGAGGCGGTGCAGGATCATCGCATCGGTGATGTCGGCCACGTGGAATTCGTCGAAGCAGATCAGCTTGTAGCGCTTGGAGATACGTTCACCGAGCACGTCCAGCGGATTCACGGTGCCCTGCAGCCCCGCCAGCTCGCGGTGCACCTCGCGCATGAACTCGTGGAAGTGCAGGCGCACCTTGCGCTTCAAGGGCACGGCGTTGAAGAAGCATTCCATGAGGAAGCTCTTGCCCCGCCCCACCCCGCCGTACATGTACACGCCGCGCGGTATCTCGGGGCGGTTGATGAGCTTCTTGAAGGCGTTGGAGCGGCGCTCCTTGTAGGTCGCCCACTCGTCGGCGCAGCGCTGCAGCGCGTCCACGGCGCGCAGTTGCGCAGGGTCGCTCTGGAAGCCCTTGGCCTCGAGTTCGGCCAGGTAGGTCTGTTTGACAGTCACGGTGCGCTCGCCCTGGTGCTATGGATAGACAAGGCGCCGCCGCCCCTCCCGGAGCAACGGCGCCATCACTGCAGTTGCTGCGCAGATCAGAAGTTCAGCGTGCGCTTGTCCACGGCCAGAGCCGCTTCCTTGGTGGCCTCGCTCAGGCTGGGGTGGGCGTGGCAGATGCGCGCGATGTCTTCGCTGCTGGCCTTGAACTCCATGGCGACGACGGCCTCGGAGATCAGCTCGCTGGCCTGTGGGCCCACGATGTGCACGCCCAGGATCTCATCGGTGTCGGCATCGGCCAGCATCTTCACCATGCCGGTGGTGTCGCCCAGTGCGCGCGCGCGGCCGTTGGCCAGGAACGGGAAGCTGCCGGCCTTGTACTTGACGCCGTCGGCCTTGAGCTGCTGCTCGGTGCGGCCCACCCACGCGATCTCGGGGCTGGTGTAGATGACCCAAGGCACAGTGTTGAAGTTCACGTGGCCGTGCTGGCCGGCAATGCGCTCGGCCACGGCAACGCCTTCTTCCTCGGCCTTGTGCGCCAGCATCGGGCCGCGCACCACGTCACCCACCGCCCACACGCCGGGCAGGTTGGTCTTGCAGTCGGCATCGACCACGATGGCGCCGCGCTCGTCCAGCGCCAGGCCCACGGCTTCGGTGTTCAAACCGATGGTGTTGGGCACGCGGCCGATGGAGACGATGAGCCTGTCCACTTCCAGCGCCTGGGCTTCGCCTTTGGCGTTGGTGTAGGCGATGCTCACGCCCTTCTTGCCGGTCTTGATCTCGCCGACCTTCACGCCCAGCTCGATCTTCAGGCCCTGCTTGTCGAAGGCCTTCTTGGCTTCCTTGGCGATCTGCTCGTCCACCGCGCCCAGGAAGGTGGGCAGGCCTTCGAGGATGGTGACTTCGGCACCCAGGCGGCGCCACACCGAGCCCATTTCCAGGCCGATCACGCCCGAGCCGATGAGGCCGAGCTTCTTGGGCACCGCGCCCACGCGCAGCGCGCCGTCGTTGGACAGCACGAACTCTTCGTCGAACGGCGTGCCGGGGAGCGCGCGGGCGTTGGAACCCGTGGCGATGATGATCTGCTTGCCCGTGATCGACTCTTCGGCGGCACCGGCGACCTTGATCTCGTAGCCGCCTTCGGCAGCCTTCACGAACGAGCCGCGGCCGTGGAAGAAGCTGACCTTGTTCTTCTTGAACAGGTACAGGATGCCGTCGTTGTTCTGCTTCACGACGGTGTCCTTGCGGGCCAGCATCTTGGCCACGTCCATCTTCACGCCGGTGGCCGTGATGCCGTGCTCGGCGAAGTGCTTGTTGGCGTGCTCGAAGTGCTCGGACGATTGCAGCAGCGCCTTGGAGGGGATGCAGCCCACGTTGGTGCAGGTGCCGCCGGGTGCGGGGCCGCCCTTCTCGTTCTTCCACTCGTCGATACAGGCCACGTTGAAGCCCAGCTGGGCGGCGCGGATGGCGGCAATGTAGCCGCCGGGGCCGCCACCGATGACGATCACGTCGAATTGTTTGCTCATGTCGGTCTCAATCACTTGTTCATTGGAAAAAAGACCCACCGGCGGGCGCGGCCAGGGGCCGGCCACGCGGGTGGGTCGATTCGGGTGCTATCAGATGTCGAACAGCAGGCGCGATGGGTCTTCCAGCGCTTCCTTCATGGCCACCAGGCCCAGCACGGCTTCGCGGCCGTCGATGATGCGGTGGTCATAGGACATGGCCAGGTAGTTCATCGGGCGGATCACGATCTGGCCGTTCTCCACCACGGCGCGGTCCTTGGTGGCGTGCACGCCCAGGATGGCCGACTGAGGCGGGTTGATGATGGGCGTGGACAGCATGGAGCCGAAAGTGCCGCCGTTGCTGATGGAGAAGGTGCCGCCGGTCATCTCTTCGATCCCGAGCTTGCCGTCCTTGGCCTTCTGGCCGTACTCGGCGATCTTCTTCTCGATGTCGGCAAAGCTCATCTGGTCTGCATTGCGCAGGATGGGCACCACCAGGCCGCGGGGCGAACCCACGGCGATACCGATGTCGAAGTAGCCGTGGTAGACGATGTCGTTGCCATCGACCGAGGCGTTGAGCACCGGGTACTTCTTCAGGGCATGCACGGCCGCCTTCACGAAGAAGCTCATGAAGCCGATCTTCACGCCGTGTTCCTTGGTGAACGCGTCCTGGAACTTCTTGCGCATGTCCATCACCGGGGCCATGTTCACTTCGTTGAACGTGGTCAGGATGGCGTTGGTC
>JAZKEE010000119.1:0-7394 GCA_040387235.1 Pseudomonadota bacterium
ATCTTCGTGCGCGGCACCACCGAGGCCATCAACCTGGTGGCCAAGAGCTGGGGCGCGCAGCATGTGGGCGAGGGCGACGAGATCATCGTCAGCAACCTCGAGCACCATGCCAACATCGTGCCCTGGCAACAGCTGGCCGCCGCCAAGGGAGCGCGCCTGCGCGTGATACCGGTAGACGACTCGGGCCAGGTGCTGCTCGATGAATACCAGAAGCTGCTCAACGACCGCACCAAGATCGTCGCCGTCACCCAGGTCTCCAACGCCCTGGGCACCGTGGTGCCGGTCAAGGAGATCGTGGCCCTGGCCAAGCGCGCCGGTGCGACGACCCTGGTCGACGGCGCGCAGTCGGTATCGCACATGCGGGTGGACGTGCAGGATCTGGGAGCCGATTTCTTCGTCTTCTCGGGCCACAAGGTCTTCGGGCCCACCGGCATCGGCGTGGTCTGGGGCAGGCGTGCGGTGCTCGAAGACATGCCGCCCTGGCAGGGCGGCGGCAACATGATTGCCGACGTGACCTTCGAGAAGACAGTGTTCCAGCCCATCCCGAACAAGTTCGAGGCTGGCACCGGCAACATCGCCGACGCCGTGGGCCTGGGCGCCGCCATCGACTACGTGAACCGCGTGGGCATCGAGAACATCGCGCGCTACGAGCACGAGCTTCTGGTCTACGGCATGCGCCACCTCTCTGCCATCCGCGGCGTGCGGCTCATCGGCACGGCCGACGACAAGGCCAGCGTGATGTCCTTCGTGCTCGCGGGCTACTCCACCGAAGAGGTGGGCAAGGCGCTCAACGAGGAAGGCATTGCCGTGCGCACCGGCCACCACTGCGCCCAGCCCATCCTGCGCCGGTTCGGCGTGGAGACCACGGTGCGGCCGTCGCTGGCGTTCTACAACACCTTCGACGAGATCGACCGCCTGGTGGCCGTGGTGCAGCGCCTGGCCGGGCAGCGTCGGGCGGGCTGACGCCGGCCGCCATCCCTGGCGAACTTCTCAGCGCAATCCGCTATACAAAATATAGCAATTGCGCTGGGGCAGCAGGCCATGGCGCCACCGTCTGTGGCTATCATGGTAAGTGCTTCGCGCAGCAGGGTCTGGAGACCAGCCCTGCAGCGCTTTTCTCCATGTCGTCCCTTTCACAAGGAGTTTCCATGAGCAATGTCCAGATCGCCGTCATCGTCGGCAGCCTCCGCAAGGATTCGTTCAACCGCAAGCTGGCCACCGCCATCGAACGACTGGCCCCGGCCGATTTCAAGTTCACCCACCTGCGCATCGATGACCTGCCGCTGTACAACCAGGACGACGATGGCCAGCAGGCCGCATCCGTGGTGCGCCTCAAGGGCGAGATCAAGGCGGCCCAGGGCCTCTTGTTCGTGACACCCGAGTACAACCGCTCCATTCCCGGAGTGCTCAAGAACGCGCTGGACCACGCCTCGCGCCCCTACGGCCAGAGCGCCTGGGGCGGCAAGCCTGCGGGCGTGATCGGCGCCTCGGTGGGCGCCATCGGCACCGCCCTGGCCCAGCAGCACCTGCGCAATGTGCTGTCCTACCTCGATGTGCCCACGCTGGGCCAGCCCGAGGGCTTCATCCACGCCAAGGAAGGCCTGTTCGATGCCGACGGCAATGTGGGCGAGGGCAGCAAGAAGTTCCTGCAAGGCTGGGTGGACGCGTACGTGGGCTGGGTCAAGAAGCACATCTGAGCTTCTGAACACGCCATGAAAAACGCCGCCCTTGCAGGGCGGCGTTTTGTTTGGCTGGTCCGATGCCGGATCAGGCTGCCTGTGCAACCTGGGGCTGGTTGGCGGGCACGCTGGTCTGCGCCAGGATGTCCTTGTCGGCATTGGCAAAGGCCAGTGCCTTGGCATCAGGGCCCATGCCCACGCCTTCAGCGCGCACGAAGCGCACGTCGGTGATGCCGAAGAAGCCGAACACGACCTTCAGGTAGCTTTCCTGGTGTTCCATGGCCTGGCCGCCTTCGCTGGTGGAGTACACGCCGCCACGGCTCGAAGCCACGATCACCGTCTTGCCGCCGGCCAGGCCCACGGGGCCCTTGTCGGTGTACTTGAAGGTGCGGCCGATCTGCGCCACGCGGTCGATCCAGGCCTTGAGCTGGCTGGGGATGGTGAAGTTGTACAGCGGGGCGCCGATCACGATCACGTCGGCCGCCAGGAACTGGCTCACCAGGGCTTCGGACAAGGCGTTCTCGCTGCGCTGCACTTCGGTCGTGGCTTCCTGGCCGGTGCGGAAACCCATGGCGTCGGCCGTGAAGTGGGCCGGGGCCTGGGCAGCCAGGTCCAGGTACTGCACCGTGGTGTTCGCGTGGCCGGCCTTCCAGGCGGCGACGATGCGCTTGGTGAGTTCGCGGGACACGGATTGTTCGCCGGTGATGGCCGAGTCGATGTGAAGCAGTTGCATGAGGGAATCTCCTGTGGATGGTAGCCACAGCGTGTGGCCATGGATGAATTGTGGAGACGCACTCGTTTGTTGATAAGGTATTGAACTTGCGATAGATTGTCCTATCAGTAGAACGATGTACTTTATGCAAGACCTCAACGACATGCTGTATTTCGCCGAGGTGGTCGAGCGCGGCGGCTTTGCCGCTGCCGGCCGCGCCCTGGGCATCCCCAAATCGCGCCTGTCGCGCCGCGTGTCGGACCTGGAGGCACAACTGGGTGTGCGTCTCTTGCAGCGCACCACGCGCAAGCTCTCGTTGACCGAGGTGGGCGAGGCCTACCTGCGCCACTGCCAGGCCATGCGCGAATCGGCCCAGGCAGCGGCCGACACGGTGGCCCAGGTGCAGACCGTGCCGCGCGGCACCGTGCGCGTGAGCTGCCCGGTGACCCTGGCGCAGACGGTGCTGGCCGAGATGATGCCCCCCTTCCTGGCGCGCTACCCCGAGGTGCGGGTCGACATGATGGTCAGCAACCGCGCCGTGAACGTGGTGGAGGAGGGCATCGACGTGGCCCTGCGCGTGCGCCCCTCGCTGGAGGACAGCGGCAGCATGGTCGTCAAGCGCCTGGACATGACCAGCCAGATCCTCGTGGCCAGTCCCGACCTGCTGATACGCCAGGGCACGCCCACCACCCTGGAAGACCTCTCGCACATGGACAGCGTGGCCATGTCGGCCCCCGATGGCCGCGCCACCTGGAACCTGATGGGCCCCGGCGGCGCCCACCAGGTGGTGCACCACACGCCGCGCTATGTGGCCGACGACCTGCTGACCCTGAAATTTGCGGTGCTGGCCGGCATCGGCATGGGCTGGATGCCCGATTACATGTGCCACGAGGAGATGCGCGAGCGCCGCCTGGTGCGCGTGCTGCCCGAGTGGGTGCCGCCCCCGGCCATCGTGCACGCGGTGTTTCCCTCGCGGCGCGGGCTGTCGCCGGCGGTGCGCAGTTTTCTCGACTACCTGGGCGAGGCCATGCCGGGGCGCAACAGCCTGGCCACGCGCGATGGCGGGGCAGGTCTGGACGGGGCCGGGATATAACACGCGCAATACGCCATGTGGCGAAGTCCGCCAAGCGCGCGGGTCTCTGCCGGGTGCGCGTTTTCAAGCCACAATGCAACCAGTTGCAACTGAACGGATGTCTGCGCGCCACCCCTGCGCAGGTGCCCGGGGCGCGCCGTGAAAAACCCCCACCCCATCGATACCCACCTCCAGAAGGCCCGCATCCACCCCTCCGTGCGGGCCATCGTTATCCCGCCGTGCCCGGAGTCGCTGCTGCGCCTGCAGCAGATCGTGGCCGCGCCTGAGCTCGACTCGGGCGCGCTGGAGCAATTGGCCTCGTCCGACGTGGCCCTGGCCGCCGCCCTGATCCGCCAGGCCAACAGCCCCCTGTATGGCCTGGCCCAGCCGGTGCAGACCATCGGCATGGCGCTCACCGTGCTCGGGCTCAACCCGGCGGTGGAGCTGCTCTCGGCCTTCATCACGCGCAACGCGCTCATGGTGCGCTCACCGCTGCTCGAGCATTTCTGGGAAAGCTCGCAGCGCCGGGCCATTGCCTGCGAGCACATCGGGCGCCAGCTCTACAGCTTCGACCCGGGCCTGGGCTACAGCTTCGGCCTGTTCTGCCACGTGGGCATGCCGGTGCTGGTCAAGGCCGTGCGCGGCTACGGCTCCACCGTGACCGAGGCCCTGGCCCGCAAGGACCGCACCTTCACCCAGACAGAAAACGCCAACCACCACACCGACCATGCCGTGATGGGTGCCATCGTGGCGCGCACCTGGCACTTGCCGGGTGATGTGGCCCAGGCCATCTGGCTGCACCACGACTTCACCAGCCTGGGCGACGAGCGCTTCAACCCCACGGTGCGCCACCTGGTGGCCCTGGGCCTGCTGGCCGAGTACCTGGTGAACCACCACGACAACCTGCAGCCCACGCGCGACTGGCTGCAGCACGGCCAGGCCTGCATGGACCACCTGGCGGTGTCTGAGGAGGAATTGGACCACTGGGTGGACGAATTGCATCCGGCGTTCGAGGCCGTGCGGTTCTGAACTGTCTCGGCCGTTAGCATGGCGGCACCATGCTTGCCGCCAAACCCTACCTCCAGAGCGTCTGCATCCGCCCCGATGCAGAGGTGGACTTCGACAGCTACCCCTACAACATCCCCGCCATCCGGGAGATGGGCCTGCTGGAGTTCCACGCGGATGTGACCTTCCTGGTCGGCGAGAACGGCTCCGGCAAGTCCACCCTTCTGGAAGCCATTGCGGTGGCCCTGGGCTACAGTCCGCAAGGTGGCACCCGCGATTTCATGGTGGGCACCACGGAATCCGTATCCCCGCTGCATGAGTCACTCAGGCTGGCGCGCAGCTTTCGCCAACCCAGGGATGGGTACTTCCTGCGGGCCGAGAGCTTTTTCAATGTCGCCACCTTTGTGGACGATGTCGGTGTTCCCGACGCCTACGGCACCCATTCGCTGCATGGCATCTCACACGGCGAGGCCTTCATGTCTCTGCTCGCCCACAAGTTCCGCGGCAAGGGCCTGTACCTGCTGGATGAACCCGAAGCCGCACTGTCTCCCAACCGCCAGCTCGCCGCACTGTCGGCCATCCACCAGCTGGTCGAAGACAAGTCGCAGTTCATCATCGCCACGCATTCGCCCATCCTGCTGTCCTATCCGCACGCGAAGATCATCCAGTTCGACGGTACAGGTCTGTCGGAGGTGGCCTTCGAAGACACGGAGCACTACGCCGTGACGCACGACTTCCTCAACAACTACCGGGAACGGCTGGATCGGCTGCTGGCGGACGATGATTGAGCGGTTTTGCGCTTTTGATAGACGTTTTTGCGATTAAGTCAGAACAATATATTCGTTTGGGTTTTAAAGACCGGCTCGCAGAATGGCTCCATCAGACATTGAAGGAGCACATCCATGGCAACCTTGCGACTCGGCGACACCGCCCCCGACTTCACCCAGGAATCCACCGCCGGCCCCATCCATTTCCATGAATGGGCAGGCGACTCGTGGGTGGTGCTGTTCTCGCACCCTGCCGATTTCACGCCCGTGTGCACCACCGAGCTGGGCAAGACGGCCGCCCTGGCCACCGAGTTCGCCAAGCGCAAGGTCAAGCCCATCGCCGTGAGCGTGGACCCCGTGGATTCGCACAACCGCTGGGTGGGCGACATCAACGAGACGCAGAACACCACCGTCAACTTCCCCATCCTGGCCGATGCGGACAAGAAGGTGGCCGACCTGTACGACATGATCCACCCCAACGCATCGACCACGGTCACGGTGCGCAGCGTGTTCATCATCGACCCCAGGAAGGTCATCCGCACCACCTTCACCTACCCCGCCAGCACGGGCCGCAACTTCGACGAGATCCTGCGCGTGATCGACTCGCTGCAGCTGACCGACAGCCACAAGGTGGCCACGCCCGCCAACTGGAAGGACGGCGACGACGTCATCATCGTCCCCAGCCTGCAGGACCCGGCCGAGATCGCCCAGCGCTTTCCCAAGGGCTTCAAGGCCGTGCGCCCCTACCTGCGCATCACACCGCAGCCCAACAAGTAAGCAAGCCCGGCTGCGGCCCTGCGGCGTGCGTACCTGCAGCAAGGGCAGGGCGCTGCCGAGGCCATGCCAGGCGGTACCAACGTGAACCCTACTTCCATCATCATCGTCCCCGGCTGGCGCGACTCCGGCCCCGGCCACTGGCAGAGCCTGTGGGCCGAGCGCCTGCATGAGGCCCGCCGTGTGGTGCAGGACGACTGGATCACCCCCACCCGCACTGCCTGGGTCGGCACCCTCGAAAAGACCGTGCTGGCCGCGCCCCACCCGGTGGTGATCGTGGCGCACAGCCTGGGCTGCATCGCCACCACCCACCTCGGGCCCGAGGCTGCCGCACGCATCCAGGGCGCGCTGCTGGTGGCCCCGGCCGACCCCGAGCGCCGCGCCATCCTGAGCGATTTTGCCCCCGTGCCTTACGCGCAACTGCCTTATCGCAGCGTGGTGGTGGCCAGCAGCAATGACCCGTATTGCCCGATCCGCCTGGCCGGCGCCTACGCGCGTGCCTGGGGCAGCGAATTCGTGCGCATGCAGCAGGCCGGCCACATCAACGTCGAATCGGGCCATGGCGAATGGCCGCTGGGCTGGGCGCTGCTGCAGTCGCTGACGGGCGATCAAGGGAGCGTCGGCGCGCCATCCGCCGCATCGCCCCCACCTGCCTGGCAGGCCTCTGCCTGAGCGCAACTGGCTGCAGGCCGACGGCTGCCAATGCGACTACATCTTGTTTCTATATTTCAAAATCCGATTAATTAACAAGAATGTATTCTTTTGAGTTTTAAGGCGCTGTGTGGACAATGGGGCATCTTCCGCTTTTCCTCACAGGCTACGCCACATGACTTCTTTGAAACTCAAGACTCTCCTGGCCACTCTGGCACTGACCGCCAGCGGCATGGCGTTGGCCCAGGACTCGCTGCTCAACGTGTCGTACGACGTGGCCCGTGAGTTCTACAAGGACTACAACGCCGCCTTTGCCGCGCACTACAAGAAGACCACCGGCAAGGACGTGAAGATCGACCAGTCGCACGCCGGCTCCAGCGCCCAGGCGCGCGCCGTGAACGACGGCCTGGCGGCCGACGTGGTCACCATGAACACCACCACCGACGTGCAGTTCCTCGCCGACAGCGGCGTGGTGGCCAAGGACTGGGCGAAGAAATTCCCCAACGACGCTTCGCCCACCACCTCGACCATGCTGTTCCTGGTGCGCAATGGCAACCCCAAGGGCATCAAGGACTGGGACGACCTGATCAAGCCCGGCGTGCAGGTCATCGTGGTCAACCCCAAGACCGGCGGCAACGGCCGCTACGCGTATCTGGCCGCCTGGGGCGCCGTGCGCGAAAAGGGTGGCACCGAAGAGCAGGCCGCCGAGTTCGTGGGCAAGCTGTACAAGAACG
>JAZKEE010000120.1:0-3707 GCA_040387235.1 Pseudomonadota bacterium
CCACGCCCCCCGCACACTCAGGCAGCTCACCTCGTTCTTGGTGTGCAGCAGCTTGCTCGGCGGTATCACCACCACCGCCTGCGCGTTCTTGCTCAGTGGCTTTTTCAGCCGCACATGCACGATGTTGGACGGCTGCTTTTTCTCTTTGCAGCTGTCGATCCAGAATGCCAGCACCACGCCCGCGATGGTTTGGCCGGTGCTGTTCTGCATGTGGATGAAGGTGGTGTCGTCCTCATACTGCCACCAGGTCTG
The DNA here is from genome assembly GCA_040387235.1 of Pseudomonadota bacterium. GTDB lineage: Bacteria > Pseudomonadota > Gammaproteobacteria > Burkholderiales > Burkholderiaceae_C > Acidovorax. The sequence continues at coordinate 253 of JAZKEE010000120.1, forward strand.
GTCGTCGTTGAGCTTCTCCACCTCGAAGGTCTTGCGCTCGGTGGTGGGCACGATGGTGCCGCCGACTTCGGCGAGCTTGCCCTCGTTCACCCGGTCCTGCAACTCGTCCACCCGTTCGAAGTAGCTCTTGCTGAGCTTGGGGGCGGCCTTGGCTGCCGGTGCGGCTGCTGTCGTTGCCGCCGGCTGGGCCCACGACGGCGCGGATGACGCCAGAGCCAGCGCGAGCCCGGCCATGGCCAGGACTCGATGGCGGCGGCGGGTGAGGGGGCTGGCGGCGTGCACGGCGGGGCGGGGCAGGGGTGGGGTGGTCGGTTGGGTCATTGGGTGAATTTCGGGGCACAGCATTGCCCTTGATTTTTGCATCGCCCATGCTTGCGGTTATAAGATTGCCAACAGCTTGCGTGAATTAAGGCACGCTATTTGCCTGCGTGTTCCAGGCAAGCACCCACCCCGCTTTTTCCACCGACTTTCACCACCATGCCCCACAGCGTCAACCTCATCAACACCATTGCCGCCGCGCTCGGGCTGGCGCTGGCGCTGGGGTTCGTCGCCACGCGGCTGCGCCTGCCGGCGCTGGTGGGCTATCTGCTGGCCGGGGTGGTGATCGGGCCGTTCACGCCGGGCTTCGTGGCCGATGCGGCCATGGCCAGCCAGTTGGCCGAGATCGGCGTCATGCTGCTGATGTTCGGCGTGGGCCTGCACTTTTCTCTCGGTGACCTGCTGGCGGTACGCAAGATCGCCGTGCCGGGCGCCGTGGTGCAGATCATGGTGGCCACGCTCATGGGCATGGGCCTGGCCTACTGGTGGGGCTGGGGCCTGGGCGGGGCGCTGGTCTTCGGCCTGTCGCTGTCGGTGGCCAGCACGGTGGTGTTGCTGCGCGCCCTCGAAACCCTGGGCATCCTGGAGACCTACACCGGCCGCATCGCGGTCGGCTGGCTGGTGGTCGAAGACCTGGTCATGGTGCTGGTGCTGGTGCTGCTGCCGCCCCTGGCCGGCGTGCTGGGCGGCAACGGCGCCAGTGCCGATGCCTCGGACCTGGCCAAGACCCTGGGGCTCACGCTCTTGCAGGTGGGCGGCTTCGTGGTGCTGATGCTGGTGGTGGGGCGCCGCGTGTTCCCCTGGGTGCTGTGGCAGGTGGCGCGCACCGGCTCGCGCGAGCTCTTCACGCTGTGCGTGGTGGCCGCCGCCGTGGGCATCGCCTTCGGCTCGGCCGCGCTGTTCGGCGTGTCGTTCGCGCTGGGTGCCTTCTTCGCAGGCATGGTGATGCGCGAGTCCGAGTTCAGCCACCGCGCCGCGCAGGAATCCCTGCCCCTGCGCGATGCGTTTGCCGTGCTGTTCTTCGTCTCTGTGGGCATGCTCTTCAACCCCGCCGTGCTGTGGGACCGCCCCCTGCAGGTGCTGGCCGTGGTGGCCATCATCATGGTCGGCAAGACCCTCGCGGCCGCGGCCCTCGTGCTGTCGTTCCGCTACCCGCTCAACACCGCGCTCACCGTGTCGGCCAGCCTGGCGCAGATAGGGGAGTTCTCGTTCATCCTGGTGGGCCTGGGCGCGTCGCTCGGCCTGCTGCCGGCCGAGGGCACGAGCCTGGTGCTGGCCGGCGCGCTGATCTCCATGGCGCTCAACCCCATGCTGTTCCACGCCATCGCCCCGCTGCAGGGCTGGCTGCGCACCCGCTCGGCCCTGGCGCGCCGGCTCGAGGAGCGAGACGACCCCCTGGCCGAGCTGCCCATGACCACCCACGCCAAATTCCTCGCGCACCAGGTGGTGCTGGTGGGCTACGGCAAGGTGGGCCGCCGCCTGGCCGCCGCATTGGCCGCCAATGATGTGCCCTTCGTGGTCGCGGAGCAAAACCGCGAACTGGTCGAGGCCCTGCGCGCCAAGGGCATCGCCGCCGTGTTCGGCGACGCGGTAGAGCCCGCCGTGCTGATCCAGGCCCACATCGCCCGCGCCGCCATGCTGGTCATCGCCACGCCCGACACCCTCAAGGTGCGCCAGATGATCGCCACCGCCAAGCTGCTCAACCCCATGATCGAAACCGTGATCCGCAGCCACAGCGAGCAGGAGGCGCGCTTGCTGGAGGAAGAGAACGGCAGCACCGTCTTCCTCGCCGAAGAGGCCTTGGCCCAGGCCATGGTGCGGCATGTGATCGACCGTGCGAACGACATGGCGCGGCATGGGACGGCGACGACGCCTGCGCGCCTGCACGAGCAGGGCTGAGGGGCGCTTCTGGCGCTGTTGCGCAATTCAGTGATCAACGGCAGATTTCGGCCAACGGCGGACATTTGTGTGAGGATTGGGCTGACGCTAGATGACTTGACGGTTGACTTCTCGAACATCGACAGGGAGCAGTTGCTTGCCGAGTGGCGATGGCTTATGCCATCTCATTGACTCCAGTTACGAGCCGTATGTCCAGTCCGCTTTGGAGTAGGAGCGATGTCTGCAAAGGGCCCGTGGCTGCCGCGTGTACGATGGCTGCATCGGTCAGAGTGTTGGCGCCGAAGTAGAAGTAAGCCGCTTTTGACTCACGTGCCGACGACCCGGTGAGCCACGCGAGTGGCTCTTTACCCACACGCCTGTTGGGTGCGGGTGCGGAACAAGTGGCGCAGTCGAAGGTCGGCGCGGTGGCTCACTCCGGTCTTGGCGGCAGCAAGCCCGGCCGTTGGCATCAGTCTGGTCCAGCCCGAGGCACGACCAATCAGCCTTCGCGGAAGGCGGTTGCCTCAACCCGGTGTCTGCCCCGACTTGGTAGACGCCGCTGGCTTCACCAGCCGCGCAATCTCACCACCGCACGCGCTGAAGTTGCTGGCGTATTCCTCGGGGTTGTCGAACATCACCTGGGCTTGCATCAGGCGGTCGAGTTCCTGTTTCGCGTAGACCAGGATGCCCGCGCTGTTGCCGGCTGAGGCCCAGGGATAGTCCAGCGCGCGGAACTGGCGCGCGATGTCGCGGTGAATGCGCACATGCGTCTGCTCGTGTTTCATCACGTGCGCATAGGCACAGCTGCCCGGCGGGAGCTCGCTGGCCACGCGCAGCACCGGTTTGATGTAATCCAGCCGCACGACGACGCCCTGGCAACTGGTCTGCGGCATCACCGCCAGCTTGGTCTCGACAACGACGTGGCCGAGTTGCGTACCGCTGCGGCCGGCGCCCGCGCCGATCTTCGTCAGTTCGGCGGCCGGTTTGGCGTTGTCCACTTCCGGGTCGGCGAACCAAGCCGCACTGAAACGCACCGCCTTGTCGCAGGGAGACAGGTTGGCGGACTGCGCCTGGAAGCAGGCGCTGACCAGCAGCAGAGCGAGTAGGCTTTTCATCGTAACCTTCTGGTTATCGGCAAGGCGCGCTCGTCCTGAAGCGGTGGCCGCAAGGGGCCCGTGGCAGCCGCTTATACGATGGCGGCCGTCGGCCGAGGCTGTGTGAAAACCCGACCCGCAGCCGTTACCTAAAACTAAAATAAC
>JAZKEE010000121.1:0-21756 GCA_040387235.1 Pseudomonadota bacterium
TGGCGACGCAAAAGAAAGTAGGTGCGCCGCCGGGCGCACATCCCGGCTCCCGCCCCATGCAAAAGCACACAGCAACCACAGCAACAACATCAAACCGGCACCAACAAAGAACACGACTAAGATCGCGCCTGTCTAAAATATTCGAAGGAGAACCCCTTGCGCCATACCCTGTGCCTGCTGCTCGCCAGCCTCGTGATCGCCCCCGCCGCCATGGCGCAACAGGCCAAGCCAGTCACCACGGCCAGCGGCCTGGTCTATGAATCGCTCAAGGACGGCACGGGCGAATCGCCCAAGGCCACGGACACCGTCAAGGTGCACTACAAGGGGACCTTCCTCGACGGCAAGGAGTTCGACAGCTCCTACAAGCGCAACGAGCCCACCTCGTTCCCGCTGAACCGCGTGATCCCCTGCTGGACCGAAGGTGTGCAGCGCATGAAGCCAGGCGGCAAGGCCAAGCTGACCTGCCCGCCCGCCATCGCCTACGGTGCCAACGGTGCCGGCGGCGTGATCCCGCCCAACGCCACGCTGAACTTCGAGATCGAACTGATTTCCGTCGGCAAGTGACCAGCGCGCGGGCCCCTGCCACATGCTGCTGAAGGTTGGTGAACTGGCCCGGCGCACCGGCCTCACGGTGCGCACGCTGCACCATTACGACGAGATCGCGTTGTTGGTGCCCTCGGGTCGCTCCGAGGCGGGCTACCGCCTGTACAGCCAGGCCGACGTGCAGCGGCTGCATGGCATTCAGACCATGCGCCAGATGGGGCTGGCGCTCAGCGACATCGGCGAGCTGCTGGCCGGCGAAGGCATGGTGCCCGAGCGCATCATCGGCCAGCAGATCCGCGCGCTGGACCAGCAGATCAGCCAGGCCACCGAGCTGCGCGGACGGCTGGCCATGCTGCGCGACGGCCTGATGGCGGGCGCAGAGCCCGACATGGGCAACTGGCTCGAAGCGCTGGCGCTGATGACCACCTACGGCAAATACTTCAGCTCGGCCGAACTCAAGCAGATCTTCACCAACTGGAGCCTGATCGAGGCCGACTGGCTGGTGCTCAAGGACCTGGTGCGCAGCGCCATGGACCGGGGCCAGGCGGTAGACACGCCCGAGGTGCAGGCGCTCGCCTACCGCTGGATGGCACTCATGCTGCACTGGATGGGTGGCGACATCGACCTGCTGGACCGCTGGGGCCACATGTTCCGCACCGAGCCCAGCACCCAGGGGCGCAACCATGCTCCGCCGGGCGACATGATCGAGTTCGTCGAGACGGCGATCAAGCTGCGCATGGCCCTGCTTGAAAAGTACCTGACGCGCGACGACCTGCGCCGCCTGGGGCATGTGCCCCACACGCAGTGGGAGCAGCTGGAGCAGGAAGTGCAGCAGCTCCTGGCAGGGGGTGTGCCCTGCAACCACCCGGATGCGATCACCGCGGCACTGCGCTGGGACGCATTGTTCGGGCAGTTGACCGGCAACGAGCCCACGCTGCGCGAGAAACTGCTCACCGCATCGGCGCAGGAGCCGCTGCTGCGGGCCGGCGCTCCGCTGAGCCAGGCGGTGCGCACCTACCTGCTGGAAGTGATGGCGCATGCGGCCCCTGCAGAGCAGGCATCGCGTTTGCCAAAAAAGCGCTGAAAGGGCTTGACCCTCACGCAACGTGAGGCCCCACAGTCGGACCCCAGACACCCTGGACCGACACATGACACCCGCCGACGACGCCCTCCCTGCCGACCGCCTGCACGCCCTGGACAACCTGCGCGCCACCATGATGTGGCTGGGCATCGTGCTGCACGTGGCGGTGATCCACCTCGTATCCCCATCGCCGCTGCCCTGGCACGACGACCGCTCGACACCCGTGGCGGATATTCTGACAGCGCTCATCCATGCGTTCCGCATGCCGGTGTTCTTCCTCCTCGCGGGCTTCTTCGTGGCCCTGCTGGTGCGCCGCAAGGGCACTGCGGGCATGCTGCACAACCGCCTGCGCCGCCTGGCGCTGCCGTTTGCCGTGTTCTGGCCGCTGCTGTTCGCTGGTTGCTCGGTGCTGGCCCTCCTGTTCCTGCACCGCATGGCACGCGGCACCTGGGGGCTGGACAGGAGCCTGCTGCCACCCAGCGCTGGCGTGCCGAAAGGCCCCTCCACCATGCACCTGTGGTTCCTGTGGATGCTGCTGTGGTTCAGCGTGCTTTCGGTGCCTCTGCACTGGATCATGGCCAGGCTGCCACAGCGGGTGCACGCAGCCCTGGCAGCGGGCGTCACCCACCTGGGGGAGTCGCCTTGGGGCTGCGCCGTGCTGGCACTGCCGCTGGCGTGGCTGGGCAGCAGCTATCCCAACGGGGTCCTGACTCCGAACGGCTCCTTTCTCCCCCCGCTGGCCGAATGGCTGCACAACGGGCTGTTCTTCGCCTTCGGCACCGGCGTGTTCCTGCTGCGCGAGCGCCTGTTCGCCCACTGGCTGCGGCACTGGCCGCTGTATGCGGCGGCTGGGGGCGCCTGCTTTCTGCTGACGGGCATCCTCATGGAAGCACTGGCGCACCCGGAGGCCTCGGCCTTCGCCATGTTCCTGGCCACGGGCGTGCTGACCGAGACTGCCACGCAGCCCGGCACCGGCCCGCAGACGCTGCCGTTCTTCATTGCCCTGGCCTACAACAGCGCGTCGTGGTTGTGGAGCTTTGCGTTGATCGGCATGTTCCTGCGCTATGCGCAGGGGCGCCATGCCTGGCTGGCCTGGCTGGCTGACAGCTCGTACTGGGTGTACCTGGTGCACCTGCCCCTGACCATCGGCTTTGGCGCGCTGCTGTACGGCCTGCCCCTGCCCGCGCTGGCCAAGATGCTGATCAATGTGACCGCCACCACCGCCGTGTGCCTGGTGAGCTACCACTTTCTTGTCCGTTTCACGGCCATCGGCGCGCTCCTCAACGGGCGCCGTTACCGGCCCATCCCTTCTTCTTCCGGAGCACCCTTCCATGTCCACTGAAACCCTGGCGAGCCCGTCCGCCGACCCGCGCGCGGCACTGTTTCGCGACCCCAACTTCCGCTGGCTGACGAGCGGCTCCGCGCTCACCATGCTGGGCGACCAGTTCACGCTGATCGCCCTGCCCTGGCTGGTGCTGCAGATGACCGGCGACACGCTGGTGCTGGGCACCGTGCTGGCCCTGATCAGCGTGCCCCGCGCGCTGTTCATCCTGATCGGGGGCGCCCTGGTGGACCGCTACTCGCCCAAACAGGTGCTGATGCTCACCAAGTACATCAACCTGGTGCTGCTGGCGCTGCTCAGCGGCCTGGTATTCAGCGGCGCACTCGCGCTGTGGATGGTGTATGCGCTATCGCTCGCCATCGGCCTGGCCACGGCCTTCAGCATCCCGGCGGGCACTTCGCTGATGCCGCATGTGGTGCCGCGCGCGCAGCTGCAGGCGGCCAACGGCATCAGCCTGGGCCTGCGCCAGCTCACCATGTTCCTGGGCCCGCTGCTCGCGGGCCTGCTGATCGTCCTGTTCGGTGACGGCAGCCCAGGTACCTCCAGCGCCAGCGCCACGGGCATCGGCATCGCGTTTGCGCTCGATGCGCTGAGCTTCGGCGTCTCGGCATGGACGCTGGCGAAGGTACGCACCCTGGCGGCGGCCGCACCGGTGGGGCCCAGCGCAGCGCCCCAGGCCGTGCTGGCGTCCGTGGCACAGGGTCTCGCGCATTTCTGGCGCGACCGTGAACTGCGCACCTGCTTCCTCTACTGGAGCGCGATCGCCCTGTTCATCATGGGCCCCATCCACATCGCCGTGCCGGTGCTGGCCAGCAGCACGCCCAGCCTGGGCGCCGCCGCCTTCGGCACCATGCTGGGGGCACATGGCGCGGGCACGCTGGCAGGCATGGTGGCATCGGGCATGTTCCCGCGCCTGCGCGTGGGCAGCCTGGGGCTGACCATCCTCTCGTTCGACGCCATCATTGGCCTGTTGTTCATCCCCATGGGCATGGTCAGCGCCGTGTGGCAGGGCGCAGGGCTGATGCTGGCCATCGGCCTGTTGGGCGGCTTCATGCAGGTGCGCGTGTTCACCTGGATACAGCAGCGCGTGCCGCCCATGCTGATCGGCCGGGCGATGAGCCTGTTCATGTTCATCTTCATGGGCCTGGCGCCGATCTCCGCAGCGGTGACCGGCTGGCTCATGAAAAGCATCACGCTGCCCCAGCTGTTTGCCGCCAGTGGCGGCACGCTGGTGGTGCTGGTGGCCCTGGCCTTCGTGCTCACGCCGTTGCGCCAGGTGAACGACGCGCCGAGTACGGTGCGCTGAAGTGAAACACCCCCTCCTTCCCCCTCTCTCGCCTCGCTACGCGATGCGCGAGGGGACGCCCCCCAGCGCTCGCAGGTGAAGCGCCGCATGGGCGACTTGGCGGCCCTTGCGCGGGGGCACTGGCTTTTTGGCGCGCCAGTCTCACAGGCTGCGGCTGGAGGGTGGTGCAACGGCGAATGGATACCAAACGCCAAAAAAAACCGCCCGGCACGTCAGTGTCGGGCGGAACGTCTTGGAGACGGCGGAGGAGAGAGATATGCAACCGGGCCGGCCTGCCTACGCAGGCCAGCCGAACCATCACACCTGGGTGATGAACTGCTCGCGCGGGCGGCGCACCTTCTTGAGGTTCACCAGCCAGTCGCCTTCGTCGGCACGGTAGCCCAGCGGCAGGATGGCCACGCTGCGCAGGTTGCGCGCACCCAGGTCCAGGATCTCGTCCAGGGCCTTGGGATCGAAACCTTCCATCGGCGTGGAGTCCACGCCCTCGAAGGCGGCGGCGATCAGGGCAGCGCTCAGGCCGATGTAGGCCTGGCGGGCCGCGTGCTGGAAGTTCACTTCGGCATCGCGCTGGGGGTACATGCCCAGCAGCATCTGGCGGTAGTTTTCCCAGCCTTCGTTCTTGAAACCGCGTTGCTCGTTCGTCAGGTCGAACATCATGTTGATGCGCTCGGCCGTGTAGTTGTCCCAGGCGGCAAACACCAGCAGGTGCGAGCCGTCCGTGATCTGCGCCTGGTTCCAGGCGATGGGCTGGATGCGGGCGCGCACAGCGGGATCGGTCACCACGATGATCTCGAAGGGCTGCAGGCCGCTGGAAGTGGGGGCCAGGCGTGCGGCTTCGAGAATGCGCTCGACCTTGTCCTCGGGCACCTTCTTGGTGGCGTTCATCTTCTTGGCGGCATAGCGCCATTGCAGCTTGTCGAGCAATTCGTTGGCTACGGGGGTATGGATGGCAGTGGTCATGACAAGGGCTCCTTGGTGTCACGTGTGAATCGATGGCACCGAAATGCCGACCCATGAACTTTACGTACTGACCGATCGTTCAGTAAGCCCCGCCCAGGAAAAGGATTGTTCCCATTCGGTCAACAATCGACCCCATCCATGCGCGGCATGGGGGATCCGGGGAGGCTTACACTTGTTGGCTCCACCCCTGCCCGGCATGGCGCGCACTCCCTTGCGTGCACCGGCCTTGTTGATCGCCTTTTGTCCATGAGTGAACCGGACCTGTCTTTCCTGGACCCTTCCCAGCGTTCGCCCGCACCTGGTGCGCCTGCGGACGATGCGGTTGCGGCCACCGAAGGCACGGCAGGCGCTGCGGGCGACAACCCTGCCGAGGGCCTGGTGGCCGAGTTGCGCGCCTACCAGGCCGAGCTCGAGAGCCAGAACAAGGTGCTGCGCTACAGCCAGGCGGTGGCCGAAAGCGCGTCGGAGCGTTTCGAGACCCTGTTTGCCAGCATGCCGCTGGCGCTGATGGTGATCGACGAGCACGACATGGTGGTGCAAGCCAATTCCATGGCGCACAGATCCTTCCAGCCCAACGAGCGCGACCGCCCCCTCACGGCCCTGATGCCCTTCGTGAGCTCAGCCGACGTGGACCGCGTGCACAACGCTTTTGCGCAGGCCGAGAACCTGGGACGCAGCGAGGTGAACGAAGTGGTCTTCGACATCGGCGAGGAGCTGCGCATCAAGGGCGACCTGCACATCGCCCACATCGAGGCACCGCAGGCCGGCGGCGGCCCGCCCGTATCGCAGTACCTGTGCGCAGTGATCGACCAGGGCCCGCTGCTCACCGAGCGCCGCGCACTGCAGCACAGCGCGCAGGCCCTGCAGCAGCGCAATGAGCAGCTGTATGCCAGCGAGAAGCGGCTGGAAGCAGTGATCAACTCCGCCCTGGACGCCATCATCTGCGTGGACCAGCACCAGCGCATCACCGTCTTCAACCCCACGGCGGCGGCACTGTTCCAATGCAGCGCCAGCGATGCACTGGGCAGCCCGCTCGAGCGCTTCCTGCCCGGTGCAACCCAGGGCCTCACGTTTGCGCAGCTGACCACGCAGGCCATGCTGGGGGAGATGACGGCGCTCACGGCCAGCGGCAAGGAGCTCGCGGTGGAGGTGAGCGTCTCGTTCGAGCGCCATGCCGAAGGCGAGACCACCACCGTGTTCGCGCGCGACCTCACGGGCCGCAAGAAGGCCGACGCCCATCGCACCGAGCTGGAAGCACAGCTGCGCGAATCGCACAAGATGCAGGCCGTGGGCACCATGGCGGGCGGCATCGCGCACGATTTCAACAACATCCTCGGCGCCATTCTGGGCAATGTGGAGCTGGCCAAGGCCGACAGCACGCCGGGATCGCCCGCCCTGGAAAGCCTTCGCGAGATCGAGAAGGCCGGGCGCCGTGCGCGCGACCTGGTGCGCCAGATCCTGACCTTCAGCCGCAACGAGCCGCCGCAGCGCACCGCCGTGCCGCTGGTGGAGGTGGTGCACGACACGGAGCGCCTGCTGCGCGTGACCCTGCCCCCGGCCATCGAGCTGCACATGCAGCTGCAACTGGACCTGCCCCCGGTGCTGGCCGACGCCACGCAGGTCGAGCAGGCCTTGCTCAACCTGTGCACCAATGCCATCCACGCCATCGGCAGCGCGCGCGGCAGCATCCACGTGGAGGCGATGGCCCTGCAGCCCGATCAGCGCCTGAGCGAGCGCCTGGGCCTGGCCAACGGCCACTACGTGGCGCTGGCAGTGCGCGACAACGGGCCCGGCATCGATGCGGCCACGCTGCAGCGCATCTTCGAACCCTTCTTCACCACCAAGCCCGTGGGCCAGGGCACGGGCCTGGGCCTGGCCGTGGTGCATGGCGTGATGCGCACGCACGAGGGCGCGGTGGACGTGAGCAGCATCCCGGGCCACGGCAGCCGCTTCACGCTGTACTTTCCCGTCGCACCCGGCGGTGCCGAGCCGGCGCCGGCGCTGGTCCCGCCTCCGGCGCCCGCACCGCTGGTCACGGCGCAGATCGACCAGCGCAAGCCCCATGTGATGTACGTGGACGACGACCAGGCCCTGGTCTTCCTGGTGCAAAGGCTGCTGCGCCGCCGCGGCTACGAGGTGAGCGGCTACACCGACCCGCACGAGGCCAGCGCAGCGCTGCGCGCCGATCCAGGACGCTACGACCTGCTGGTGACCGACTACAACATGCCCGGATTTGTCGGCACGGACCTGGTGCGCGAGGCGCGCCAGATACGCCCCGACCTGCCGGTGGCCCTGGCCTCGGGCTACGTGACCACCGAGATCGAGCAGGCCGCCATGGCAGAAGGCGCCAGCGCATTGATCCACAAACCCAACGATGTGGAAGAACTCGTGGCCACCGTGCACCGGCTCATCCACGGCCATGGCACCGGCTGACGGCGCGCTGCCCGTGCAGGCAGTGCATGAAGACGCGGACATCCTGGTGCTGCTCAAGCCCTCGGGCATGCTGTGCGTGCCCGGCCGCGGCCCCGACAAGCAGGACTGCCTGAGCGCCCGCGCGCAGCAGCGCTGGCCCGGCGCGCTCATAGTGCACCGGCTGGACCAGGCCACCTCGGGCCTGGTGCTCATGGCCCGGCACACCGAGGCACAACGCCGGCTGGGCCTGGCGTTCGAGCAGCGCCAGGTGCACAAGCGCTACGTGGCGGTGGTGCAGGGGCACATGGGGCAAGCCGATGACGGCCCCTGGGCCGACATCGAACTGCCGATCGCCGCCGACTGGGAGCGCCGCCCACTGCGTGTGATCGACACGGCGCTGGGCAAGCCCAGCCTCACCCGCTGGCGCGCCGAGGCCCATGATGCGGCGGCTGGCACCACGCGCGTGCTACTGGAGCCCGTGACCGGCCGCACGCACCAGTTGCGCGTGCACCTGGCGGCCGTGGGCCATGCCATCCTGGGCGATGCGCTGTATGCCGATGCCGACACCCAGGCCCGCTCTCCGCGCCTGCTGCTGCACGCGAGTGATCTCGCACTGGCGCACCCCGCCACCGGCGCGCCGCTGCAGTTCCATCTGGCGCCGGATTTCTAGGTGGCCGTGGCCTGCCGCGCCATGGCCCATTGCACCGCCAGGATGCTCGCCAGCACCACCACCACGCCCAGCAGCGACGTGCCGCGCAGCGCCTGCCCGAGCAGCGCCCAGCCCAGCAGCACCGCCGCCACCGGGCTGAGCAAACCCAGCGACGACACTGCCACCGATGGCAGCCGCGCCACGCCGCGGAACCACAGTGCGTAGGCCAGCAGCGCGCCCGCAATGCTCAGGTAGGAATATCCACCCACCTGCACGGCGGTAAGGGCGGGCAGGGGCGGATCCACCGCCCAGGCCACGGGCAGCAGCATGGCACCGCCCGCGAGCAGTTGCCAGCCCGTGAAGGCCAGCACCGGCAGGCCACCCGACTGCCAGCGCCGCGCAAGAAAGGTACCGAAGGCCATGCACACCGTGCCCGCCAGCGCGGCCGCCACGCCCACCATGTCCCACGCTGCGCCGGGCGACAGCAGCAGCGCTGCCATGCCCGCCACGCCGAGCGCCCCGGCCCCCATCGCCAGCGCGGGCGGACGCCGGTGGTCCACCGCCCAGGTCAGGCCCATCATGAGCAGCGGCCCGATGGCCCCCACCACGGCCGCCACTCCGCCCGGCAGCCGGTAGGCGGCCACGAACAGCAGCGCCTGAAAGACGCCAATGTTGAGCGCCGCCAGCAACAGCAAGCGCGCCCAGCCGCGCCCGTCCCCCCAGGCCGGCGCCTGGCGGCACCACAGCACCAGCAGCAGGCCGGCCGGCAGGGTGCGCAACAGCGCGGCCGTGAAAGGCCGGTCCGGCGGCAGCAGCTCGGTCGTGACGATGTAGGTGGAGCCCCAGATGGTGGGCGCCAGTGCGGTCAGGAGCACATCGCCCCAGGCGACGCGGGTGCTTGTCTCGGTCATTTTTTATCTTCAAATCAAGATAATTCACTCTACCATAAAATCTTGACATCAAGACAATCAGGACTTCCATGCCCTCACCGCCCCACCCACCCGATGCCGTGGACGCCATCCTGGCCCAATGGCACCGCGAGCGGCCCGACCTGGATGTGAGCCCCATGGGTCCGATCGGCCGCATCAAGCGCTGCGCGGCCCTGCTGCAGCGCCGGCTCGACGAGACCTTTTCCGAGTTCGGCCTGAGTTTCTGGGAGTTCGACATGCTGGCCACGCTGCGACGCTCGGGCGCGCCCTATTGCCTGGCGCCGACCACCTTGTTCTCCACGCTGATGGTCACCTCGGGCACCATGACGCACCGCATGCAGAAGCTGGAGGCCAGCGGCTTCGTGGCGCGCATGCCCAACCCCGATGACGCGCGCAGCATGCTGGTGCAGCTCACGCCCGCAGGGCTGGCCCTGATCGACCGCGCGGTGGAGGCCCATGTGGCCAACGAGCATCGCATCCTGGCACCGCTCAAGGCGGCCGACCTGGCGGCGCTGGATGGCAAGTTGACCCTCCTGTTGGCGGCCCTGGAATCCCCGACTGCGGCATAGAACCAGGCGGGGCGCAGTAGGATGGCGGGATGTCCCAAACCCAACACCTCTACATCCTCACCGGCGCCTCGCGCGGCATGGGCCTGGCCATGGCCGAGCAACTGCTGCAGAGCCCCGGCAATACCCTCGTCTGCCTGGCCCGCAATACCCAGGACACGCTGACCGCCGCCGCCAAGGCCTCGGGCGCCACGCTCGAACAGTGGCAGCAGGACCTGTCGCAGGGCGAGCAGGCCGCGGCCCGCCTCAAGGGCTGGCTGGCCGCGCAGGCCCCGGGCCGCTTTGCGAGCGCCACGCTGATCAACAACGCGGGCACCATCCCGCGCATCGCTCCGCTGTCGGACAGCGACCCGGCCGACCTCGCCAACGCCCTGCGCGTGGGCCTGGAATCGCCCATGCAGCTCACGGCCGCCTTCCTGGGCGCCACCGAGGGCTGGACCGCCACGGCGCGCAAGGTGCTCAGCATCTCCTCGGGCCTGGGCCGGCGCGCCATGGCCTCGCAGGCCGCCTACTGCGCCGCCAAGGCCGGCATGGACCACTTCACGCGCTGCGTGGCGCTGGACGAGGCCCACAAGCCCCATGGCGCCAAGGTATGCTCGCTGGCTCCCGGCGTGATCGACACCGACATGCAGGTGCAACTGCGTGGCGCCGCACCCGAGGCGTTCCCGGACCGCGAGAACTTCGCCAACCTCAAGACCGGTGGCCAGCTCACATCGCCCGCCGACGCCGCTACCCGCGTGCTCGGCTGGCTGGACCGCGCGGACTTCGGCACCAACCCGGTAGCCGATGTACGCGAAGCATGACTCCCCCAGAGCCGCTTCGCGTCTTCCCCCTGAGGGGGACGCCCCCGGTGGCCTGGCAAAGCCAGTTCCACGGGGGCACTGGCGTGCAGCGCGCCCTTGTCAGCCGCACTCGATTTCGTATTCCATTCCACTTTTCATTCATTCAAGGAGACACACATGACCCGTGAAGTCGTCGTCGTCAGCGCAGTGCGCACCGCCATCGGTACCTTTGGCGGCAGCCTCAAGGACATCCCGCCCACCGAGCTGGGCGCCCTTGTGGTGCGCGAATCGCTCGCGCGCGCCAACGTGGAAGGCAAGGACGTGGGCCACGTGGTGTTCGGCCATGTGGTGAACACCGAGCCCAAGGACATGTACCTCTCGCGCGTGGCGGCCATCAACGGCGGCTGCGGCGAAGGCACGCCGGCATACAACGTGAACCGACTGTGCGGCTCGGGCCTGCAGGCCATCGTGAACGCCGCCCAGTCCATCCTGCTGGGCGACACGGACGTGGCCATCGGCGCCGGCGCCGAGAACATGAGCCGTGCTCCGTTTGCCAGCCTGAACATGCGCTGGGGCGCGCGCATGGGCGACACGAAGATGGTGGACATGATGATGGGCGCGCTGCACGACCCCTTCCACAACATCCACATGGGTGTGACGGCCGAGAACATCGCCGCCAAGTGGGGCATCAGCCGCGAGGACCAGGACCAGCTGGCCGTGGAAAGCCACAACCGCGCCGAGCGCGCCACCGAGGCCGGCCTGTTCAAGGACCAGATCGTTCCCGTCACCCTCAAGAGCAAGAAGGGCGACGTGCAGTACGCGACCGACGAGCACTTTCGCCCCGGCGCCACCCTCGCGGACATGGCCAAGCTCAAGCCCGTGTTCCTCAAGGAAAACGGCACGGTGACGGCCGGCAATGCCTCGGGCATCAACGACGCCGCAGCCGCCCTGGTGCTGATGGAAGCCGGTGCCGCCAAGGCCCGTGGCGCCAAGCCCCTGGCGCGCCTGGTGGCCTATGCCCATGCCGGCGTGGATCCCAAGTACATGGGCATCGGCCCGGTGCCGGCCACGCAGCTGGCGCTCAAGAAGGCCGGCCTCACGGTGAACGACCTGGATGTGATCGAGGCCAACGAGGCCTTTGCCGCCCAGGCCTGCGCCGTGACCAAGGACCTGGGCCTGGACCCGGCCAAGGTCAACCCCAACGGCTCGGGCATCTCGTTGGGCCACCCGATCGGCGCCACCGGCGCGCTGATCACCGTGAAGGCGCTGCACGAGCTGCAGCGCGTGCAGGGCCGCTACGCGCTGGTGACCATGTGCATCGGCGGCGGCCAGGGCATTGCCGCTATTTTCGAGCGGATCTGAGCCTGCTGGTTGCCATCGCCAGTGGCGATGGCGCCACGCTGTATTGGCAAGGCTGCACCCGCGCCTGATCGGCGATCATGTGCAGGTGCTGGCCCAGATCAGCAGAGTGGAGCGTGCCCATTGCGGCGGCTCCCACCCATTGAACCGACGGAGACATCTTTCACCATGATTCGCACCCTGATTTCCTTCAGTGCGCTGGCCCTCGCCCTGGGCGCCACCGCCCACGCGCAGGCGCCCGCCCCTGCCGCGGCTTACCCCAACAAGCCCATCCGCCTGATCGTGCCCTTCCCACCGGGCGGCGGCACCGACATCCTCTCGCGCCTGGTGGCCACCAAGCTCACCGAGAGCGCCAAGTGGACCGTTGTGGCCGACAACAAGGCCGGCGCGGGCGGCACCATCGGCATCGGCGAGGCCGTCAAAGCGGCGCCCACCGGCTACGACATCGTGATGGGCCAGAAGGACAACCTGGTCATCGGCCCCTGGCTGTACAAGAACCTGCCCTGGGACCCCACCAAGGACCTGACCGCCGTGGCCCACGTGGCCTATACGCCCGTGGTCATCGCCACCAGCGCCAATTCCAAGTACAAGACCCTGGCCGACGTGGTGGCCGCCGCCAAGGCGGCGCCCGGCACCGTCACCTACGGCTCGCCCGGCAACGGCACCTCCATCCACCTGGCGGGCGACCTGTTCGAGAAGGCCGCCGGCGTGAAGCTCAGCCATATCCCCTACAAGGGCTCCAACCCGGCCCTCATGGATGCCCTGGCCGGCAACGTGGACCTGCTGATGTCCTCCGTGCCCTCGGCCATGGGCCAGCTCAAGTCAGGCAAGTTGCGTGCTCTGGCCGTGACCTCGGCCAAGCGCAGTTCGTCCCTGCCCGACGTGCCTACCGTGGCCGAATCCGGCTTCAAGGGCTTCGACGTGAGCACCTGGTACGGCGTGTTCGCTCCCGCCGGCACGCCGGCCAGCGTGGTCACGGCCCTCAACGCCGAGATCAACAAGCTCCTGGCCACCGAAGAGATGAAGGCCGCCATCCACGCCCAGGGCGCCGAACCCGAAGCCATGTCCACCGCACAGTTCGGCACCTTGATGAAAAACGATTACGCCAAATGGAAGGGCATCGTGGAAGCTTCAGGAGCGAAGATCGAATAGGCCTTTGCACGGCTGCAAACAACAATGGCTCCCTGGGGAGCCATTTTTCATGTTGCCGCACAGCAGCGGCCGAATCAGGTCCTCACGACCAGTACTGGCACATGCACCGCACCCAGCACACGCTGCGTGACGCTGCCCAGCACCAGTTTCTCCAGGCCACGGCGGCCATGCGAGCCCATCACGATGAGGTCGGCACCGGTGCTCAGCACGGCGCTCACGATGCCGTCGTGCACGGTATGGCCCTCGCCCACCACCGTGGTCACCTGCACGCCAGCGGCGGTCATTTCGGTACGCGCCTTGTCCAGCGCTGCGTTGGCTTCTGCGGTGGCAGCACTCAGGTACTGCGCCTGGCCATAAGCGAAATCGGCGCCGACGCCGGTGAACGGATAGGGGTCCACCACGTACAGGGCGGTCACGGCACTGCCGAAGGTCTTGGCCAGAGCCGCAGCCTTGGACACCGCCAGGGTGGCGATATCGGAGCCGTCGATGGGAACCAGAATGTGCTTGAACATGGTGTCTTCTCCTTGTGTTGAATGCACCTTCGGCGACGCCCTGAGCCACCAATCCGCCGGTCCCGGATGCCGCCTGCGATGCGATGAAGGACAGTGTGAACCCGTACCATACATCGCAACTTGATACGTATCAAACAGCGAGCGGTCGATGCTGCGATTTGGGCAGCAAGACGACGTCTTGTCCTACGCCTGCATCCCCAACGGCAAGGATGGCATCCTTATCCCACCACGTCCGCCCCCTGGAACCCGCCGCGCCGGCAGGTGACCACCAGCGTGTCGCGGTAGCCGCCAGGGGCGACGGGCTGGATGGGGGTGGATTCGTGGATCATGCGCGCGTCGTCCAGCAGCAGCAGCGACCAGGGCTCGGTGAGCGTGAAGCGCTGGCCGCCCGGGCCGTTGGCCTCGAACACCCGGGTCTCGCCGCCCTTGATGCCCTCGCGCCCCACGAGGAACACCGCCACCAGGTCCACGCCATCGCGGTGCGCGCCTTCGGGTGTGGGGCGCCCGATGCCCCCCTCGGTGTCGATGCGGAACTGGTGCGCTTCCACCGACCAGGGCTGTGGCGCCCGGCCCTGGGCAAACACCGCGTCGGACACCTTCGCCAGCGCCGCCAGCAGCTGCGACCAGGCGGGCAGCGCCACCGTGGCCGGCTCCATGGGCGCAAACCAGCGCTCCATGCCGCCATGCAGCGCGTTGTACTCCACCGGTTGCCAGTGCGCGCGGTGCGGCACCTGCTGCACCTGCCCGCCCTGCACCGTGAAGCAGGCGTGGCGGCGACGGCGGTAACGCCCGCCATCCTTGAGAAAGTCGTCGGGCGGCAGGGCCGCCCAGTCGGCGTTGAGCGCCAAGAGCTCAGGAAGTGGGCAACCTACCCATGCCGCCACATCGGCGGGTGACAGCACGGCAAAACCCGCACTGCGCAGTTGGTTGGCGGTATCAGACGGCGTGGTGAAAGGGGGTGAAAAAGTGACTTGGGCCATGGTGCCCGAGCATAAGGCAACGCCGGGCCCGCCTCTCACGCGTCCAGTCCGGCAAATGTCCAGAAAGCAGCGAAGGCCTCATGCATCCTGGGGCGTCACCTGCGCGGCGATGCGCAGCAGTGCACTGGCCGGCGCCGGCCTCCCGAACAGGTAGCCCTGGTAGTGCAGGCAGCCCACGCTGGCCAGCATGTCACGCTGCTCGGGGGTTTCCACCCCTTCCGCGATCACGCCCAGGTCCAGGCTGTGCGCCAGGTTGACGATGGTGCGGGCGATGGCGGCGTCATTGGGGTCGGTGAGCAGATCGCGCACAAAGCTCTGGTCGATCTTGAGTTGGTCCAGCGGCAGGCGCTTGAGGTAGCTGAGCGACGAGTAGCCCGTGCCGAAGTCGTCGAGCGAAAAGCGCACGCCCAGGGCACGCAGCGTGGTCATGCGACTGATGATGTCCTCCACGTCGTCGAGCAGCAGCGACTCGGTCAGCTCCAGCTTCAAAAGCATGGGATTCGCGCCGGTGCTTTTGAGGACCTCCACCACGTCTTCCACGAAGTGCGGGTGGCGGAACTGCAGCGCGCTCACATTCACCGCCACCGTCCAGTGGGCCGAGGCAGGATCGCGCCCCCAGTCCACCAGTTGCAGGCAGGCCGCGCGCAGGATCCAGGCGCCCAGCGGCACGATCAGGCCGCAGGCCTCGGCCACCGGCACGAACTCGGCCGGCGACACCAGCCCGCGCTGCGGGTGCTCCCAGCGCAACAGGGCCTCGGCGCCCACCATGCCCTCCGACTGACCGATCTGGGGCTGGTAGTGCAGCAGGAACTGGCCCTCGCGCAGGGCCTCGCGCAACCCGGCCTCTAGCGCCGTGCGCGCCGTGACGGCCGCCTGCGTGCGCGGGTCGAAAAAGCGCAGGGTGTTGCGCCCTGCCCCCTTGGCCTGGTACATGGCCATGTCGCCGCGCTTGAGCAACTCGTCCACCGTGGTGTGCGGATCGGCGTACAGGGTCACGCCGATGCTGCAGGAGCTGTGGTGCGCATGGCCGTCCAGCTGGTAGCCCTGTCCCAGTGCGTGCAGCACCTTGCGGCCCACGATCTCGGCCTGGGATGCCGCCTCGTGCGGCAGCGCGCTCAGGCCCTCCAGCAGCAGCACGAACTCGTCTCCGCCCAGCCGTGCCACCGTGTCGCCGTTGCGCACGCAGCCCCCCAGGCGCGCCGCCACCTGGCGCAGCAACTGGTCGCCGATCTCGTGGCCCTGCGTGTCGTTCAGGTCCTTGAAGTTGTCCATGTCCACGAACAGCAGCGCACCGCCGGTACCCGTGCGTGCGCTGGCGGCCAGACTGTGCTGCAGCCGGTCGGCCATCAGCCGCCGGTTGGGCAGGCCCGTGAGCGGGTCGTAGAAGGCCAGCAGGCGGATCTCCTCCTCGGCTGCCTTGCGGCTGGAGATGTCGGTCTGCGTGCCCACATAGTGCGTGATGGCGCCCTGCGCCGAGCGCACGGCCGTGACGGTGATCCAGGCCGGGTACACCTCCCCGTCCTTGCGCCGGTTCCATACCTCACCCTGCCAGGAGCCTGCTGTCTGCAGCGTCTCGTGCATGGTGCGGTAAAAGGTCTGGTCGTGGCGGCCGGACTGCAGCAGCGCCGGGGTCTGGCCCACCAGTTCCTCCACCGGGTAGCCGGTGAGCCGCGCGTAGGAGGTGTTGGCCTGGATGATGCGCTGGTCAGGACCAGTGACCACCATGCCCTCGAACGATTCGAACACGATGGCCGCGATCTGCAGCGACTCCTCGATGCCCCGGTGGTCGGTGATGTCGGTGGAAATTCCGCACAGCGCATGGATGCTGCCGTCCTTGTGGCGCAGCGGCATCTTCACCGACAGGTAGGTGCGCACCGACCCATCGTGCAAGGTGTTGGTTTCCTCCACCTCGATGCGCTCGCCGCGCTCCAGCACCAGCCGGTCGTTGGCCGTCAACTGGCTTACCGTCGCCTCGTCGAAGATCGCGTGGTCGTCCTGCCCGATCAGGCCATGCCCGCCATCGGGCTGCAACGCCAGCATGTGCCGGTTGACGTACCGGTAGCGGTGGTCCGCATCCTTGATGTAGATGAAGGCGCCCACGCTGTCGAGAATGGTGCGCAGCTTGTGCTCGCTGGTCCACAGGTGCCGGCCGCGTTCGCGCCCCCGCAGCCGCAGCACGAAGACCGCCAGCGCACCCGCCAGCAGCAATGCGCCAGCAGCCCACAGCGCGGAGCGCCACACGGTGCTGGCAGGCGGCCGGGTCACCCAGCGGCGCATCACCTGGGCATACGAAGCATCGGAACCATCGCGCCACTGCGCGGCCCGCTTGTCGATGGCGGCCAGCAGTTCGGGATTGCGGCCTTTGCCGGTGGCGATGTAAAGCCCCCCTGGCTGGAGCACGATGCCCGAGTCCACCAGCCCGTGGCCCGGCGCATGGGCACTGCCGAACAGGTGGTTGGTGATGGCCGCCTCGGCATTCTTGCTGCCCACGGCGCTGAAGGCCTGGTCCGAAGAGTCCACCTCCACCACCATGACCTGCAGCCCATAGCGGCGCGTCAGCGCGATGAAATGCTCCCCCTGCACCGTACCGCGCTGCACAGCCACGCGCTTGCCATCGAGGTCCAGCACCGACTGGATGGGCGAGGACGGCTGGCGATATACCTGCGACCAGGTGTCCACCAGTGGCTGTGCCGTGAAATCGAATTGCGCCTCGCGCGCCTTCGTGCGCGGCACATCCGGCACCAGGTCGAGGCGGCCGTTCTGCAGGTCATCCAGGCACGCACGCAACTCGCACGGCACATAGCGCACGGACCAGCGCTCGCGCGCAGCCACCAGGTTGAGCAGGTCCACGAATATGCCCGCCGGCCGGCCGTGCTGGTTCATGAACACGGTGGGTTCGTTGGGGTACACGCCCACCCGCACCTCAGGCGCAGCCGCACTGGCGCACACGGGCAGGAGGCCCCAAAAGGCCCCCGCCAGCCAGCCCGCCCATCGGCAATGCCACTGGAATACGCGTGAACTCACAATCGGGAATCCCCACAGTGGCCAAAGCACTATGTTAACCAAAGGTTGCTAAAACATCCAAAAGTAACAAAAGCCTGAGTGCATTACTCGGTGCTTGGGGTAGCATTCGTCAAACCCTTCGGAGACAGCCATGCCCCACGAGCGTCGCCACTACGTCCGCGTCCAATTCGATGCCCCTGCGCTGCTCACCCTGGCCAGCAACGCATTCAGCGTGCATGTGCAGGATCTTTCGCTCAAGGGGGCCTTGATTTCACTGCCCGCGCAGGCGGATGTGCACGCCGGCATGCTGTGCCAGCTCACCATCCCGCTGCACGACACGGGCAACCACATCGGCATGTCCTGCGAGGTGGCGCACCTGGAGGGGCTGCACACCGGCCTGCTGTGCCGCTCCATCGACCTCGACAGCGTGACCCACCTGCGGCGCCTGATCGAGTTGCAGTTGGGTGACCCGTCCCTGCTGGAGCGCGACCTGGCCGAGCTGACCCACACGGCCCACTGACGGGGCCCTAGGCGCCACGCGCACCCTCCCGATAGAGGGCGCGAACCGCGCTGACGCGTTCTTCCGTCAGGCCGCTTCTGCCTCCTGCAGCGCGCGCCACATGACCTTGCCGCTGCCGCTCTTGGGCAAGGCATTCACGAACTGGACGATGCGAGGGACCTTGTACACGGCCATGTTCTCGCGGCACCAGTCGATGATCTGCTGCTCGGTCGTGTCCTTGTGCGAGGGGCGCAGCACCACCACCGCCTTGACGGTCTCGCCGCGGTAGCTGTCGCGCGCCGAGATGACACACGCCTCCTGGATGGCGGGGTGGCGAAACATCAGCGCCTCCACCTCGGCCGGCCAGACCTTGAAACCGCTGGCGTTGATCATCCGCTTCAAGCGGTCGGTCAGGAAGAAGTAGCCATCCTCGTCCATGCGGCCCAGGTCGCCCGAGCGGAAGAAGCGCTTGCCCTCGAAATCGATGAAGGCGCTGGCCGTGGCATCCGGGCGCTTCCAGTAGCCCTCGAACACCTCGGGGCCGTGGATGATGATCTCGCCTTGCTCGCCCTGCGGCACTTCCTGCAGTGTGTCCGGGTCCACCACACGCGCATCCGTGCCCACGAAGGGGATGCCCAGACACTGCTGCTTGGGATGGTCGGGCGGGTTCGAGTGCGATGGCGCAGCGGTTTCGGTCAGGCCGTAGCCTTCCGAGTAGCGCAGGCCGTACTGCTCCAGCAGGCGCTGGGCCACGGCCTGCGGCATGGCGGCGCCGCCACCACCGATGTAGACCAGGCTCGACAGGTCGTAGCTCGCGAAATTCGGGCTGTTCATCAGGTCGATGACCATCGTGGGGATGTTGGTCCAGTTGGTCACCTTGTAACGCGAGATCATGCGGCCAGCCAGGTCGCGGTCCCAGCGCGGCATGACCACCAGCGTGGCCCCGGTGTAGATGGCCGCATGCATCACGCTGACCATGCCCGTGATGTGGAACATGGGTACCACCGCCAGCGTGACGTTGTCCACCGACCCGGTGCCCCAGAGCGCGCTGGCCACCCCGTTGTGCATGATGCTCCTGTGCAGATGCATGCAGCCCTTGGGCAGGCCCGTGGTGCCGCTGGTGTAGGGCAGCAGCGCCAGGTCGTCGGGGCCCACCACCAGCGCAGGGGGTGCATCGGTGCAGGCCAGCGCGTCGGCCCAGGCGTGCACCGTGCCGCCGTCGAGCGTGGGCAGGGGGTGCTGCGTGCACAGCCACTCCCTCCACGCATCGGGCGGGGCATCGGCCCCTGCCACGTCGGCGTCGAAGGCATCGGTGAAATGCGTGACCACCACATGCGCCAGGCGCTCGCCCGGTGCCAAGGCGTTGCTGGCCTTGGCCAGCTCGGGCGCCAGATCGGCCGTGATGAAGGCTACCTTGGTGTCGGGGTCGGTGATGTAGTGCTTGAGTTCCTCGGCCCGGTTCATGGGGTTGACGGGCACCACCACGGCATTGGCACGCAGGATGGCGAAATGCGCCATCACCAGCTGCGGGCAGTTCTGCATGCACAGCACCACGCGGTCGCCACGCTGCACACCCAGCTGCGACAGCCGTGCGGCCAGCCGCTCGGCCCCTTCCACCAGGGCCCGGTAGCTCAGTTGGCGGCCAAAGAACACCAGCGCCGCCTTGTCCGGGTAGCGGCGCGCGTTGGTGGCCACGTTGTCCCACAGCGAGGTGGCGGGCAGGGTGATCGAATGGGGCAGCCGGCGCGGCCAGAAAGCGAAGTGGGGGCGTGTGGACATGAAGGGGTAGGTGGTTTTCCGTCAGCCTGCAGCCTATGGGTACAGCCCCCGTATGGCATTGGGGATGCCACTTAGGCCGGGTCGCGAAGGTGACGGCGCCGGTAGTCCCCGTTGCCGAAGCCCCTCCATGCCCCAACGCCGCGCAAGGGAGTGGAATGCCGGGCGGGCATCCCTCCAATCACCTGAACAGATATGGTGACATTGTGTTTTTCGTCACAGCGCAGCTGTCAGCGCGGTGATAAATTCTGTCCAGTGCCTGCAAATGCACGGGATGCCGCCCTGGCAGCTGCAACCGCGGCCCGAAGGCGGCTCTGCCGGGATGGGAACGCCATTTCAGCGAGGCATTGTCCAAGGGCACAGGGCAGCCAGTTGCCACCATCCAACCGCCGAGAAATTCGACACTACCATGGCCACCGTTTCCGATCTTCAGAACATTCGCTTCTCAGGCAACCCGCAGGCGGACTCCCTGCTGGAAAACCCTGCCGTGTGGAATTTCCTTCCCGACGGCCGCAAGGTGCTTTACTACACCTTCGATGTGAGGGCCGGCAGTGTGGCCGACCAGGACTCCAATACGACGCTCACGGCATTCAACGCCGGGCAAATGCTGTCCACCCGCCAGATCATGGCGTATGCGGCGCAGGTCACGGGCATCACCTTCGTGGAAGTGAACAGTTCCGCCCAGGCGGACATCCATTTCGCCGCCACCAACCTGCAGGGCCCTTCAACCGCCGGGCTGGCCTCGTCGTTCTACAGCTACAACTATTCCGGGCCGGAGCAGACCCTCACGGCCCTCAACGCCGAGGTCGTGATCTACCTGGACAACGTGGAACACACCGGTATCAACAACACGCCGAACGCTGGCGGGATAGGCTATGAGGTGCTGCTGCACGAGGTGGGCCATGCCCTGGGCCTGACCCACCCCTTCGATTCCCCGCGGCCCTTGCCTGCATCGCAGGACAACACCAACAATACCGTGATGTCCTACACGGACGCCGGCGCACCCAAGACTACGTTCCAGGCCTATGACCTGCTGGCACTGGACTGGATCTATGGCCGTGACGGCCTGGGCGGAACCTATGGGTTCAACTCCACCAATGGCCCGACACTGACCTTCCCCACCACCCCGACCACGCCAACCACACCCACCACCCCGACGACACCGACCACGCCAACGGGCACGGCCGGCGCAGACACCTTCACCAGCACCAATGCCAACGAGTCGTTCAACGGCCTGGGTGGCCTGGACACCCTGGTCACCCGCGGGGGCCGCGGCGACTATGCGCTGCAGCCCAAGAGCGGTGGCGGCTGGACGCTGGGCGACGGGGTTCCCAACCGCGATGGGGTGGACACCCTGCTGCAGATCGAGCGGATCAAGTTCACGGATGGCTTCGTGGCACTGGACCTGGACGGTGCCGCCGGCACCACGGCCAAGATGCTTGGCGTACTGGCCGGCCCAGCCGCACTGAACAACCGAGGCCTGGTGGGCGCCGTGCTCAAGGCGGTGGATGCAGGCTCGACGCCCCTGCAGGTGGCACAACTGGGCCTCAATGCGCTGCTGGGTTCCTCCGCCACCCCGGAGCAGGTGGTGAGCCTGCTCTACACCAACCTGATCGGCGCCACGGCCGATGCAGGCACGGTCCAGTCGTTGGCGGGGCTCATCAAGTCGGGCGCCTACACCGCAGCATCGTTCACGGTGGCCGTGGCCAACCTGGACCTGAATGCCTCGCACATCAACCTGGTCGGGCTCAGCAGCCAGGGTCTCGAATACATCTGAAGCACGCCGACACGGCCCGCCTCCGCCAGGACAGGGCCGCTACCTGCGGACCAGGTGGTAGGGTGGGACAGTAGACGTCATGGTCGGGGTGGTCAGCAACTGGGGAAAGGTCTTTTCCGCCCAGTCGA
>JAZKEE010000121.1:21856-27514 GCA_040387235.1 Pseudomonadota bacterium
GACGTCATGGTCGGGGTGGTCAGCAACTGGGGAAAGGTCTTTTCCGCCCAGTCGAGCACGCAGTCCAGCGGCTCGGAGACACCGGCGCCGCTCAGCAAATGCATGTCCGAAAAGGCATTCGGTACGAAGACAATCAGCTGCGAAGCGCGCGTACCCGGCCCCGAAGGTACGAAGCGCACAGCAGCCGAGCAGGTCTGCCCCGGCTGCAACAGGGCATGGCTGCAGCCGTCCGTCTCCTTGGGAATGGTGAAATCCGTCCAGATGACGGCTCCGGCAACCGTCCCGGTACACAGGGGCGACAAGGCGGCGGTGCTGGAGATCACGGCGCCCAGCTGCACAGGAGAGACACCGCGGTGGAGCACCTGCAGGGTTTGCGTGGCCAGGGAATACAGCGCCACCTTGCCGAACCGAAAATCTCCCGCGGGTTCGATGATCTCCACCTTGGCATGGGCCGACAGGCATGCCAGGGAGAGCACGCCCAGGGCAGCCAGGATTTGCGGGAAAACGGGGCATATGTCACGCCAGGCCCTTGTGGGTGGGACTTGATGGAAGCGCCCACCATGAAATGGGCTCGAAGATGCATGTCCGGCCAGGCTACCTGCGAACCCTGCGGCGCGCCCCACCCAGCAGGGATGGGGTGTTGCAAGCGACCCGCGCACCGCGTTGACCGGGTGCCGGGCGGGTTCTAGATTCGCGGCCTTGCCATCTTGTTTTCAACCGCCATGCCCTTGCCTGTCCGCCCCGATCGCCACGCCTTTGCGCGCCTGCACCACCTGGCCAGCCTGGAGGCGGGTGGCATGCAGCTCATCGAGCCGCTGCTGCAGGAGTTGCGCCGCGTGGTGGGCTTTGACTTTGGCTGCCTGCTGTACCCCGGCAGCGATGGCGAACTGATGAACTATGCGCAGGAGCCCATGCAGTCGGTGGCGCGTGACTATTTCGAAGCACGCATCCTGCGCAGCGAGCGCCAGGTGCTGTTGCGCAGCCCCCGCGACTTTGGCGAGCTGGTGCGCCACGAGCACGGTCCCAGGCTGATGCGCGAGCAGATGGCGGTGCCCATGGCCGAGCTGCTGCGCAGCGACTACTACGACGCGGTGATGCGGGCCACAGGCGCCAGGGACTACATGAGCCTGGTGCTGCGTACCGCGCAAGGCGTGGGACTGGGTGTGATTCACCTTTTCCGCGATGCCGCCGCACCGGATTTCACGCCGCAGGACGCAGCCCTGCTGGGCCGGCTGGAGCCCCATCTGGCGCGCACACTGCAAGCGGGCGAGCGCGACGCGCAGGACAGCGAGGTGCACAGCCAGGGCGTGCTGGTCGCCACTCCCGAGGGGCGGCCGAAATGGATCTCGCCCGAGGCCGAGGCGCTGATGCCCCAGGCCTTCGGCTGGCGCTGGCGCCGCAGCACCCAGTTGCCACCCGCGTTGCAGGAGCTGCTGCGGCGGCTGAACGCACAGCGGCCCGGGGAGATGGCCCTGCCTGCAATGGAGCTGTTCACGGCCCAGGGCTGCTTCTCGCTGCGCGCAACGCACCTGACCCCGGCACCGCAAGCGCGACAGGACCGCCGGGCCGTGGCGCTGTACATCACGCGGCGGGTGGCGCGCGGGGTGCGCCTGTTGTCGGCCCTGCAGACGCTTGGCCTGCCGCAGCGCCAGCACGAGCTGGCCTGGTGGCTGGCGCGGGGCCTGCCCGAATCACAGATTGCGCAGCGCATGGGCATCAGCCTCAACACGGCCGTGTACCACCGCCGGCAGCTCTACAACCGATTGGGCGTCATGGGGCGGGAGGAGCTGCTGGCCCAGATTGGCAGGAAAACGTGAATTAATTCACGAATGCAGACCAAATAGCTGTCCTTGAAAGAAAGCCCCCGGTGCCAGGTGGCACCGGGGGCTTTTGCATTGCACGCAGTGCGGCGGGTTCAGGGCACCTGCACCGTCACGGCTGCCGACCGCGGCCCTTCGTTGCCCGCAGCATCCAGCATGGCCACCTGGTAGCTGTGGCTGCCGCTCTGTGCCGATGCGTCGGTGTAGGTCGCGCCGCTGGTCACGGTGGCGATGGCCGTCCCGTTGCGGTACACGCGGTAGCCCGATGCGCTGGCCGCGATGAAAGACTGCTTGACGGCCTGCATCGGCGGATTGGTGCCCTGCTCGGGCAGGTAGCCGTAGTTGATGGTCCACACCAGTGTGCCGCCCAGGCCCTGCTCGTGCACCCACTTGCCCTTTTCGCCGATGGAGCGCTCGTCCTCGTAGCTCAGGTAGGTCACGGGCGCATCGCTGGCGCGCCACCAGGGCTGGCTGTAGCTGATGTAGCTCTGCTTGGCCACGTCGTCCCAGTGGTACACGGCTCCCGGCTGGCCGAAGGCGTTGTCTTCCCGCAGGCGCCGGTAGTTGTTCACGCCGTCCCCGCCGTTGGAGCCACGCGTCGCAGCCTGGCGCGGCCCGGTGACAGGGTTGTTGTAAAACAGGCCGTACAGGCCCACGCCGATGCCCAGCTTGGTGCGGGGCACGCCTGCATTCAGGTAGGCCTGCACGGTGGAGGCGATGGAGGTGGGGTGGTTTGGTGCGTCACCAAACAGCGGCGAGTGGTGCCAGGACTGCCAGCCGCCGCCCCAGTCGCCGGCCATGCTGTAGGTCATGAGGTTGAAGCGGTCCACCGCGTGGGCCACTTCCACGTGCCAGGGCAGGATGTCCGGGAAGTTGACGTTGACCCAGAAGCCAGGCCAGCTGATCTCGAACGGGCTGGCCTGGTAGCGCGGACGCTGCTGGGCGGCGGTACGCAGCTCGCGCAGCAGCGCCAGCGCCTGGGCGCGGCCCTGCTCGGTGTCCAGGTTTTCCTCCCAGTCGATGTCCGCACCGTCGTAGCCCTTGTGTTCGGCCTTGTCGAGGATGTTCTTGATGAAGACCGCGCGGATCTGCGGGTTGGCCGTGGCGGCCATGAAGCCGGGGCCATCGAATTCGCCGCCGATCATCATGATGGCCTTGGTGCCTGCCGCGTGGGCCTTGGCGATCAGCGTGTCCTCCACCTGCGTGTGCGCGGTGCCTGCGCCCTCCATCAGCTCGCCCACCCGGCCACCGGGCAGGGATCCCTGGCCTGGCGCGTAGCGGCCGAAGATGAAGTGCGTCATGGTGCTCATGTCCACGGCCTCGGGCGGGAAGTGCTCCCAGAACCAGCCGGTGTAGTAGCCGTTGACCCACTTGCCGCTGCGGGTCACGGGGTTCCAATCCAGCCGCACGCCCTGCGGCGTGGCGCGCGCCGTGACGCCGCCCACCGGTGGGCGCGGATTGGCGGCATCCACCGCGACCTGGGCCGTGGCGGTGACGCTTTGTCCGGCGCTGTTGCTGCAGCTCAAGGTGTAGGACGTGCTGGCCTGGGGTTGCACCAGCGCGCTACCCTGGGACGCGCGCGTGCCATTCCATCCACCCGATGCGGTGCAACTGGCGGCATGGCTCGCCCGCCACACCAGGCGGGCGCTCTCGCCCGGGGCGATGCGGGTAGGTGTGGCACCAAAGCTGTCGATGGTGGGCAGTTGCTGCGGCGGGGCATTGCGCACCGTCACCGTGGCCGAGGCGCTCGCGCTGCCACCCGCCGCGTTCCGGCAACTCAGGCTGTAGTGGGTGGTCGTGCCGGGGCTGACGCTGGCGCTGCCGCTGGCAGGCCGCTCACCGCTCCACCCCCCCGATGCCGTGCAGCCCGTGGCGTTGTCCACGTTCCAGGCCAGGGTGCTGCTGCCGCCCAGGTCGATGGCGCCAGGCTGCGCCACGAAAGACAAAATGTTCGGCGGCACAGGTGGCGCCGGATGGGTGCTCTCCATCACCAGTTGGGCCAGGCCTTCGCCGCCGGCCTCGAAGTACTCCATGCGCACCGTGTGCGGGCCGGCCGCCAGGGGCACCGTGGCGCTGTCCATGGTGATGCCATGCAGGGTCCAGTTGTCGATCACGCGCTGGCCATCGACCAGCACGCGCACGCCGTCATCGGTGAAGGCGATGAACCGGGTCGCGCCCCCGGGGAACGAAAGCGTCGCGGTCCAGCGCGCCGAGAACCCGTCCACCGGCAGGCGGGCCGGGTCGGGACTGCCGCTCGGACCCGTCCAGTAGTGGTCGATGGGGCCGGCTTCACACCGCTGCAGCGCGGGTGCTCCGGACAGGCTGATGTTGGGA
Source organism: Pseudomonadota bacterium (assembly GCA_040387235.1). Taxonomy (GTDB): domain Bacteria; phylum Pseudomonadota; class Gammaproteobacteria; order Burkholderiales; family Burkholderiaceae_C; genus Acidovorax. The sequence continues at coordinate 26,011 of JAZKEE010000121.1, forward strand.
AAATACTCGGCCAGCCACTGCCCGGGCGTGCACTGCGGCTGCGCCATGGCCTGGCTGCCGCCAAGCAGCAAGAGCGAAGCGGCCAGCCAGCGTTGCAAGCAGGATCTCAGGGCGCGGCCACGGGCCGCAGCAGCAAGGGTGGACATGGGAAAACTCCTCGGTGGATCAGGGGACGGCGCAGGCTACATGCCCGCAGCGGCGCGCACCCCACCCCCGGCGGATAGGGTGTTGCGCCGGTGTGTTGACCCTGCGCGGCCCGCCCCCTAGATTCGGGGGCTTGTTCCCACTACCGCTTCACCAGACTGCAGCCGACATGCCCTCGCCCCGCTCCACCCAGCAAGCCATTGCGCGCCTGCAGCACATGACCCGCATGGAAGCGGGCGGGCCGCCCATGGTCGTCCCCCTGCTGGAGACGCTGCACGGTGTTCTCGGCTTCGACTCCAGTGCGTACGTGTACCCTGCCGATGGAGGCGAGCTGGCGGTGCACATGGAGGTGCCGGCCGCTCAGTCGGTGGTGGCCGACTACTTTGATGCGCGCATTCTGCGCAGCGAGCGCGAGGTTCTGGTGCGCAGCTCGCGTGACTTTGGCGAAGCGGTGCGGCACGAACGAGGGCCCCAACTGCTCGAACAACTCGTGCGCGTACCGATGCCTGAGTTGCAGCGCAGCGACTTCTACAACGTGGTGATGCGGCCCATGCGGACCGTGGACTGCATGAGCCTGGTACTGCGCAGACCCGACGGCGAAGGGATAGGCACGCTCAAGTTCTACCGCGAAGCGGCATCACCGACCTTCGGGCCCGGCGACGCTGCGCTGCTGGCGCGGCTGGAGCCTTATCTGGCGCACATCCTGCAAACCGGGGAGATGGGTGCCGGAGCCGGCGAGGCGCACAGCCAGGGCATGCTGATCACCACACCCCAGGGACGGCTGCTGTGGCTGTCGCCCGAAGCCGAGGCCCTGCTGCCCCTGGCCTTCGGCTGGCGCTGGCGGCGCGGCGCAGGGCTGCCCCAGGAACTGCACGAACTGCTGCAGCACATGCACGCGCAACACCTCCCGGGACTGCCCACCAGGGAGCTGCGCACCGTGCACGGCCATTTTTCGGTGCGCGCGACACCCATGAAGGCCGCCACGGGCATGGGCCAGGCGGTGGGGATCCACATCACGCAGAGCGTGCCGCGGGAGGCACGCCTGCAGGCCGTGCTGCAGGCCCAAGGGCTGTCGCAACGCCAGCAGGAACTTGCCTACTGGCTGGCGCTCGGGCTGCCGGAGTCCCAGGTCGCGGCGCGCATGGACATCAGCGCCAACACCGTGGTCTACCACCGCCGCCAGCTCTACAACAGCCTGGGCGTACAGGACCGGGGGGAATTGCTGGCATGGCTGTCGGCCCGCCAAGGCGGCTGACCCACCCCGTCGAGAGACAAAGCAAAAAGCGCCACAGCCTTGAGAGCTGCAGCGCCTTGCGTATCCTGGTGGGACGTGCGGGGGTCGAACCCACGACAAACGGAT
>JAZKEE010000122.1:0-13877 GCA_040387235.1 Pseudomonadota bacterium
GCTTGGTGATCTTCTGGCCCATGGTCTTGACGATGCGCCAGCCGCCGAACATGGTTCCCAGGCCGATGGCCACGTAGCAGCTCACGATGGACCAGGTGGGTGGCGATGCATCACTGGCCGAGGCATAGCCCGTGGCGATCAGCAGCAGCCAGATGATGCCGATGGTCTTCTGTGCATCATTGCCGCCATGGCCCAGGCTGTAGGCGCCTGCCGAGACGAGCTGCAGCCGCCGGAACCACTTGTCCACCTTGCTCGGCCTTGCGCGCCGGAAGATCCAGGCCACGGCCACCATCATCAGCGAGCCGAGCAAAAACCCCAGCAGGGGCGAAACGAAGATGAAGGCCACGGTCTTGAGGATGCCGGTGGAGACCAGCGCGCTGGCCCCGGCCTTGGCGATCACCGCACCCACGATGCCGCCGATCAGCGCATGCGAGGAACTGCTGGGGATGCCGTAGTACCAGGTGATCACGTTCCAGGTGATGGCTCCCACCAGGGCGCCGAAGACCACGTGCGTGTCCACGATGCCGGGCTGCACGATGCCCTTGCCCACCGTGGCCGCCACGCTCAGGTGGAACACGAAGATCGCCACGAAATTGAAGAATGCGGCGAAAAGCACCGCCTGCGCGGGCTTGAGAACCCCGGTGGAGACCACCGTGGCGATGGAGTTGGCGGCATCGTGGAACCCGTTCATGAAATCGAACAGGATCGCGAGCGCCACAAGCAGAACGACAACCCACAGGGCTGTTTGTACGGTTTCCATGCTGCTGGACCCGTGCTGATCAGGAGTTCTCGAGGACGATGCCCTCGATGCAGTTGGCCACGTCCTCGCACTTGTCGGTGATGGTTTCCAAGAGCTCGTAGATGGCCTTGAGCTTGATCACTTCGCGCACATCGGGTTCCTCGCGGAACAGCTTGCTCATGGCACTGCGCATCACGCGGTCGGCGTCGGATTCGAGCTTGTCGATCTCCTCGCAGGTCTTGAGGGCGGCCTCCGCGACGGCGGGATCGGCGATCTTGTCGAGCAGCTTGACGGCGTCGCGCACGCGCTCGCAGCACTTGAGGCTCAGGTCCGTGAGGCGCGTGATCTCGTCCGTCATGTGGCGCACGTCGTACAGCGCCATGGTTTCCGCCGAGTCCTGGATCAGATCGGCCACGTCGTCCATGGTGTTGATCAGCGTGTGGATCTGCTCACGGTCGATAGGGGTGATGAAGGTCTTGTGGATGGCCTTGTTGACCTCGTGCGTCACGCGGTCGGCAGCGCGCTCGGCGTTGTCCACGTCCTGGTTGTACTTGTCGCGCAGATGGGGGTCGTTGTAGTTCGCCACCAGTTGCGAAAAGGCACGAGCCGCTTCCACGATGCGGTCCGCATGCTGGTTGAACATCTCGAAAAAATTGCCTTCGCGTGGCAACAGCTTGGCAAACAGCATGGAAGAGGCTCCTGGAACGGGGGGGTCGGATTTCTTGAAAATGACGACGCCATGACAAAACCATGACGCCAACGTGACTGCCGGGAGTTTAACCGCCGGACCGTTGCAGACAGGCCCGGGGCCTAGTCCCGACCTTGCACGCAGCCTCTGGCAAGGCATGGATGCACGGGATGGACCTACCCCCCGGCTACTCCCAGTCCTACAGCAGCACACCGGGGTGCGCCTTAGATTGGACGTTCGCCTCGCGGGCACTACCCGCCCGCCGAACCTCCTCACATTCCAAGGACCTACCCCATGCCATCCCCGCTCCGAATGATTCCCTGGTTGGCTGTTGCAGCCGTCGCCTGTGCCGCCACGGGCGTGCACGCACAAACCGGCAACGCGGCGTCAAAGCAGCGCGACTCCTTCATCCCGTATACACAGCAAGGCTACTTCGGCCTGAGCGGCGGCCGCTCCAACTTCGACCTCAATGCCGGCCCACCAGGCACCGGCCTGGGCTTCGATGATTCCGACTCGGCCTGGAAGCTTTCCACCGGAGGTTATTTCCACCCCAATGCGGGGGTGGAACTGAGCTATTTGAACGCCGGCAAGGCCCACCGCCTGGGCGGAACCACCAAAGCCCAGGGCGTCAACCTGAGCCTGGTCGGGCGTGCCCCGCTGAGCGAGCAGTTCGACCTGTTCGGCAAGGTCGGTACCACCTATGGCCGCACGCGCACCGAGGGCTTCTCGGGACTGGGCGTGGCCACGGGCAAGGACAGTGGCTTCGGCCTGTCCTACGGCCTGGGTGCGCGCTGGAACTTCAACCAGCAGTGGGCCGCCGTGGTGGAGTGGGAACGCCACAAGTTCCACTTCGCGGATGACAACTCGGGCGTGAAGATGACGACCCTGGGCGTGCAGTACAAGTACTGATGGCCTGCCGCCAGCCGGCGCCATGAAAAAAGCCGTCCCGAGGGACGGCTTTTTGCTGCGGGGTGTGCAGTGGCTGGATACGGTTCACTCGCCCAGGTAGGCGGCACGCACCTTGGGGTCGCTCAGCAGTTCCTGGCCCGGGCCGGTCATGGTGATCAGGCCCGACTCCATCACGTAGCCGCGGTCGGCGATCGCCAGCGCTCGGCTGGCGTTCTGCTCCACCAGCACGATGGTCACGCCCAGGGCGTACACGTCGCGCACCACCTCGAAGATCTTGTCCACCATGATGGGAGACAGGCCCATCGAGGGTTCATCCAGCAGCAGCACCTTGGGCTGGCTCATCAGCGCGCGGCCCATGGCCAGCATCTGCTGCTCGCCGCCCGACATGGTGCCGGCCAGCTGGTCCTTGCGCTCGCGCAGGCGTGGGAAGATGGTGAACATCTTCTCGATGTCGGCCAGGATGCCCGCCTTGTCCTTGCGGATGTAGGCGCCCATCTGCAGGTTCTCGGTGATGGTCATGCGCGCGAACACGCCGCGGCCCTCGGGCACCATCACCAGGCCATCCTTGACCAGGTCCCAGGCGCCCTTGCCCTTGATGCTCTTGCCCAGGTACTCGATGTCGCCATCGCCCATGGGCAGCGTGCCCGTGATGGCCTTCATGGTGGTGGTCTTGCCCGCGCCATTGGAGCCGATGAGCGAGACCAGCTCGCCTTCGCGCACTTCGAAGTCCACGCCCTTGACGGCCTGGATACCGCCGTAGCCCACTTTCAGGCCCTTGACCTGCAGCAGTACCTTGTTGGATTTTTCGGCCATTCTCAGTGTCCTCCGGTGCCCAGATAGGCCTCAATCACTTTTTCGTTCTTCTGCACGGTGGCAGGCGTGCCTTCGGCGATCTGCTTGCCGTAGTCGAGCACCGTCACGCGGTCGCACAGGCCCATCACCAGCTTCACGTCGTGCTCGATGAGCAGGATGGTGCGGTTGTCGTTGCGGATGCGGTCGATCAGCTCGCGCAACTGCACCTTCTCCGTGGCGTTCATGCCGGCGGCCGGTTCGTCCAGCGCGATCAGTTGGGGGTCGGTGGCCAGGGCGCGGGCGATCTCCAGGCGGCGCTGGTCGCCGTAGCTCAGCGTGCGCGCCTTGTAGTCGGCGAACTTGCCGATGCCCACGTAGTCGAGCAGCTCCTGCGCGCGCTTGGCGATGGCCAGTTCTTCGGCCTTGAAGCTCTTGGTGCGCAGCACCGCGCCCAGCAGGCCGGACTTGGTACGGATGTGGCGACCCACCATCACGTTCTCGAGCGCCGTCATTTCAGCGAACAGACGGATGTTCTGGAAGGTGCGGGCAATGCCTGCCTTGGCCACCTCGTGCACCGCCGTGGGCTCGTAGGGCTTGCCTGCGAGCTCGAATGTGCCGCTGTCGGGGGTGTACAGACCCGTGATCACGTTGAAGAAGGTGGTCTTGCCTGCGCCGTTGGGGCCGATCAGGCCATAGACCTGGCCGCGTTCAATGGTGATGCCGACGTCGGAGAGGGCTTGCAAGCCGCCAAAGCGCTTGGAAATGCCGGCAACCTTCAGCACCACTTCGTTGGATTTCTCTGCCATGTTCTAACTTTCGGTGGTGTTCAGGACTTCTGCGTGAGGCTCTTGCCATGGTCGGGCGCTGGCCACAGACCACGGGGGCGCATCAGCATGATGACGATCATGGCCACGGCAATCAGGAACTGGCGCAGGATGGCGGAGTCCAGGCGACCATCGGTCATGGCCTGCAGCGGGCCGGCCACATAGCGCAGCACTTCGGGCAGGGCCGACAGCAGCACGGCACCCAGGATCACGCCGGGAATGTGGCCGATGCCGCCGAGCACGACCATGGCGACGATCATGACCGACTCCATCAGGCTGAACGACTCGGGCGAAACGAAGCCCTGGAAAGCGCCGAACATGGCGCCCGAGACGCCGCCGAACGAGGCGCCCATGCCGAAGGCCAGCAGCTTCATGTTGCGGGTGTTGATGCCCATGGCCTTGGCGGCGATCTCGTCTTCGCGGATGGCCATCCAGGCGCGGCCGATGCGCGAGTCCTGCAGGCGGTAGCAGATGATGACGCTGATGATCACCAGCACCAGGAACAGGTAGTAGTACAGCGTGACGGAGTTGATGTCGAAGCCGAACAGCTCCAGCCGCTTGCCCAGGTCCAGACCGAAGATCTTGACCGAGTCGATCTGCCCGAGGCCCTTGGGGCCGTTGGTCAGGTTGACGGGGTGGTCCAGGTTGTTCAGGAAGATGCGGATGATTTCACCGAAGCCCAGCGTCACGATGGCCAGGTAGTCGCCGCGCAGCTTGAGCGTGGGCGCCCCCAGCACGGCCCCGAACAATGCCGCGACCAAGGCCGCCAACGGTATCACCACCCACAGCGAGGTGTGCAGCCCGTTGGGGAACATGGCGGCGAATGCGGCGAAGGTATCGGCCAGGTGGGGCGATGCCATCAACGCGAACAGGTAGGCACCCACGGCGTAGAACGCCACGTAGCCCAGGTCGAGCAGGCCGGCGTAGCCGACCACGATGTTCAGGCCCAGGGCCAGCATCACGTACAGCAAGGCCAGATCGGCAATGCGCACCCAGGCGTTGCCGAAGAATTGCAGGATCAGCGGAAGGACCAGCAGCGCGATGCCGCCAACGATCCATTTGGCAAGGTTGTTGTTCTTCATGGCAAGGTCCTCAGGCTCGATCCGCCACTCGCTCACCCAGCAGGCCCGAAGGACGCAGCGTGAGGATGATGATCAGCACGATGAAAGCAAAGATGTCGGTGTAGTGGCTGCCCAGCAGGCCGCCCGTGAGGGTGCCGATGTAGCCCGAGCCGATGGCTTCGATCAGGCCCAGCAGGATGCCGCCGACCACTGCGCCAGCCAGGTTGCCGATGCCGCCGAACACGGCCGCCGTGAAGGCCTTGAGGCCGGGCAGGAAGCCCATGGTGTGCTGCGCCGTGCCGTAGTTGGAGGCATACATGATGCCGGCGATGGCCGCCAGGATGGCGCCGATGATGAAGGTGGCCGAGATCACCATGTCGGGCTTGACGCCCATGAGCGAGGCCACGCGGGGGTTTTCTGCCGTTGCGCGCATGGCACGGCCCAGGTTGGTGTGGTTCACCAGGTACATCAGCGAGGCCAGGGCCACCGCGGTCACACCCAGGATCAGGATCTGGGTGGGGGTGATGTAGGCGCCGCCGATCTGGAACGGCGAGCTCGGGAGCATCGTCGGATAGGGCTTGTAGTTGGGCTTCCAGATGATCATGGCCAGCGTCTGCAGCAGGATGGACATGCCGATGGCGGTGATCAGGGGGGCCAGGCGCGGGCTGCTGCGCAGCGGGCGGTAGGCGACTTTTTCAATCACGAAATTCAGGGTGGCAGCCACCACGCACGCAATGATGGTGGCCAGCAGCAGGATCAGCCAGCCGGGGGCGCCGGGCATGGCCCCTTGCATCAGGCCGATACAGCTCCAACTGGTGAGTGCACCGATCATGAGCACCTCGCCGTGGGCGAAGTTGATCAGTTGAATAATGCCGTACACCATCGTGTAGCCCAAGGCTATCAAGGCGTACATGCTGCCGAGAACCAGACCGTTGATGATCTGCTGCAGCAAAATGTCCATAAGAGAAGTCCTTCGTTTGTAACGCACCCCAAGCGCAGGCACCGGAATCGGTACAGCCTTGTGGGCCCGACTGCCATCTAGCAAAAAACCCGCCAGAGATGCAGCTGTGCGGGTTTGTGGACGGGATTGTAGCCAGTAGTGTCAGGAGGCCCTGTGCGGCTTTGGCGGGGTTTTCCCTCGGGTTTCGGGTCCATCAGTGACGGGCCGGGCACATAAGTATTTTTGATACGCGCAAGAATATTGCTGAGCAAACTTATTACCGGATCCATGCAAAATCAGCATAACAGGCCCAAAAAGGCGCCTTGTACCTGTGCTGAATTCAATCTTCGGGCAGTTCCGTGCCATCGGCTGCGAAATTGCGGTTGTGCAGTTCACGCAATTTCTGTGCGATCTTGATTTCGAGCCCGCGCTCCACCGGCTGGTAGAAACCGGGTGCCTCCATGCCCTCGGGCAGGTAGTTCTCGCCTGCCGCGAAGCCACCTTCCTCGTCGTGCGCGTAGCGGTAGCCCTTGCCGTAGTCGAGCTGCTTCATGAGCTTTGTGGGTGCATTGCGCAGGTGCATGGGCACCGGGCGCGTTCCGTCCTGCTTCACCCAGGCGCGCGCGGCGTTGTAGGCCTTGTAGACGGCGTTCGACTTGGGTGCCACGGCCAGGTAGACCACGCACTCGGCCAGCGCCAGTTCGCCTTCGGGCGTGCCCAGGCGCTCGTAGACCTCGGCGGCATCGAGCGCCAGGCGCAGCGCGCGCGGATCGGCCAGGCCGATGTCCTCGCTGGCCATGCGCACCAGGCGCCGCGCCATGTAGCGCGGGTCGGCCCCGCCATCGAGCATGCGCACCAGCCAGTACAGCGCCGCATCGGGGTCCGAGCCACGCACGGATTTGTGCAGCGCGCTGATGGTGTCGTAGAACTGCTCTCCGCCCTTGTCGTAGCGGCGCATGCGCTCGCCCAGCACCTTGAGCAGCCATGCGTCCGTGATCTCGGCCAGTTGCTCCTGCGTGGCCGCCATGGCCAGTGTTTCCAGCGTGTTGAGCAGGCGCCGGGCATCGCCGTCGGCATAGGCCACGAGCCGGTCGATGGCGTCCTGCTCGATGGCTGGCAGCGCCTTGTGCGCCTGGGCCAGCGCCACGAGCTGCTGCAGATCCTCGGTCGACAGCGGCTGCAGCACGTACACGGCAGCGCGCGAGAGCAGCGCCGAGTTGACCTCGAACGACGGATTCTCCGTGGTCGCGCCGATGAAGGTGAACAGGCCGCTTTCCACATGCGGCAAGAATGCGTCCTGCTGGCTCTTGTTGAAACGGTGCACCTCATCGACGAAGACGATGGTGCGCTGCTGCATGAGGCCATCGCGCGCCACTTCGGCGCGCTCCACTGCCTCGCGGATGTCCTTGACCCCGCCCAGCACCGCGCTGATGCTGATGAACTGCGCGTCGAAGGCATCGGCCATGAGCCGCGCGATGGTGGTCTTGCCCACGCCCGGTGGGCCCCAGAGGATGCAGCTGTGCGGGCGGCCTGATTCGAACGCCAGGCGCAGCGGCATCCCCGGCCCCAGCACCTGCTGCTGCCCTATCACCTCGGCCAGCGTGCGCGGGCGCAGGCGCTCGGCCAGGGGTTGGTGGGCAGCGGCGGATGGCGAAGGGGAACTGCGGGACGTGCTCATGGTGGCGAAGAAACGGGTACCGTGTGGATGGCAAGCTGCGGCATGCCCTGATTCCAACACAGGCGACGGCCGCTGCATTTTGTAACGATGGCACCGGGGCGCCCAGAACGCACACCCTGCACCCATCGCTTATAACAAGCGCTTTTCGGGGCGGGGCACGACCCCATTCCCATTTTTACTCCTGCACCTGGATCCCCTGACCCATGAAGCCAGTCTCTTTCTGCACCCTGCCCCTGCTCCTGAGCGCCGCCCTGCTGGGCGGCACCGCCCAGGCCGATGTGACCGAAGCCGAGGCCATCGAAGCCCAACTCGGCTCGGCCCTCGCGTCGGCCGACTTCGCGGCCAAGAACTGCCCCAGCCTGAACGTCAACGACGACAAGGTGCAAGAGCTGCTCAAGCGCATCAAGAAGACGGCGGCAGACCTGCGCGCCGGCGAGGACTATGAAGACCAGCGCAACGTGGTGCAGCAATTGGAAAAGCAGCAGGGCCGGGCCATGATCTGCATGGTGCTGCCCTCTGCCCACGGAGGATACGCGCGCGGCGTCATCCAGAAAAAGTAAGCCCTCCCCCTGGGCACCAGGCACCTTACTGCTTGACCACGTCGGCCCCGGCGGGCGGCTTGAACTGGAAGGTAGCGGCCGGCAGCGCGGCATTGGCCTGCATGCCGGTGAAGCGGATGGCCGAGCGCTGGCCGAAGCTGTCCAGGATGTCCAGGGCGGCGAGCTGCTCGCCCGCAAAACCGACGCGCACGCTCTGCAGCTGCCCGTCCTTGGCCTTGGGGCGTGCCAGCACCCACTGCAGGCCGTCGGCCTCGGGCGCCGCCTCGAGCGTGAAATCCGCCTTGAGCGCCGACAGGTCGGGTGCCGACGCCAGCAGCGCAGCCGGCGTGGTGCCCAGGGCCTGGGCCTGGGCGCGCTGCGTGACCTGGTTCAGGTCCACGTCGTGCAGCCACAGGGTCTGCCCATCGGCCACGATGGTCTGCTCGAAAGGTTTCTTGTAGACGAACTTGAAGCGCCCGGGGCGCTGGAACTCGAAGGAGCCGCTGGAGTTCTTGGTGCGCGCCGTCTGCCCGTCCTTGGGCGGCGAGGTCACCACCTGGGTGAAATCGGCACGGCCCGTCTGGGTGCTCTTCATGAACGCTTCGAGGCTCTTGAGCCCGTCCGCACTGGCCCACTGGGCACCGGCGGCGATCACGATGGCTGTCACAATTTTTTTCAAACGAAGGCTCCTGTCTGTGGGTTGTCCAGCCATGCAACCGCAGTTGCACGGCCGGTGCGCCGTTTTTACTCGGGGCGCGCGGGCACCAGCACTTCGCGCTGGCCGCTGGTGGTCAGGCCGCTCACCAAGCCCGCCTTCTCCATGTCTTCGAGCAGGCGCGCGGACCGGTTGTAGCCGATGCGCAGCTTGCGTTGCACGTAGGAGATGCTGGCCTTGCGGTCCTTGAGGACCACTTCCACGGCCTGGTCGTACATGGGGTCTTTTTCACCCCCTTCGCCGCCACCGCCCTCCCCTGACAGATCACCGTCGCCGTCCACAGTTCCACCTTCGAGCACGCCTTCTATGTAGTCCGGCTCCCCTTGCTCCTTGAGGTAATGGACGACACGGTGTACTTCCTCGTCCGACACGAAGGCTCCGTGCACGCGGATCGGCAGGCCGGTGCCGCTGGCCATGTAGAGCATGTCGCCCATGCCCAGCAGCGCTTCGGCGCCCATCTGGTCGAGGATGGTGCGGCTGTCGATCTTGCTGCTCACCTGGAAGGCGATGCGCGTCGGGATGTTGGCCTTGATCAGGCCGGTGATCACGTCCACGCTGGGACGCTGCGTGGCCAGGATGAGGTGGATGCCGGCGGCGCGCGCCTTCTGCGCCAGGCGTGCAATCAGCTCTTCGATCTTCTTGCCCACCACCATCATCAGGTCGGCCAGCTCGTCGATCACCACCACGATGTGCGGCAGCCGCTGCAGCGGCTCGGGCTCCTCGGGCGTGAGGCTGAAGGGGTTGTAGATGAATTCCTCGCGCGCCTTGGCTTCGTCGATCTTGACGTTGTAGCCGGCCAGGTTGCGCACACCGAGCTTGCTCATGAGTTTGTACCGGCGCTCCATCTCGGCCACGCACCAGTTCAGGCCGTTGGCGGCCTGCTTCATGTCGGTGACCACGGGCGCCAGCAGGTGCGGAATGCCTTCGTAGACCGACATTTCCAGCATCTTCGGGTCGATCATCAACAGGCGCACGTCACGCGCCTCGGCCTTGTACAGGAGCGAGAGAATCATGGCATTGATCCCCACCGACTTGCCCGAGCCCGTGGTACCGGCCACCAGCACGTGCGGCATCTTGGCCAGGTCGGCCACCACCGGGTTGCCCACGATGTCCTTGCCCAGGCCCATGGTGAGCATGCTCTTGGCCTCGTGGTAGACCTGCGAACCGAGGATTTCGGACAGGCGGATCGACTGGCGCTTGGCGTTGGGCAGCTCCAGCGCCATGAAGTTCTTGCCGGGGATGGTCTCCACCACGCGGATGGACACCAGGCTCAGCGAGCGCGCCAGGTCCTTGGCCAGCCCCACGATCTGCGAGCCCTTCACGCCCGTGGCAGGCTCGATCTCGTAGCGCGTGATCACCGGGCCGGGCATGGCCGCCACCACGCGCACCTCCACACCAAAGTCCTTGAGCTTTTTCTCGATCAGACGGCTGGTCATCTCCAGCGTCTCGGGCGCCACGGTTTCCTGGCGCTGCAGCGGGCCGTCGAGCAGGTCCACCATCGGCAGCTTGCTGTCGGGCATCTCGGTGAACAGGGGCTTTTGCCGCTCCTTGACCACGCGGGAGCTCAGTGGTGGGTCGACCAGGATCGGCTCGATGATCTGCACCGGTTGCGGGTGGTGTTCTTCGCTCTCGGTTTTCTCTTCCAGCACCACCACGGCGCGCTCGCGCGCGGCCTTGCGACCCACGGCCACATCCTTGGCCACTTCGCGCTGCGTGCGGCGCGACTGCACCAGTGCGTCGATGCGCCCGCCCAGCACCTCGGCCACATGGCCCCAGGAGAAACGGAACACCAGCGCAGCGCCCAGCACGGCGAGCACGATGCACAGCAGGGCCGAACCCGTGAAGCCCAGCCATTTCACGCTGGCCGGCCCGGTCAGGTAGCCGAGCACACCGCCGGCATGCCCGGGCAGCAGCGATTCGAAGCGGTACAGGCGCGACCATTCAAGCGCCGTGCTGGAGCACATCAGCACCACCAGCCCACCCCAGAACAGGCCACGGCGGGCCATGGGGCTCACGGCACCGGGCAGCACCTCGCCGCCGCGCATCCAGCGCGCCAGCGACGAGAGCCACGAGCGCACACCCGCCGCCACGCACCACCAGACGGAGAAACCCAGGGCAAAGTAGCTGCCATCGGCCAGCCAGGCGCCGATGCGCCCGGCCCAGTTGAGCACGGCACGCGAGTCCGAGGGGCCCGAGGACGACCAGGCGGCGTCCTGCGCCGAGTAGCTGACCAGCGCCAGCAGCCAGAAGACCAGGGCCAGCAAGCCCAGCACCAGGCCGACTTCATGCCCGAAGCGGGCCGCTCCCGTGCGGGGCGGCGACTTCGCGGCGGACGATGCGTTCAGGGTATTGAGTGAATAGGTCATAGGCGCGCAGCGAGCTTACCCCATGCACTGGTCCGCAGCCGACGAGGTGGGCAGCCGCTTCAGCCCAGCGCGTCCAGCCGGTCCTTGAGCAGCGTGGCGCCGGTGGGCAGCACCTCGATGAAGCCACGCTCCTCCAGGTCCTTCATGACCCGGCTGACCATCTCGCGCGAGGCGCCGACCATCTTGGCCAGGTCCTGGCGCGAGATCTTGTCGCGGATGATGCGCTGGCCCTGCACGTCGGTGATCGCGAAATCCAGCAGCGCATGGGCCACGCGGCCGTACACGTCCAGCAGGGCCAGCGATTCGATCTTGCGGTCGGCATGGCGCAGGCGCTTGACCAGCCCGCGCATGACCACCAGCGACATGGAGGCGTTCTCGGTCAGGCAGCGCGCGAACTCGGTGCGCCCGAGCATCAGCACGTCGGTCTGCACCTCGGCGCGCACCGTGGCCGAATGGGGTTCGTTGTCGATGATGCTCATCTCGCCCAGGTAGTCCCCCTGCGAGAGCGTGGCCAGAATCACCTCGCGCCCGCGGCTGTCGGTGGTGAGCACGCGCGCCCGCCCGGTGAGCAGGATGAACAGCGCGTTGGATTTTTGCCCCTGCTCGACCAGCGCCTCGCCGCGCTTGAAGCGCTTCTTGACCACGGCACCGCTGATCACCTCGGCCTGCGGCATGGTGAGCAGCGAGAACAGTGGCACCCGGCGCAGCAGGTCCAGGTTGGACAACATCGTTGACATGGAAACTTCTCCTCTCAAAAGGCGCGGCTCCACCGGTGCCGCAGCGGGTTATTCAGGGCGCTTTCTCCTGCACTCTGATCGGTTCTTACAATCGCCGTGATTGAAAATGGGGCTGCGTGTGGAGACCGAGCGCGGTTGATACTTGGCGCCCCGCCCCCCAGCTTTCCCAACAGCGCCCCGTGTAGCGGGCGCAAAACACAGGCTTTTACCATGTCTACCACCCAACACGCGAAAGTTCTGATCCTCGGCTCCGGCCCGGCCGGCTACACCGCAGCGGTCTATGCAGCGCGCGCCAACCTCAATCCGGTGCTGATCACCGGCATGTCCCAGGGTGGCCAGCTGATGACCACGACGGAGGTCGACAACTGGCCCGCCGACGTGAACGGCGTGCAGGGGCCGGAACTGATGCAGCGTTTCCTGGAGCATGCCGAGCGCTTCAAGACCCAGATCATCTTCGATCACATCAACAAGGTCGACTTCAGCAAGCGCCCCTTCACCCTCATCGGTGACAGCGGCACCTACACCTGCGACGCGCTGATCCTGGCCACCGGCGCATCGGCCAAGTACCTGGGCCTGCCCTCCGAGGAAGCCTTCATGGGCCGGGGCGTGTCGGGCTGCGCCACCTGCGATGGTTTCTTCTACCGCGACAAGCCGGTGGCGGTGGTCGGCGGCGGCAACACGGCCGTCGAAGAAGCGTTGTATCTCTCCAACATCGCCAGCAAGGTCACGGTGGTGCACCGCCGCGACAAGTTCAAGGCCGAACCCATCCTCGTGGACAAGCTCAACGAGAAGGTCGCCTCGGGCAAGATCGAGCTCAAGCTGTTCAACACGCTGGACGAGGTGCTGGGCGATGCCACCGGCGTGACCGGCATCCGCATCAAGAGCACCAAGGACGGCAGTACCGAGGACATCACGCTGCACGGCTGCTTCATTGCCATCGGCCACTCGCCCAACACCGATATCTTCAAGGGCCAGCTGGAGATGGAGGGCGGCTACCTCATCACCCAGGGCGGGCTCAAGGGCTTTGCCACGCAGACCAGCGTGCCCGGCGTCTTCGCCGCCGGCGACGTGGCCGACCACGTGTACCGCCAGGCCATCACCAGCGCGGGCACGGGCTGCATGGCCGCGCTCGACGCGCAGCGCTTCCTCGAGCAACAGGAGTGAGCGGGCCGTTTGGGGCAGCAATTTGACGCCCCGGCCGGCAGGCGGCTATAATCCAAGGCTTTCCTGAATTCAGGCGGGTATTTGCATGCCCGCCTTCATGCAGGCAAAAACACAATCGAGTGCGCCCACGTAGGGCCGCCCGGGGTTACCGCCACCCTTTCTGGCGAGGTGAGGCCGCAAGCTGTGCTGTTGGAGCTATTCCAGGAGCACGCAGCGAACGGCCGTTAAAAAGTATCGGAGTGTCCTCATGGCACGCGTCTGCGACGTAACGGGCAAGAAGCCCATGGTCGGGAACAACGTTTCCCACGCCAACAACAAAACCAAGCGCCGGTTCCTGCCGAACCTGCAATACCGCCGTTTCTGGGTCGAGACCGAAAACCGCTGGGTTCGCCTGCGCGTTTCGAGCGCTGCCCTGCGTTTGATCGACAAGAACGGTATTGACTCGGTGCTCGCAGACCTGCGCGCACGTGGCCAGGCTTAAGGAGAAACACCATGGCAAGCAAAGGCGGACGCGACAAGATCAAGCTGGAATCCACTGCGGGTACCGGTCACTTCTACACCACGACCAAGAACAAGAAGACGATGCCCGAAAAGATGCTGATCATGAAGTTTGATCCCAAGGCACGCAAGCACGTCGAATACAAGGAAATCAAGCTGAAGTAATTCAGCCTGCTCTCCCAAAAAACCCGCTGCTCACCCAGCGGGTTTTTTATTGCCTGTCGTTT
>JAZKEE010000122.1:13887-27585 GCA_040387235.1 Pseudomonadota bacterium
CAGGAAAAAGCCGCCCGGCACCCGCCGGGCGGCTTTTTCTTTGGCCGCTGAGCAGGAAGAAAGAGATCACGCAGCCCGCCGCACCGTGCTCACCTGGGCGTGCAGCAGGCGCCCCAGCTCGCCATAGGCCCACTCCACCTCGGGCGAGAAGGGCAGGCCGCAGCTCAGGCGCAAAAAGCCCTCGTAGCGGCCAGAGTTGGAAAAAATCGGCCCCGGCGCCACGCGGATGCCCAGGGCCAGCGCCTGCTCGAACAGCAGCGACGACGATACGCCCGCCGGCAGCTCGATCCACAGGCTGAGCCCGCCGGGCGGCACGGACAGGCGCGTGCCCTGCGGAAAATGCCGCGCCACCATCTGCACGCCGCGCTCGCGCTGCACCCGCAGCGCGCTGCGAAAGCGGCGCAGGTGGCGCTCGTGTGCGGGCGTACCCACGGTACGCGCCGCCAGCAACTGGGCCCAGACCTGCATGTTGCGGGTGCGGGCGAATTTCAGGATCTGGATGCGGTCGTGCCAGCGCCCGCCATTCATCCACCCCTGGCGCAGGCCCGGCGCCAGGGTCTTGTTGAACGACACGCAGTAGATCACCTGCCCCGTCTCGTCCCAGGCCTTGAGCGGGCGCTGCAGCACGGGTGCATCGACCAGCTCGCGGTAGATGTCGTCCTCGATCAGCGCCAGGTCATGGTGCCGGCAGAACGCCACGAGCCGCTCCTTGTGGCTGTCGGGCATGAGAGCGCCGTTGGGCATCTGCAGGTGCGGCACGACGACCACCGCCTTCAGGCGCGGTTCGCTCTGCACCGCCAGCTCCAGGGCATCGAGCGAGATGCCGGTGCGCGAGCTGCTGGGGATCTCCAGTGCGCGCAGGTTCTGCGTCTCCACCGCCTGCAGCACGCCATAGAAGGTGGGGGATTCCACGGCCACCACGTCGCCGCGCTCGGTCACCGCCGCGAGCGCCAGATTCACCGCATCCGAGTTGCCCAGCGTGGCCATTACGTCCTGTGGCGCGACATGGACGCCTACTTCCAGCGCCTGCCGGGCCATCACGGCCTGGAACAGCGGGTGCGTGCCGGGCCGCGAATGGCCCTGAACCAGCACCTCGGGAAACTCGCGCAACAGTGCGGCGCCGGTCCGGTTGAGGGTGAGGTGGTCGAACAGTTCGGGGGCGGGCATGGCGGCACCCAGGTCCACGCGCACCTGTGCCCGACGCCCCTGCTCCAGCCACAGCGAGATGCGCTCGTTGATGCCCGCGAACTGGGCACCGTCGATCCGGGCCACGGGCCGGCTCGGATCGGGCTCGCTGCTGTGGTCCAGCAGGTGCACCCGCAGGTCCTGCACGAAGTAGCCGATGCGTGGCCGTGCTTGCACGCTGCCCTGTTCTTCCATGGTGCGCAGTGCCTGCAGTGCGGTGGACAGGCTCACCCCATGGCGCTGCATGAGCTCGCGCACCGAGGGCATGCGGGCGCCGGGCAGCAGTACGCCTTGGGCGACGGCCTGCTGGTAGTGCTCCGCCAACTGGCGGTACAGGGGAAGGTGGTCTTCAGAGGATACGGGCATGGCCCGAAGATGATGCGCCCAAAGCGCCGACCACAACAGATACAGGATTGCCGAAGAATGACCAGAACAGCGCAAAAAACAACCCTCTGATCTGCAACCAAGAAGCATTGGCTGTGCCTGTTGCGATGCAGGCGACCGTTTTACGCTGAGGGCATGAAACAGCAGCTCCTACCCCACTCTTCCAGGGCCACCGGCACCCGGCTGGCGGCCCCCCTCCTGCCACCGCCCGCAACGGCACCACAGGCTCAACGCCTTTACGTCGCCCCGGGCCAGGGCCAGCTCGTGTGGATCGATGCGGGCTGCGAACTGCGCAGCCTCTCGGGCACGGCCGTGCTGCGCAGCCCTGCCCCGGCACATCCGGGCTCGGCGCCTCCGGCCCGGTTGCCACCCCACGCCGCATGGCGCAGTCCGCAGGGTGCATGGGTGGGCATCGAGGCCGAGGGAGCACCCGCCGTGCTGCAGGCAACGGCACCGGCAGCGAAAGACCTGCAAGTGGCCCATGAAAAAGGCCTCCCAGGGCACCAGGCTCTGCAGCGGCTGTGGCATTCCGTGAAGCGGATGCTCGCCAGACCCGCTCAGCCCGCAGGCTGATCGCGAACTCGCGCAGGGCCGCCACACGGCCCCCTTCAGCTCGGCGGCACTAGGTCCCGCCCCGCGGCATTGACAGCGCTAGGGATGGGGACAGCCCACATGCTGCAGCCGCAAGCCCCCCTGCTCATGGACGATGCGCAACGAACCTTCGACTCGGGAGGACTCGATCGTGGGCAGCAGAAGAAAGTTGTGCAGTACCAGATAACGAACCTGCGCGAATTGCGGGGCAATGGCGATCAGTTCGCACCAGGGCCGCCCCTGCGCCACCGCCTGATGCAACGCGCGAGGCAGCGCGTTGGAATTGTCCGTGAGCGGCAGCGTATGAAGCTTCAACTCTTCGATGAACAGCATGGGGGCATAGGTACCCATCACCATCCCGCCGAAGCCCGGGCTGCGTGCGTAGTCGAGCAGATAGCGATTCAGCGCCGGATCGACGGCCTCCCGCTGCAACGCCGACTGGCGCAGGCGGAGATCCTCGATGCTCCAGGGCGCCGCCCATGTCAGCATGGCGACTAAGGCCAGGACGCCAACAGGCACCCATCTGCAGAGCCAGGGCTGGATCGAAACGACCATGGTGCTGTCGCTCACGGCAGCAGCAGCAGGTAGCCGCTTCCTGCCGAATGTGTCGAGGGCACTCCGTACGCCAATGCCCAAGGCCCACGCCACCGGCACAACCGCTGGCAGCAAGTTGCGTATATCGTAGGAAAACAGGCTGGCCCACAGCAGCAGGTAAGGCAGGCACACGCCGAAAATCAGGCGCCGGCCATCCGACCTTTTGCACGCCATGACCAGCAGTGCGACGATGACGCAGGCAGCCATGGTCGCAGAGCCGAAACCAGCAAGCGCGTCCATGAGTGGACCTTGCAGAGCGCGGCCGATGCGCTGACCCCAATTCCGATCCGCATGGATGGAGCCGACGAGGTAGTCGATGTTGGTGATATCGACCCCCGTCCAGATCCGCCAGGCCGTCCACAGATACCAGGGCGCGGCAATCAGCAGAAAAATCAAGGCCTTGGCAAAGGCCGAAGACCAGGACAGCTGCCGGCGCTGCACCAGTGCAGCCGCCGTGCCCAGCCACAGCAACCATGCGATACCACCCGGCTGTTTGGTCAGCAGCGCTGCAGCGGCAGAGATGGCTGCCAGCGTCAAGACCACGCCACGATCCACGCCGCGGCAGCCGAGCAACAGCAGATAGGCCGTCACGGCGACGAAGCAGGCTACCGGCACGTCGGCATACCCTGAATCGGCCATACCCCGGAACGCGAAGCGCAGCAAGACCAGCCAGGCCGCGCATCCCCAGAGAAAGGCGTCGTCGCGCCAGCGCCGGTACCCATCCACGAACAGCAGACAAGGCAATGCAGGAAACAGCAACAGGAACAGCCGGGCCACCGGCTCTGCGGCCTGTGGGTCGATCCATCCATACAAACCGGCCAAGGCCGTTGGCAGCAGTTGCGGGTAGCCAGCCGTGTAGATCGGCAGGATCTGGCGATGCCACTCCACCGCCCAGCGATTCCAGCTGCAGATGGTGTCCCAGGCCTCGAACACGCCCGGGTGGGAGTGGGCGGCATCCTGGACAAACAGGACAAGAGCCACCGCAACGGCGGCCATGCCGATGGCGTCCCTGTGCCAGGAGTGCTTTACAGGGAAAGCTGGCTCAGCGCGCTGAACGTGCCGAAAGCAGCGCGCGAGCCAGGCCCAGGCCAGCACCGTGAGTGCTGCAGCGCCGGCCGGCAACACCCAGGCAGGCCAGGCACCCTGGCCTGCGGCCACAGCAATGAAAAAGACCTGGAAGTTTGCCAGCAACCCAATGCACACCCCCAGGCCCAGGGTCGGCAGAAAGCCCAGCTGACGGCCGACCGCCGTAGTGGCCAGCCAGGGCCACAACAAGGGGGTGAATCCGACCCACTGGCACAGTGCGATGAGCGCAGCAAAGGCGGCGTGGGTGTGCAAGACGTCTACATTCATGACTCAAGGACTGGCCATGACATGCCAGGATTCCCCTGCGGAACGCAGGTGCTGCAGGCGTTGCCCTGCGCAAGCTGTGTCAAGGCACCGTCAGGCCCGCGCAGCCCGCAGGCTGATCGAGAAATCCCGCAGCGCGGCAATGCCGCTCTCTTCCGCACGGCGGCACCACGCCTGCAGGTCGGCGGTGAGCTGCTCGCGCGACTGCGAGGTGTTGAGCCACAACTGGCGCAGCTCTTCGCGCATGGTCACCATCTTGTCCAGGGCCGGGTGGGCGGCTCGCGCCTGGGCCAACTGGGGCAAGGCACCAGCAGGCACTTTCTCGGCATCCCGGTGCAGCCAGCGCTTGGCGGACTTGAGCACCGAGGCGTCGGCCTGCCGGGCCTGCAGCGCGGCGATTTCTTCCTTGCATGCCTGGCGCACACCGCGGGCATAGCCGGCCATGACTTCGTAGCGGTTGGCGATCAGCGCCTCCAGCGTCTTTTCGTCGGCCACGGGCTTGATGTCGCCACGCTGCAGCTTGGGTGGCACCTTTTTCACGGTGGCCCAGCCGATGGCCTTCATCAGGCTGATGTAGGCCCAGCCGATGTCGAACTCATAGGACTTGACCGAAAACTTGGCCGACGTGGGGTAGGTGTGGTGGTTGTTGTGCAGCTCTTCGCCACCGATGATCAGGCCCCAGGGCGAAAGGTTGGTGCTGGCGTCCTGCGCCTCGAAATTGCGGTAGCCCCAGTAGTGGCCCACGCCGTTGACCACGCCGGCGGCCCAGAACGGGATCCAGAGCATCTGCACGGCCCAGACAGCGGCGCCCGCGGCACCGAACAGTGCCAGGTTGAGCACCAGCATCAGGCCCACGCCCTGCCAGCCGAAGCGGGTGTAGACGTTGCGCTCCATCCAGTCATCGGGCGTACCGTGACCGAACTTCTTCATGGTCTCGAGGTTCTTCGATTCCGTACGGTACAGCTCGGCGCCGCGCCACATCACGGTATCGAGGCCGCGCGTCTGCGGGCTGTGCGGGTCGTCCACGGTTTCGCACTTGGCGTGGTGCTTGCGGTGGATGGCCACCCACTCCTTGGTCACCATGCCGGTGCCGATCCACAGCCAGAAACGGAAGAAATGCGAAGGGATCGCATGCAGGTCCACCGAGCGGTGGGCCTGGGCACGGTGCAGGAAGATGGTGACCGCCGCAATGGTGATGTGCGTGGTCGCCAGCGTGTACAGAACGATCTCCCACCAGGCGAGATTCCACAGCCCATGGCCGAGCCAGTCGATGGCCGCGTTCAGCACAGCCCAGTCGGGTAACAACATATTCAGCAAAACCTTGTACAAGATACCCGGCCACGAGCGGTGGCGGGTGCACGGATTTTAAAGGGCGGCCCCTGTTTTCGATTAGAGGTTATCCACAGTATCCAGGGTGAATTGGCTCCACGAAAACACGACGCAACAGCCATGCCAGCATGCTGACGGGGCATGGCCGGCGAAACTGGCGCAACCCCGGCCCAGTGCCGCCGTTCAAGGGCCGCCCCGCCGCAGGGGCGGCGGGGCCCTCGGGGGATGGCGCGAAGCGGCTCAGGGGGGCTTACTTCCTTGTCCAGACGGCGGCGAAAAAGCCATCCGTGTGGTGCACATGGGGCCACAGGCGCAGATAACCAGTGCCCGACGCGCCGCCGCTGCACAATTTTTCGGCACCTTCCACCTTGAGCTGGGCCAGCGTCTCGCCCGCGTCCTGCGGCACGAAATCGGGGTGTGCAGCCGTAAAGGCCTCCGCAATCGCCTCGTTCTCCTGCGGCAGGATGCTGCACGTGGCATACACCAGCCGGCCACCCGACTTCAACAGCCGCGCTGCGCTGGCCAGGATGGCGGTCTGCTTGGCCACCAGTTCCTCGACAGACTTGGGCGACTGGCGCCACTTGAGGTCGGGGTTGCGGCGCAGGGTACCCAGACCCGAGCACGGTGCGTCGACCAGTACGCGGTCGATCTTGCCGGCCAGGCGCTTGATGCGGTCGTCGCGCTCATGCGCAATGGCGGCCGGGTGCACGTTGGACAGCCCGCTGCGCGCCAGGCGAGGCTTCAGGGCGTCGAGCCGGTGGCCGGACACGTCGAAGGCATACAGGCGCCCGGTGTTGCGCATGGTGGCGCCGATGGCCAGGGTCTTGCCGCCCGCGCCCGCACAGAAGTCGACCACCATCTCGCCGCGCTTGGCGTCGAGCAGCAGGGCCAGGAGTTGCGAGCCTTCGTCCTGCACCTCCACGGCGCCACGGGTGAAGATGTCGAGCTTGGCCAGCGCCGGCTTGCCGTCGATGCGCAGGCCCCAGGGGGAATACGGCGTGGACAAGGCCTTGATGCCGGCCTTGGCGAGTTCCTTTTGCACGTCGGCGCGCTTGTCCTGCAGGGCATTCACGCGCAGATCCAGCGGCGCGGCGTTCGACAGGCTCTCCACCAGCGGCCAGAAACCCGTGCCCAGTTGGTCCTTGAGGGGCTGCACCAGCCACTCGGGCAGGTTGTGGCGGTGGCGCTCCATCAGGTCGTCAGCGGTCACGCCATCGCACTGTTTGAGCCAGTTCTTTTCCTGGTCGGTCAGTGCGCCCTCCAGAAAATCGCGCGGGCCATAAAAGCCCAGGATGGCCAGGCGCCGCTCCTTGGGGCCGGAGCCCGAGGGGGCCATGTGGTCGAACAGCAGCTTCTTGCGCAGCACGGTGTAGACCGTTTCGGCCAGCGTGGCGCGCTCGCGGGGCCCCAGGCCCCGGTTGTCACGGAAAAAGCGCGACACCACCGCATCGGCGGGGTGTTCGAAGGTAAGGGTGAGCCTGACGAGTTCGGCACAGGCGTCGAGAAGAACTTTGGGATGCATAGGCCCAATTGTCCCACTGGACCAGAAATCCCCCGAATCGCTTCGCGCCATCTGCCAAACGCCAAGCCACCCGCGACGCTCGAAAACGGCGCGACCCAAGCCAGCGCCCCCCGCGCAATGGCCGCCGAGCCGCGCAAGCGGCGCTTCGCTTGCGTGCGCTGGAGGCATCCCCCTCCCGACTCACGCAGCGGGTCGGGAGGGGGATGAAGGCGCCAAGCGACTCAGGGGGTGCTTTGCTTACCGCGTGAAAACGGGATCGAATGCGGAGCGCTGGATCTCCTTGAGCGTGGGCGACTCGCCAGCCCACAATACCAGCGCCGGGCCGGGCAGTCCGAGCTGGCGCTCCATGGCGCGGCACAGCTGGTAGCGGCTGCCATCGTCCAGGTCGGGCAGGTCCACGAAAACCAGGTAGGCGCGCCGCTGGGGATGCTCGCGCAGGTTCTTGCGCACCAGCCAGCAACGCTCCACATCGGCATAGCGCACCAGTTCGGCCTGCAGTTCCTCAAGCTCGAACGGGCTCAGGTCGTGGCGCGTCGTCTGGCTGAAGAAGGAAGTGCCCGAGAGCTCCTCCCAGGCGCGCTCTTCGGACTCCTGCGCACGCTCGAGCCGCTTGCGCCACTGCTTGAAGGCGGCGGCGTCGTGCTCATAGCCCAGGCGCGCGGTTTCCAGCTCGGCCAGGGCCGTGCGCGCCGTCCAGAAGCGGTCGCTGCTGCCGGCCTCCCACAGGCGGTGCAACAGGGCCATCTTGCCCTCGCGGTCGTCCATCGGCATGGACTGCACCAGCCCACGCAGCGCGCCTGGGTGGTCGGTGCTGCGTTCCAGCGCCGTTTCGTACAGACCACGCACGTCGGCGCGCGGGTCCAGGTGGCGTTGCAGACGGGCCAGCTCCACCAGCTCGGCGGCGCTCGCCTGGACGATGCGTGCCTGCAGGGTCTGGGCGCGGTCGCGCACGCGCCCCAGCCAGCCATGGTGGCGCTTCCATTCACTGGCGTTGTCGCGGCACCACTGCTTGTCGAAATGCGCCACCCAGCGTTTGGCCTCGGAGCCCAGCAGGGCCAGCGCACTGCCGCGCGACCACTCGGCAGGCAGGGTCGGCACCGCATCCAGCGACTCGATGCGATCGCGCAGACCGGGGTGGGTGTCGTCCACGTTGCTGATGCGCTTGAGCGCCTGGCGCAGTGCATCGTTGGCGAACGCGGCATCCGGCACCTCGGCCAGGCGCTTGCGCATGGCGCGGTAAGGGCCCACCGGCAGGGGATTGCCGGCTGCGGCGCACCAGTGGTCGCTCCAGAAGCTGTCGTTCAGCCACTCTCCACGCACCTCGATCTCGATCAGCGCGGCCGCCGTGACATCGCGCCCGAGCAGGCGCCCCGCGATGCGGTCGGCCTCGTACTCGTCCTGGCGTGCCAGCGCAAAGGTCTTGGCAACGAAACGGGGGAAATACCAGCGCATGAAGGCCTGGGTGGCCACGGCCACGGCACCTTCGTCATCCTCCAGGCTGCTGTTCAATCGCATCCAGGTCAGCCGGGTGCGGTAGATCCACGCCGCAAAGCGGCCGTGGTCGCCACGCAGGTGCCCGTACTCGTGCGCAAGCACGGCCAGAAAGCGGGGCCGGTCCAGCGCCAGCAGCAGCGGCAGGCCGATGGTCAGGTAGTTCACCGCGCCGCCGAGCAGCCCGTAGCGGGGCAACTGCTGGATGCTGGCGTTGAACTCGTCGTTCAGGTAGACATGGTGGATGGTCGGGCCCTTGATCTTGCGGCGCATGCGTTCCAGGGCATCGAACAGCTCGGGGGCCTCCAGGGCCGTGATCTCCATGCCCTTGGGCTCGTCCACGCGCACCCACAGCGCACGGATACTCACCCACAGCAGGCTTGCCGCACCCAGCAGCACGAACACCAGCACCAGCCGGAACCGGCCATTGAGCAACTGGGGGATGACCCAGGCGATCAGGCCTCCGGCCACAGCCAGGCAACCGAGCACCCAGGCATAGCCCAGCGCGGCGAACGCAGCCACGCCAAGCCGGTAACGGCGGCTGTTGTCGGCACTGGCATGCTCGCTCATGCGCACCATGTGCACAAAATCTGCCTGATCCACTGGATTTCCCCTCAATCTTGTTTTTTGACCACCTGCCATCCTAACCAACATGACCGACGACGACCTGCCCGAATTCACCCCGACCCCGCCCGGCCTGTACCGGCACTACAAGGGCATGCTGTACGAAGTCATCGACACCGTGCGCCACAGCGAGACCCTGGAGCCCATGACGCTGTACCGAGCCCTCTACGGCCAGCGCGGCCTGTGGGTGCGCCCGGCGGCCATGTTCGCCGAGGACGTGCTGATCGATGGCCGCATGCGTCCGCGCTTCGAGAAATGCGCTGACGACGGCACACCACCGCCACCCGCAAGCCCCTGAATTCGCGACCTGCACATCCGCCCGGGGCCAAAGCCCCGAAATGGCGGGCAATGCCCCGCCAGTTCCTGCGATCAACGCCCCCATTGTGTCGGCACCGACACAAACCGTACAAACCGCCTTGACCTCGTCCCGAAAGAATGAATTCGGGCCGCTGCCGGCGTTGTTCACCGCCTCGGAGAGCACGGGCCGCAGCCCGCAACCCTTGGAAGGAACGACGATGACGAGCATCAGTAGCGTCAGCAGTGCCTGGTCCAGTGCAAGTGTGCAGCGGGCATCACGCCCGGGGCCCTCGCCGGAGCGGCTGCTGGCCAAAATAGACGCCGACGGCAGCGGCGGCGTGAGCGGAACCGAACTGCAGGGCCTGCTGGACGACGTGGCCAAGAAGACCGGCGTCAGCAGCCAGACCAGCGCTGCCGACCTGGTCCAGCAGTACGACAGCGACGGCGACGGCAGCCTCGACGCCGACGAACTGGGCAAGACGATGCAAAGCGTCTTGCCCCCGCCGCCCTCGACCATGGCCTTTGCCCAGTCGCGCAGCGACAGCACCAGCACCGGCACGGGTGTCACGGGCCAGGCGGGCGACGACCTGTTCGGCAAGGTGGACAGCGATGGCGACGGCGCCGTGAGCCAGACCGAACTGCAGGCCTTGCTAGAGAAGATGTCCGGCGGCACGGCCAGCAAGACGGGTGTGAGCAGCGATGAGCTGTTCAGCCAGCTCGACGCGGATGGCGACGGCAGCCTCTCGGAGGCCGAGTTCGACGCCGGCCGGCCCTCGGGCGAGGCCGGTGCAGATGCCGTGGGCGGCATGCCTGCGCCGCCGCCCGGTGGGCCCCCCGGACCCGGCGGGGCCTCGGCCAGCAGCAGCACCACCTACGACCCTCTCGATACCAACGAGGATGGGGTGGTCTCTGCGGCCGAGCAGGCGGCAGGTGCCGCCCAGGCGGATGCGATCATGTCACTGTTCAAGACCATCGACACCGACGGCGACAGCAGCATCAGCAGCGAGGAGGCGCAGTCCTTCATCGACCAGTTGAGCAGCCAATTCAGCCGCGCCACCAGCAACACCAATACCGCCAGCCAGGTGTCGGACGGCGGCCAGAAGACAGACCTGATGAAACTGGCCCAGTTCGCACGCAGCCAGTACGAGGCGGCGGCGGGATCCTGGTCGGGCACCGGCGGTACGCTGAGCGCCTTGGCCTGACCACAGGAAGGCATGGGGGGACTAAGGGCAGGCAATGGGCTTGCGCTTCCATGCCGCACCGTCCTACAGCCCGGGCGCAATGCCCGGGTTATCTTGGGAGCCATCACCCAAAACGTCCCATGCTGCCACGGGTTGACCGCGGGAATGATCCGCCAGTCCAGGCTGGGAGCACTGCACGCCTCGCACCCCCGTGCGCATGGCACGGAGCACACCATGGACTATTTATTGCAAGGAATGTTCAGCGAAAAATCGCTCAGCAAGGTCATCGGATTTTTCCTCCGGGAGGCCGATGCGGACATCGCCGTGCGCCGGTTGCTGCGGCTGCCCGGCATGGAGCCAGGCCAGGTCAGGCTGCTGGGGCCGCAGCACGCCGATCTGCGCAACCGCGATCTGCTCAGCCGGGCGCTGGAGCCAGAATCCCACGGGGTGTTCACCACCCTTGTGCGTACCCATGCCATCGCCGGCCTGGTGGGCACCGTGCTGGGCCTCACGGCATTTGGCTACCTGATCGCCACCTATGAACCCGCAGTATTGAACAACCCGCTGCTGGCGTTCATCGCCATCGTGGGTTTCGGTACCACCTTCGGCCTCATGCTGGGGGCACTGAACGCGCTGCGGCCCGACCGCGTCTGGGTCGTCAACCGGGTGCGGTCTGCGCTGCGCAAGCGCCAATGGGTGGTGGTGGCCCACCCGACCGATTCGCACCAGGCGACACTGGCCCGGGATCTGCTGGACAGCAGTGAAGCGCAGGTAGTGCGCAGCCTGTAGTTCTGTATCAGTTCAGCGCAGCGACGAAGGCCCGCACGGCGCGCGGGTAGATCACGTGCTCCTGCGCCTGCACACGGCTAGCCAGGGCCTCGGCCGTGTCCCCAGGCAGCACGGGAACCACCGCCTGGTCCAGGATGGGGCCCACGTCCAGTTCATCCGTCACCTGGTGCACGGTCACTCCCGCGACCTTGCACCCCGCATCGATCGCGCGCTGGTGGGTGTTCAGGCCCGTGAAGGCGGGCAGCAGCGAAGGATGGATGTTGATCAGCCGGCCCGCATAGCGCGCCACGAATCCCGGTGTGAGAATGCGCATGAAGCCGGCCAGCACCACCAGGGAAGGTTCGTAGCGATCAACGGCCTGCGCGAGGGCCGTGTCGAAAGCCTCGCGGCTCTCGAAAGCCTTGTGGTCGAGCGCCTCGGTGGCAATGCCCTCGCCGCGCGCGAAGGCCAGGCCCGCAGCGTCGGCCTTGTTGCTTAGCACGGCGGCCACGCGGGCGCCATGGCGACGGGCCCAGTCCTCCTGCTGCGCGGTCCGGACGATGGCGGCCATGTTGGAACCGCTGCCGGAGATCAAAATCACGATGTTCTTCATAAATTGCACGACGACGCTCAACCCCGGATTATCCCTGCCATGCCATTCGACCCCGCAAACCGCCCCCTGACCGCGAACGAGGCCCGCGTGCTGGCCACGCTGATGGAAAAAGCCCGCACCGTGCCCGACAGCTATCCGATGTCGCTCAACGGCCTGCTCACGGGCTGCAACCAGAAGACCAGCCGCGAGCCCGTGATGACCCTGAGCGATGCCGAGGCCCAGGAGGCGCTCGACTCCCTGCGCCAGCTGACCCTGGCGTTCGAGACCAGCGGCAACCGCACCACACGCTGGGAGCACAACTTCCAGCGCGGCGTGGGCGTGCCCGAGCAATCGGCCGTGCTGCTGGGCCTGCTGATGCTGCGCGGCCCGCAAACGGCGGGGGAGCTGCGCATCAGCGCCGAGCGCTGGTACCGCTTTGCCGATATTTCCTCGGTCGAGGCCTTCCTGGACGAACTGCAGGAGCGCAGCGCCGAAAAGGGCGGGCCGCTGGTGGTGCTGCTGCCGCGTGCACCGGGTGCCCGCGAACAGCGCTGGGCGCACCTGCTGTGCGGGGCGATCGATGCCAGCAGCAGCGGCGCCAGCGCGCCGGCCACAAGCGGCGGTGCCACGCCTGCCCTGCAGGCCCGTGTGCAGGCGCTGGAAACCGAGGTGACCGGTCTGCGCGCCACAGTGGAGCGGCTGTGCGCCGAGCTCGGGATCGCTCCGGCGGCGCAAGCGATGTCGCCACCCGGACAGGAATAAAACGAACGACCGTGCTACAAACACGACTTCTCAGGAGACAAGCCGCATGGATCTCGCATTCACCCCCGAAGAACAGGCCTTCCGCGACGAAGTTCGCGCATGGGTCCACAGCAATCTGCCCCCCGCCATTTCCCACAAGGTGCACAACGCCTTGCGCCTGACCCGTGATGACCTGCAGGGCTGGGCCAAGATACTGGGCAAGAAGGGCTGGCTCGGTTTTGGCTGGCCCAAGGAGTTCGGCGGCCCCGGCTGGACCGCCGTGCAAAAGCACCTGTTCGAAGAAGAGTGCGCGCTGGCCGGCGCACCGCGCATCATCCCCTTCGGCCCCGTGATGGTGGCCCCGGTGATCATGGCCTTTGGCAACGCCGAGCAGCAAAAGCGCTTTCTGCCCGGCATCGCCAGCGGCGAAGTCTGGTGGAGCCAGGGCTACAGCGAACCGGGCTCGGGCTCGGACCTGGCCTCGGTCAAGACCCGCGCCGAGCGCGTGGGCGACAAGTACATCGTCAACGGCCAGAAGACCTGGACCACGCTGGGCCAGTACGGCGACTGGATGTTCAACCTGGTGCGCACCAGCACCGAGGGCAAGCCGCAGACCGGCATCTCCTTCCTGCTGCTGGACATGAAGTCGCCCGGCGTCACCGTGCGCCCCATCAAGCTGCTGGACGGCGAGTGCGAGGTCAACGAGGTGTTCTTCGACAACGTCGAAGTGCCGGCCGAGAACCTGATCGGCGAAGAGAACAAGGGCTGGACCTACGCCAAGCACCTGCTCAGCCACGAGCGCACCAACATTGCCGACGTCAACCGCAGCAAGCGTGAACTCGAACGCCTCAAGCGCATCGCCAAGGCCGAAGGCCTGTGGGAAGACGCGCGCTTTCGCGACCAGGTCGCACTGCTCGAAGTGGACGTCGTGGCCCTCGAAATGCTGGTGCTGCGCGTGCTGTCGGCCGAGAAGTCGGGCAAGAACTCGCTCGATATCGCCGGCCTGCTCAAGATCCGCGGCAGCGAGATCCAGCAGCGCTATGCCGAGC
>JAZKEE010000123.1:0-46993 GCA_040387235.1 Pseudomonadota bacterium
TCGCTGGCCAACGAGTTCTTCCGCACCATGGAAGACGGCGCCAAGGCGCACCAGAAGGCGCACGCCAGCGAGTACACGCTGGTGGCCAACGGCATCAAGAACGAGACCGACACGGCCGCCCAGATCAAGATGATCGAGCAGGCCGTGGCCCAGAAGGTCAGCGCCATCGTGCTCGCCCCAGCCGACTCCAAGGCCGTGGTGCCCGCCGTCAAGGCCGCCGTGGACAAGGGCATCATCGTGGTCAACATCGACAACCGGCTGGACAGCGATGCCTTGAAGGAAAAGAACCTGACCGTGCCCTTCGTCGGCCCGGACAACCGCGCCGGCGCCAAGCTGGTGGGCGAGCACCTGGCCAAGTCGCTCAAGTCGGGTGACAAGGTGGGCATCGTCGAAGGCGTGTCGACCACCTTCAACGCGCAGCAGCGCACCCTGGGCTACAAGGACGCCATGCAGGCCGCCGGCATCACCGTGGTGGGCGTGCAGTCGGGCCAGTGGGAGATCGAGAAAGGCAACACCGTCGCCGCCGGCATGCTGCGCGAGCACCCCGACCTCACTGCCCTGCTGGCCGGAAACGACAGCATGGCGCTGGGCGTGGTGGCGGCCGTCAAGGCGGCAGGCAAGGCCGGCAAGGTGCAGGTGGTGGGCTATGACAACATCGGCGCCATCAAGCCCATGCTGGCCGATGGCCGCGTGCTGGCCACCGCCGACCAGTACGCCGCCAAGCAGGCCGTGTTCGGCATCGAGCTGGCGCAAAAGGCCATCGCCGCCAAGACGCCCCAGGCCCAACTGCCCGCCGAGGTGAAGACCGACGTGGTGCTCATCACCAAGAGCAGCAAATAAAACCCCACCGCTGGACGACATGGACCGACCGCTCCCACCGCCGCCCGCCGCGCCGCTGCTGTGCATCGACGCAGTGGGCAAGGACTACACCGCCACCGTGCTCGACGGCATCACGCTCGCGCTCAACGCGGGCGAGGTGCTGGCGCTCACGGGGGAGAACGGCGCTGGCAAGAGCACGCTGTCCAAGATCGTCTGCGGGCTGGAGCCGGCCACGCGCGGCGGCATGCGCCTGGGCGGCGAGACCTACGCGCCCACATCGCGCCGCGAGGCCGAGCGCCTGGGCGTGCGCATGGTGATGCAGGAGCTGGGCCTGGTGCCCACGCTCACCGTGGCAGAGAACCTGCTCATGGGCCGCTTGCCGCACCGCGCGGGATGGCTGCGGCGCGACGCAATGCACACCGCCGCGCGCGCACAGCTGGCCAAGATCGGCCTGGACCACATCGACCCCTCCACGCCGGTCTCGCAGCTGGGCATAGGCCAGCAGCAGATGGTGGAGATTGCGCGCAACCTGCAGGATGACACCCGCATCCTGGTGCTCGACGAGCCCACGGCCATGCTCACCCCGCGCGAGACCACCTACCTGTTCGACCAGATCGCACGCCTCACGGCGCGCGGTGTGGCCATCGTCTATGTATCGCACCGACTGGAGGAGCTGCGCCGCATCGCCGACCGCGTGGCCGTGCTGCGCGATGGCCGCTTGGTGGACGCGCGCCCCATGGCCGGCATGAGCGAGGACGACCTGGTACAGCGCATGGTGGGCCGCTCCGTCAGCGACCTGGAGCACCGCCCGCGCCGCACGGCAGGGCCGGTGGTGATGAGCGCCCAGGGCCTGGGCCGCGGCACGGCCGTGCAGGACGTGGGCCTGGAGTTGCGCGCAGGCGAAGTGTTCGGCATTGCGGGCCTGGTGGGCTCGGGCCGTACCGAACTCGTGCGCCTGCTGTTTGGCGCCGACCGCGCCGACCGTGGCAGCGTCACGCTGCACCCGGACCTCCATACAGGCGCGGCGATGCGTGTGCTGCAGCGCGGCTTTCCCTCACCGATGCAGGCCATCGCCGCTGGCGTGGGCCTTGTCACCGAAGACCGCAAGTCCCAGGGCCTGCTGCTCGGCCAGCCGATCCGCATCAACACCACGCTGTCCGACCTGTCGGCCATCTCGCGTGCAGGCTGGCTGCGACGGGCGCAGGAGAACCGCCTGGTGCAGGGCTTCATCCGCACGCTGGGCATCCGCTGCCGCAGCCCCGAGCAGCCGGTGGGCACGCTCTCGGGCGGCAACCAGCAGAAGGTGGTGTTCGCGCGCTGGCTGCACCGCGAAGGCCGCGTGCTGCTGCTCGACGAACCCACGCGCGGCGTGGACGTGGGTGCGCGCGCCGAACTCTATGGCGAACTCGACCGCATGGCCGCCAGCGGGCGTGCACTGCTGATGGTCTCGTCGGACCTGCGCGAACTGATGGCCATGGCCGACCGCATTGGCGTGATGAGCGCCGGCCGCCTGGTGGCAGTGTTCGAGCGTGGGCAGTGGTCCGAGCAATCGCTGCTGGCCGCTGCATTCTCCGAGCCGGGTGGCCGCGACGCCCCTGGCCCTTCTTCCCCCTCCACTCCCGCCACCGCATGAACGCCCCCGCATCCCCCGCCGCTGTCGTAGTTGCAGCGCCCCGCCCCACGCCCGCCTGGCGCAGCCAGCTGGGAACCTACCTCGGGCTGCTGGCCGTGCTGGCGGGCATGGTGGCACTGTTCTCCACCCTCTCCGACTACTTCTGGAGCGTGGAGACCTTCGTCACCATCGCCAACGAGATCCCGGCGCTGGCCGTGATGGCCGTGGGCATGACCTTCGTGCTGATCATCGCCGGCATCGACCTCTCGGTGGGCTCGGTGATGGCACTGGCCGCCGCCACCTCGGCCGCTGCCATCGTGCAGTGGAAGTGGAGCGTGCCAGCCGCCGCCCTGCTGGCGCTGGCCACGGGGCTGATCTGCGGCACCGTGACCGGGGCCGTCTCGGTGGCCTGGCGACTGCCGTCCTTCATCGTCTCGCTGGGCATGCTCGAGGCCGTGCGCGGCGGCGCCTATGTGGTCACGGACTCGCGCACGCAGTATGTGGGCGATGCGATCTCGTGGTTGTCCGCACCGATGTTGGGCGGCATCTCGGTGGCCTTTCTGATCGCGCTGGCGCTCGTGGTGGTGGCGCAGCTGGTGCTCACGCGCACGGTGTTCGGTCGTTGCGTGGTGGGCATCGGCACCAACGAGGAAGCCATGCGCCTGGCAGGGGTCGACCCGCGGCCCATCCGCGTCATCGTGTTCGCGATCACGGGCCTGCTCGCCGGTCTGGCCGGCCTGATGCAGTCGGCACGCCTGGAGGCGGCCGACCCCAATGCCGGCACGGGCATGGAGCTGCAGGTGATCGCCGCCGTGGTGATCGGCGGCACCAGCCTCATGGGTGGACGCGGCTCAGTGGTGAACACCGCCTTCGGCGTACTGATCATCGCGGTGCTGGAGGCCGGCCTGGCCCAGGTGGGTGCCAGCGAGCCGAGCAAGCGCATCATCACGGGGGTGGTGATCGTCGCGGCGGTCATCGTGGACACCTTGCGCCAGCGGCGCGCGGCGGCCTGAACCCTCCATTCCCCCGAATTTCCTGTTTCACCAATTCCTCCATGGCTACTATCAAGGACGTTGCGCGGCATGCCGACGTATCGGTCACCACGGTGTCCCACGTGGTCAACGGCACCCGCCACGTGAGCCCCGAGGGGCGCGAGCGCGTGGAAAAGGCCATCCGCGCACTGGGCTACGTGCCCAGTGCCATCGCCCGCAGCCTGAAAAGCAACAACACGCGCACGCTGGGCATGCTGATCCCCAACAGCTCCAACCCCTACTTCGCCGAGATCGTGCACGCGGTCGAAGACCGCTGCTTTGGCGCGGGCTACAACCTCATCCTGTGCAACACCAATGACGAGGCGCACCGCCAGGGCAGCTACCTGCAGGTGCTGGCCGAGCGGCGCATCGACGGGCTCATCGTCGTCTCCACCGGGCACGACGCCACCCTGCCCACGCAGCTGGCGGGCTTGTCGATCCCCACCGTGCTGGTGGACCGCGAGATCGAGCTGGCCGAGCAGCAGCCCTGCGACCTGGTGGAAACCGCTCACATGCAGGGCGGCCTGCTGGCCACGCGCCACCTGCTCTCGCTGGGGCACCGGCGCATCGCCTGCATCGGTGGACCCGAGGGCATCGCGCCCAGCGAGCAGCGCATTGCCGGTTGGCGCGCCGCGCTGGCCGACGCCGGCTGCGGCACGGGCGAGGGCCTCTTGTGGCACGGCAACTTCACCAGCCAGGGCGGCTACGAAGCCATGCATGCGGTGCTGCGCGCGCAACAGCCGCCCACTGCCGTGTTCGTCTGCAACGACCTGATGGCCATGGGCGCTCTGTGCGCGGCGCATGAGCGCGACCTGCGCGTGCCCGAGGCCCTGTCCATCGTGGGTTTCGACGACATCGAACTCACGGCCTTCACCAGCCCGCCGCTGACCACCGTGGCCCAGCCCAAGCAGCGCATCGGCGCGCTGGCGGTGGACATGCTGCTCGAACGCATCGACGGCAAGCGCCAGGACGCGCGCAAGGTCATGCTGCAACCGGAGCTGCGCGTACGCGCCTCCACCGCACGGGTCCAGCCATGACGGGAGCAACGGAGCACGGCGCGCCCACCATCGCCGTGGTGGGCAGCCTCAACATGGACCTGGTGCTGCAGGTGGTCCAGGCCCCCGGCCCCGGCGAGACCGTGATGGCCCAGGCGCTGCACCTGGTGCCCGGTGGCAAGGGAGGCAACCAGGCCGTAGCCTGCGCGCGCCAGGGTGCCCGCGTGCACCTGTTCGGCCGACTGGGCGACGACGCCTATGGCCGCTCGCTGCGCGCAGGGCTTGCGCAGGACGGCATCGACCACAGCGGCGTGCAGATCGACCCCACCGAGACCACGGGTGTGGCCGCCATCACGGTGGACGCCACCGCGCAGAACCGCATCGTCGTGGTACCCGGCGCCAATGGCCGCTTCGAACTCGACACGCAGGCCCTGGGCTCCGCATTGGCTCTGGCCCGCAGCCTGGTGCTGCAGTTCGAGACCCCCCTGCCCCAGGTGCTGGCCGCCGCGCAGCAGGCATTTGCAGCCGGCTGCCCTGTGCTGCTCAACCCCTCGCCCATCCAGCGCCTGCCCGAGGGCCTGTGGCCGCTGGTGCACACGCTGGTGGTCAATGAAGTGGAAGCTGCGGCCCTGGCCGGCACTGCCGTGGAGACCGTCGAGGATGCGGCGGTGGCCGCGCAGACGCTGCGCGGCTTCGGGCCGTCGCAGGTGGTGGTCACGCTCGGTGCCGCCGGTGCCGTGGCTGCCGATGCCCTGGGCAGCGCGCGCCACCCGGGAATGTCCGTGAAGGCCGTGGACACCACGGCGGCGGGCGACACCTTCCTGGGCGCACTGGCCGTGGCGCTGGCCCAGGGCCAACCGCTGAATGCCGCCGTGCGCGAAGGCATCCGCGCTGCCGCGCTGTGCGTCACGCAGGCGGGGGCCCAACCCTCCATCCCCACCCGGACAGCCGTGGCGGCCAGCCCGCAACCACCCGACTGGATCCCGCTGTGAAACGCACCACCTTGTTGCACGCCGAACTCTCCCACGCCATCGCCTGCCTGGGCCATGGGGACATGCTGGTGATCGGCGACGTGGGCCTGCCCATCCCGCCAGGCCCCCGGCGCATCGACCTGGCGCTGACGCCGGGCATTCCCGCCGTGGCCGATGTGCTGGCCGCCATACTGGCAGAAATGCAGGTGGAGCGCGCCCTGATCGCAAGCGAGGCCCTGGAGCGCGCCCAAGGAGCCCTGCCCGCCTGGTGCCACTTGCCCGTGGAGCCCGAGGCGGTGCCGCACGAGGAATTCAAGCGCCTTTGCCGGGAGGCACGCGTCATGGTGCGCACGGGGGAGTGCACGCCCTACGCCAACGTCATCCTCTGCGCCGGTGTGACGTTCTGAAGCAATCTGGCCGCCAACGCGCGGGTTTTGGATAACCCGGCAGGCGCGTGGGCTGCGGTAGGCTGGCAGATCGCCGCAGCGGCCTACCCGCTGCGCCACGCCATTCGCCAGCCAGCCGCCACCGATGCCCACGCCCGACGCAGCCACGCCCTTCCTGCCCCCTGAAATCGCCGTGCTCGAGCGCGGCTGGCTGTCGGCCAACAACATCCTGTTCATCGGCCACTACGATACGGCCGTGGTGGACACCGGCTACTGCAGCCATGCCGAGCAGACGGTGGCCCTGGTGCAAGCGGCGCTGGGCGGCAGGCCTCTGGACCGGGTGCTCAACACCCATCTGCACAGCGACCACTGTGGCGGCAACGCCGCCCTGCAGAAGACCTGGCCGCGCGTGCTCACCTCCATACCTCCCGGGCAGGCCCGGCATGTGCGCCAGTGGGACGCCTATGCCCTGAGCTACACGCCCACCGGCCAGCAGTGCCCGCCGTTCCGTGCCGACACCTTGCTGGACCCCGGCTCCTGCGTGCTGCTGGGCGACCGCACCTGGCAGGTGCACGCCGCGCCGGGGCACGACACGCATTCCATCGTGCTGTTCGAGCCGCGCGACGCGATCCTGATCTCGGCCGATGCGCTGTGGGAGAACGGCTTCGGCGTGGTTTTCCCCGAACTGGAGGGCGAGGATGCCTTTGCCCAGGTGGGTGCCACGCTCGACCTCATCGAGCGCCTGGCGCCGCGCACGGTGATCCCGGGCCACGGCCCGGTGTTTGCCGACGCACCGCGTGCCATCGAGGGCGCTCGCCGCCGACTGGACGGTTTCGTGCGCAACCCGCAAAAGCACGCGCTCTACGCGGCCAAGGTGCTGCTCAAGTACAAGCTGTTGGAGTGGCAGCAGATCAGCCTGGCCGACCTCACCGCCTGGACCCGCGCCACGCCCTACTTCGGCATGCTGCACGGTCGGCACTTCGCAGACCAGCCGGCGGACGCCTGGCTTCAGGGCCTGATGGAAGACCTTGTGCGCTCAGGCGCCGCGATGCGCCGCGAGGATGTGCTGCACAACATCTGAAACCAGGGGCTCTGCTGAACGGCCGGCCCAGCACGCACCTTAACGTGCTGCGGTCAGGGCAGATCCTTGTTCACCTCGGGCGCGGCGGCATCGCGTGGGCCGATGGTGCCCAGGCGGCTCTTGAGGGACTGCGGCTGGCCGGTGAGCATGGCGGCGTAGTTGGTGGTGTTGGCCAGCACCTTCTTCACGTAGTCGCGCGTTTCGCCAAAGGGCACGTTCTCGGCCCAGATGGCGGCATCCAGCACCGGGCCGTTGCGCCAGCTGCGTGGCCGTCCGGGGCCGGCGTTGTAGGCGGCAGCGGCCATGGGCATGGAGCCCGCGAAATCGTCGAGTGCCAGCTTCAGGTAGGCCGTGCCGATGGCGATGTTGGTGTCGCGGTCGTTGATCTGGTCGGCCGTGAAGTTGTTCATGCCGATCTTCTTGGCCGTCCAGCGGGCCGTGGCGGGCATCACCTGCATCAGGCCCGATGCGCCCACGTGCGAGCGCGCATCCATGATGAAGCGGCTTTCCTGGCGGATCAGGCCGTACACATAGGCCGGGTCCAGGCCGATGCCGTTGGCACGCTCCACCACGGCAGCGCGAAACGGCGTGGGAAAGCGCTGGCTGGTCTCGATCAGGCTGCGCGTGCGCTCGCTGGTGTTGATGCAGCGGTCCCAGACCTCGCGCGCACAGGCGAAATCGGCGGCGGCCAGCAGTTCGCGATCTGGCATGCCGCCGGGAATGTGCAGGTTGGTGGCGTAGTTCCACTCGCGCACGCCCTCGGCGCGCAGCCCCATGAAGATGGCGTAGAGCCCGCGGTTCAGGCCCGGATTGGCACGCGCCGCAGCCTTCTCCTCGGCCGTGAGCGGCGCGGGCGCCGGCGGCATGGCGATGCGCTGGCCCAGCTCTTCGGTGGCCAGTTGTTCGTAGAAACCGCGCGTGCTGGCAATGCCTTCGAGCAGTTGGCGGGCTTCGGCACGTTCGGTGTCGCTGGGCTTGCCAGCCAACAGGGAGCGGGCCTTCCAGTACACCCAGGTGCTGTCCTGGCGGCCCTCTTCGCTCATGGCGTCGACGGCCTTGCGCACCACCTTCCACTGGCCGGCGCGCAGGGCGGCGCGCACCTTCCAGCCCAGCAGGTCGTCGTTGAGGTCGCTGTCCCGGGTGATGTTGGCGAAGGACCGGTTGGCGTCGGACGACAGCTTTTGGGCCTGCTGCTTGCCGATCACACCCCACACCCAGTTGCGCTCCTCGGGCGAAAGGTGCACGCCCCACTTGCTGTCGAGCTGGGCGGCGGCATTGTCCGGGTCGCCCGAGGCCAGCTTGACAAGGGCCAGCGTCACCAGTTCCTGGCGCACCTGGCCCCGGGCGGTGGCGCGGCCCATGAGGTACTTGGTGGGCGCATCCATGAGCTCCTTGACCTGGGCCACGGCATCGGGGGCCACGACCTCCACCGCGTTGCGCACCACGCGGGGCCGGTTGGCGTCCACTGCGAAGCGGGCCTTGCGCCAGACGTCGAGGGCGCTGAGCTTCTTGTTGGCATACAACTGGCTGGCAGCGTGGGTGCAGCCGTCGTCGTTGTCGCGCAGGGCATACCAGTTGCGCTTGACGTCTTCGGCCGCAGCCGCCGGGGCGCTGCCCCTGATGTCGTCGATCAGGAGGGCATAGCAGCGCACCTCGCGGTCGTCGGACATGCGGTAGTTGGGATGCTGCTCCGCAAACTGGGCCCAGTCACGCCGCTGGCCCAGCAGCAGCAGCCAGTCGTTGCGCATGCGGTCTTCCTGGTAGCTGCCGGCATAGCGCTGCATGAAGGACTGGATCTCCGAGGGCGAGGCCTCGGCCAGGCGTTGCCTGAGCTCCCAGTAGGCGGCCCAGGGCTCCAGCACGTGGCCGCGCGCGGCGGGCAACAATTGCTCGAGTTTCTTGCGATCGCCGCGCTTGAACGCCTGCTGCATCTCCAACAGGGTATCGTCGGCCTTGGTTTGCGCCTGGACCAGGGGCGCGGCGGTGGCCAGCACGGCACTGACCAGCAGCGGTGTCAAAATCTGAAGCAATTGCATGGGGGAATTATCTGATGGACAAAGCAGCCCTGCGGCGCGCATTGATAGAAGAACGCCTGAACCTGCCAGATCGCCTACAGCGGGCCGACCTGTTACAACAGGTGATGCGCATCTGGCTCGTGAACCGGCCTGATACGGTGATTGGCGCCTACTGGCCCATCAAGGGCGAGTTTGACCCGCTTCCCGCCCTGCACCGCTGGAAGGAGGACGGCGAGCTGCTGGACGAGCCCCAGTTGCGCCGCATCGGCCTGCCGGTGGTCAACAAGCAGCACAAGACCCTGACTTTCCACGCCTGGTACCCCGGCTGCCCTATGGAAGAGGATGCCTACAGCATCCCCAAACCCAAGGACACCGAGGTCATCGTGCCCACGCTGCTGTTCGTGCCCTGCGTGGGCTACGCGCCCGGCGGCTACCGCCTGGGCTATGGCGGCGGCTTCTACGACCGCACGCTGGCCACGCTGCAGCCCAAGCCCTTCACCGTGGGGCTGGGCTTCACCAATGGCTACCTGGACGATTTCGAGCCGGAATCGTACGACCTGCCGCTGGACGCGATCCTGAATGACAACGGGGTGGTCTGG
This sequence comes from Pseudomonadota bacterium, assembly GCA_040387235.1. Lineage (GTDB taxonomy): Bacteria > Pseudomonadota > Gammaproteobacteria > Burkholderiales > Burkholderiaceae_C > Acidovorax. The sequence continues at coordinate 9,510 of JAZKEE010000123.1, forward strand.
CCGGTATAAGCCGCCCCCTGAGTCGCCGTCGGCGCCATCCTCCCAGGGGGAATCCATCCGTGGCCTGGCAAAGCCCGTTCCACGGTGGCACTGGCTTCGAGCGCGCCGGTTCCATCGGTCCGGCGCCATCCAGCGCTGGAGCCGGCCCTAGCCGGCCTGCAGTTCCGAGGCAAACGCGTAGCAATCGGCCCCGTCCGGGCGGCGCTTGCAGGCGTACATGGCGCTGTCGGCTGCGCGCAACAGCTCGGCCAGGGTAGTGCCGTCCGTCGGGTGGCAGGCGATGCCCAGGCTCATGCCGACCACGAGCGAGCGGCCTTCAAACGCCATCGGTTCGGCGGCGCTGGCCGCCATCCGCCGGGCCATGGCTGCGAGCATGTCGCGCGACGGGCTGCCTGCGATCAGCACGGCGAATTCGTCGCCACCGAGCCGTGCCACCAGGTCACCGGAGCGCAACTGGGTCCGCAGCCGGCGCACCATGGCCACCAGCACGGCGTCGCCCGCGGCATGGCCGTAGGTGTCGTTGACGCCCTTGAAACCATCGAGGTCCAGCAACAGCAGGGCAAAGGGCTGTCCGGCGCGCACGGCGGCCTCGCCATGGCTGGTGAGGCCCGCGCGGTTGGCGGCACCGGTGAGAGCATCGGTGCCCAGCGCCTCGACCAGTTCCTGGGTGCGCACGGTCAGCGCCTGTTCGGAGCGGCGCAGCAGGCGCACCCGGGAGGCCATGGCCGCAGCGAAGACGATGGATTCGGCCACCAGCACGGTCTGCGTCATGTCCATCTGCTGGGGCGTCCACGCCACCCAGCCCCAACTGGCGACGACAATGGCGCAGATGCCGAGCAGCAGGATCGTGACCCCCGCGCTGTAGAGCACGGCAGGCCAGTAGCGCCGACGGATGGCGATCACGGCACCGACCGTGAGCACCACCGTGGAGACCATCACCGAGGCCTGCACCAAGCGGAACAGCCACAGCGGATGGGAGCCCAGCAGGCCATACACCGTGGCCAGCCCGAGTGCGGCGACCATGGCCAGCACCACCTTGTCGATCCGCGGCGCATAGTCGGCCAGCCTCAGCAGGCTGCGACCGAACATCAGTTTGGAGATGGCCCACAGCGGTGGCGCCACGCTGTAGAAGAAGCCCGCAGCCGCAGGCCAGTGGGCGAACGGGTAGCGCAGCGTGTGGCCATTGAAGCCCGCGAGCGCGAGCAGTGCACCGATGCACGACACCAGGTACCAGGCATAGATGCTCTCGCGGAACACCAGCAGCATCACGGTGCTGAAAATGGCCAGGCCCATGAGCAGGCCGTAGCAGACACCGTCGAACATGCGCTTGTCCTGCGTGTGCTGCAGGTAGTCGGCCAGGTCCCAGACGCGGGCTGCGTAGAAGCGGGCAAAGGTCGACTCGACGCGGAAGTACACGGTGTAGACCTGGTCATCGGGCAGGCTGAAACGCCAGGCCATCTGCTCCGAATCGGCTGGCCGCGTGGCCCAGGGGTGGCGCATGCCGGTGACCACCGGACTGGCCAGAGGGCGTCCCTGGGCGTTGTACGGTCCGTAAAAGCGCAGCTCGTGCGTCGATACGGTGGGCACCAGCAGCAGCCATTCGCGCAGCGCATCGGCCGGGTCGGCCAGTTGCAGCCGCACGCGAAACCAAAGCACGCGGTCCGACTCGGCGCCTGTCAAGGGGTCGTCGGGATAGGCGAAACGGGCCTCGTTCTCAGGCGTGCGCACCTGCTCGATGTCGAGCACACGGCCCTTGTCTTCGAACATGCCCATGAAAGGCACGATCAGCATGCCCCCGTCCTTCGACGAAACGAGGGCCGGCACATCGCGCTCTGCCGCAGCCTGGGCGGCCGGGGGCAGCGTAGCCACCAGAGTCAGCAGGCACAGGGCCCTGAAGAAAAAGTACAAAAAAGACGACGACCGCATCACCCGCGCCGACCCGGATGGATCGAAAGAGAAAACTGCCCGCAAAACGGCCAATTGTGCCGCACCCCCTTGCCATGCGTGCGAAAAGACGGACAAGACCGGCTTTGATGCATGAATTGCATCAAAGACCCCTTCATTGGTCATCGGTGCGGGCTCCCGGGCAGGGTTAGCATGGAAGTCTTGCCCCTTTTGCAATCACCATCCGAGTGCCACCATGCCCAAGCTCTACATTGGTAACAAGAATTACTCCTCGTGGTCCATGCGCCCCTGGGTGCTGCTGCGCCAGGCCGGCATCGACTTCGAAGAAGTCCGCGTGCGATTCGACAGCTTCGACGCAGGCTCCGAGTTCAAGCAAGCCCTGGCCGGCGTGAGCCCCACGGGCAAGGTGCCGGTGCTGGTGGACGGCGACCTGGTCGTCTGGGACACCCTGGCCATCGCCGAGTACGTGGCAGAAACCCACCCCGACAAGCAGCTCTGGCCTGCCGACGCCAAGGCGCGCGCCCGCGCCCGCAGTGTCTGCGCCGAGATGCACAGCGGCTTCACCGCCCTGCGCGGCAACTGCCCGATGAACATCGAAGCCGACCTGGCCGAGACCGGCGCCTTGATCTGGCGCGACAAGGCTGGCGTGCGGGCTGACGTAGCGCGCCTGGTCGAGATGTGGAGCGCCCTGCTGCAGGAGCACGGAGGTCCGCTGTTGTTCGGCGAATTCACCATTGCCGACGCCTACTTCGCCCCGGTGTGCATGCGCCTGCACAGCTACGCCCTGCCCTTGCCGCCGCAGATCGCTGCCTATGTGGAACGCGTGCGCGCCCTGCCCGGCGTCAAGGCCTGGATCGCCGACGCCCTGGCCGAGAAGGATTTCCTCGATTTCGAGGAGCCCTACCGCCTGCGCCACGCTTGAGGACAAGCGCATGGCCGTCACCATCTACCTGCGCTACGTGCTCAACACCAGCAAGCTCAAGGAATTCGAGCACTACGGCAAGCTGTGGATCCCGCTGGTCGAGAAATTCGGCGGTCAGCACCATGGCTATTTCATGCCCAGCGAGGGCGCCAACAACATCGCGCTGGCGCTGTTCACCTTCGACAGCCTGGCTTCGTATGAGGTCTACCGCCAGCGGTCCATGGAAGATGCCGAATGCCAGGCGGCGTTTCGCTATGCCGAGGAGACGGGCTGCATCGTGAGCTACGAGCGCAGCTTCTTTCGGCCGGTGTTTTCCTAGCGAAACTGTTTGCGCAACAGGGCCCGGTGCCGCGCAATGTGCGCCAACTGGGCCTCGGCGATGGTGCCGCCCAGGTTCTCGCCATCGCCATTGAGCACATCGGTGGCGTGGCGCATCGCGCGGGCCACCACCTCCTCCTCGCTGACGCCCTGCTGCGCGGCCAGATCCAGCGCCACACGCTTCATGGCGCGCTGGGACAGCATCCACATGGCCCCGAAGGAGTCCCAGGCGGCAGCGGCGTCCTTGAACTTCTCGCGGTCGGCCAGGATTTCGGTGAGTGGCTTGGCCAGTATTTCCTGCAACTCCTCCACCTTGGCCTGCATGGCCTCGAACTGCGCCTCGCGCTGCAAGGCCTCTGCGGCCGCATTGGCAGCCGCATCGGAAGGGGTGGGCACCGGCACGCTGCCGTCGGGATTGAGCTGGGCGATGGTGAGGGAGGAGGAGATGGACATGGTGCGGGCGTGGGCGAGTGAGGGCGCACTATACGGCGCGCGAGGCAATCGCCGCCATGGCAGGCGTCGCTAAACTCGGATCATGCAAATCTACATGGTAGGGGGCGCCGTGCGCGACGCGCTGCTCGGTCGCCCCGTGAACGACCACGACTGGGTGGTGGTGGGCGCCACGCCCGAGCAGATGCTGGCCGAGGGCTATTTGCCCGTCGGCCGCGATTTCCCCGTCTTCCTGCACCCCGAGACGCGCGAGGAGTATGCGCTGGCGCGCACCGAGCGCAAGAGCGGGCACGGCTACCGCGGCTTCGTGGTGGAAAGCTCGCCCGAGGTGACGTTGGAGGAAGACCTCTCGCGGCGCGACCTGACCATCAATGCCATCGCCCAGAGCCCCGAAGACCCGGAAACCCTGATCGACCCGTACCACGGACAGAGGGACTTGGCTGCGCGCTTGCTGCGCCATGTGACCGATGCCTTTCGCGAAGACCCGGTGCGCATCCTGCGGCTGGCACGTTTTGCGGCGCGCTTCACCGACTTCAGCGTGGCACCCGAGACCCTGGAGCTGATGCGCCAGATGGTGGCAGACGGCGAGGTGGACCACCTTGTGCCCGAGCGCGTTTGGCAGGAGCTAGCGCGCGGGCTGATGGAAGCCAGGCCCTCGCGCATGTTCGAAGTGCTGCACGACTGCGGGGCCTTGCAGGTGCTGCTGCCCGAAGTGGCACGCCTGTGGGGCGTGCCCCAGCGCGCCGAGCACCACCCCGAGGTGGACACGGGCATCCACCTAATGATGGTGCTGGACATGGCGGCGCGATTGAATGCCCCGCTCACCGTGCGCTTTGCCTGCCTGGCGCACGACCTGGGCAAGGGCACGACGCCGGCCGACATGCTGCCGCGCCACATCGACCACGAGCGGCGCAGCGCCGAGCTGCTGCACGATGTGGCCGAGCGCCTGCGGGTGCCCGTGGACTGCCGCGAGATCGCCGACGTGGTGGCGCGCGAGCACGGCAACATCCATCGCAGCGGCGAGCTGGCCGCCGCCCCGCTGGTGCGCCTGCTGGAGCGCTGCGACGCGCTGCGCAAGCCGGGCCGGCTGCCCGACATTTTGCTGGCCTGCGAGTGCGATGCGCGCGGCCGGCTGGGCATGCAAGAGAACGCCTACCCCCAGCGCCCACGCCTGCTGGCCGCGCTGGCCGCAGCGCAGTCGGTGGTCACGCGCGAGATTGCAGCGAAAGCCGCGGCGAAGGGCCTGGCCGGCCCGCAGGTCGGCGACCTGATCCACCAGGCCCGGGTGCAGGCCGTGGCGCAGTGGCTAGCCGCCAAACCCGCCTGAGGCTCGCACTACCAGCGCAGCAGGCGGGGGCCGAGCACGGCACCCAGTGCCGTGGGCAGGGCCATGCCGGCCAGGTACCACACGGCCAGGAAGGGCGTGGCCATCTCGGGGCAGTGCAGGGCATAGACCAAAGCCCCCAGTGCCCCCGACAGCAGGCCCGCACCCGCACCGGCCCAGGCCAGGCGCGTGGGTGCCGCCCCCTTCAGGGCCCAGAAGCTAGCGATGAAGGCCGGGACCGACAGCAGTGCGATGTTGAACGGGCAGCTGCGCCAGGTGCTGCCCAGGACCAGCGCCATGCGCTCAGCCGGCTCTGCCTGCGACAGGGCGCCGGCTGCCATGGCCCACAGCACCAGCGGCGGCACCGCCACCAGCGCCACGGCACGGCCCACAGCCATGCCCGGGCGCGCCATGCGGCGCAGCAGCGCCATGCCGGCGGCCGCCAGTGCCGCTGCGAACACCAGCTTGCCCCAGAACATGGGCAGGCCCATGGTCTGCACCAGATCCTGGCGCACACCGAACACGGCAGCCATGAGCACGGCCGCCCCGGCGATGCCGGCGACCGAGGCCACGGCAAAGCGGCGCTCAATGGCCTGGGCCTGGGCCTGCACCGGACCGGCGTCGGTGGCCAGCAGGTGGATCAATTCATCGGTTCTCATGCCATTCCCCTGATCTTGGCGGCCAGGGCCTTGAGCCCCCGGTGCACGCCGATTTTGACTGCCGACTCCGACAGTCCCGTGAGTTGCGCCGTCTCCACCACCGACAAGCCTTCGAGCTTCACATGCACGATGGGCAGGCGCTGGCGGTCCGGCAGTGTCTGCAGCAACTGGCCCAGGTCACGCCGCGCCTGGGCGGCATCGCTGTCGCTGGTGGAAAAAAGCTCGTTCGCATCGTCCAGCGGGTCGTTCAGACCCTCCTTCACCCGGTGCGAGCGCAGCCAGTCGATGAGCTTGTAGCGCGCGATCGCATGCACCCAGGCCGTCACCGGCATGTCCGGCCGGTAGGTATGGCGCTGGTTGTGCACGGCCAGCAAGGTCTCCTGCACCAGATCCTCCACCTCGTCGGGACGCTGGGCCAGCCGGCGGCGCAGAAAGGCCCGCAGGTGTGCACTCAGCTCCTTCAGAAACCGCTGGTAGGCCGCCGCATCGGCGTCCAGCCCCAGCAGCAGCAAACCGCGCAGCCGTTCTTCGATTTCCATGCTCTCTCCCTGACAGGTATTCGCAGCCACGGGCCGCCGGGTTACAGCGGACGCAAAAAATGTTTTTGTCTTTTTTTCAGCCGGCGGTGTAACCCGGCCGCTTGCCAGCGCGAATTACAGCGCAGATCGGCAGCCATGGAGCAGACTGCACCAGCCCTCCGGTCTGTTTGTTCGTTCCACAACCCCCTTTGCTTCACGGAGAACCCGCCATGACCTCACGTACCCTCAGCTTCGGCGCCCTGGCACTCGCAGCCCTCGCATCGGGCGCCGCCCTGGCGCAGACCAAGCCGGCCACGGATGCCGCGGCCAAGCCCGCCATGGAAAAGTGCTATGGCGTGTCCACGGCCGGCAAGAACGATTGCGCCGCAGGCGCTGGCACCACCTGTGCCGGCACCTCCAAGGTGGACTACCAGGCCAATGCCTGGAAATTCGTGCCGGCCGGCACCTGCGCGTCGATCAAGACCCCCAAAGGCATGGGCTCGCTGACGCCAATGAAGAGCTGATCGCCCTTTGCCAGCCCATCGGACATGACCCCCCACCTCACCGCCGGCCTCTCGCTCAAGCCCCAGCACTACGCGCAGGCCGTGCAGTGCACGGACCCGGGGCTGTGGTGGGAGGTGCACCCCGAGAACTACCTGGCCGAGGGCGGGCCGCGCCTGGCATGGCTCGAAGCCATGCGTGCGCGGCACCCGGTGGCGCTGCACGGGGTATCGCTTTCGCTGGCAGCCGATGCGCCGCCCGACGAAGCGCACCTGGCACGGCTGGCCGCCCTGGTGCGGCGCATCGAGCCGGCCATCGTCTCCGAGCACCTGGCCTGGTCCAGCTGGCGTGGACACTACCTGCCGGACCTGCTGCCCTTCCCGCGCACCCATGCGGCGCTGGCGCGCATCGCGGCCAGTATCGCGCGCACGCAGGAGGTACTGCAGCGCTCGATTGCCATCGAGAACCCCACCCACTACCTGCACATCGACGGCCACGACTGGGCCGAGACCGACTTCCTGGCCGAGCTGGTGCGGCGCACCGGCTGCCACCTGCTGCTGGACGTGAACAATGTCCACATCAGCGCCCACAACCTGGGCACCCGCGCCGAGGATTACCTCGACGCCTTTCCCCTGCATGCCGTGGCCGAGGTCCACCTAGCCGGCCACCATGCCGACCCGGCACTGGGCGATGCCCTGCTGATCGACAGCCACGATGCCCCGGTGGCCGATACCGTGTGGGCCCTGTACCGGCGCGTGATCGCCGCCACGGGCCCGCTGCCCACCCTGATCGAGCGCGACGACCAGTTGCCTGCGCTCGAGGTATTGCTCGCCGAGCGCGACCGCGCCCATGCCGCACTCACCGAGGCCCTGCCATGCAGCTGAGCACATTCCAGGACGGCCTGGCCGCCGCACTGCTTCCCCAGGCCAGCGAGCGGACGCATGCCGCCCCATGGCTTGCCGCCTTGCAATCTCAACCCGGCTTCGCCGTGTACCGCAACACCGTGCACAAGGCCTGCATCGATGCGCTGCAGGCCAACTACCCCACCGTTTGCGCCCTGGTGGGCGAAGAATGGTTCCGCGCCGCCGCCGCCCTGTTCGTTCAGGCCCGGCCGCCGACGGATGGCCGGCTCATGGCCTATGGCGAAGGTTTTGGACACTTTTTGCAAAGCTTCGAAGCGGCCGCCGGCCTGCCCTACCTGCCCGCCGTGGCGCGGCTGGACCGCTGCTGGACCGAAAGCCATCTGGCGGCCGATGCACCCCTGCTGGACGCCGCCTGGCTGGCCCGGCAGTCGCCCGAAGCCCTGTCCGGCCTGTGCCTGGCACCACATCCCGCCGCCCGGTGGGCCTGGAGCGAGGAGCACCCGGCCAGCACCCTGTGGCAACGCCAGCGCGAGGGAACCCCGATGGACGCCGAGCTGGCATGGGAGGGCGACGGCGCCCTGCTCACCCGCCCCGCCGGCGCCGTGCAGTGGCGACCGCTGCCGCGCGCGGGCGCCGCCTTCATGGACGCCTGCGCCGCCGCTGTGCCGCTGGAGTTGGCTGCGGCCCATGCCCAGCAGGCACAACCCGATGCCGACCTGGGCGCGCTGATGGCGCAGCTGCTGCAGGCCGGCGCGCTGTGTGCCCCATCCCATCCTGACGAGGACACCCCATGAACACCACCCCCTTTCCCCAGGTCACGCCCACCGCACCCGGCACCGGACCGCGCCATTGGTTGGGCCGCCTGGCCGATGCCCTGGCCTGGCTCACCCCCCACAGCCTGCTGGCCCTGGTGAACCGGGTCGGCATCGCGGCGATCTTCTGGATGTCGGCGCGCACCAAGGTGGAGGTCTGGTTCACCATTTCGGACAGCGCCTACCTGCTGTTCCGCGAGGAGTACAAGCTGCCCCTGCTACCGCCCGAGCTGGCGGCGCAGATGGCCACGGTGGCCGAACATGTGTTCCCCGTGCTGCTGGTGCTTGGGCTGTGCACCCGCCTGTCGGCCCTGGCGCTGCTGGGGATGACGCTGGTGATCCAGGTCTTCGTCTACCCCGACGCCTGGCCCACCCACCTGTCATGGGCGGGGCTTCTGCTGTACATCGCAGGGCGCGGCGCCGGCAACCTCTCGTTGGACCGCGTTCTCGGCATCCGCTGATGCCACCCCCTCGGCGGGGCAGGGTCAGCTGACGCTGCGCACCCAGCGCGCAATATCGCTGGCGTTCATGGCGCCCGAGATACGAGCGGCCTCGCGCCCCTCCTTGAACACGATCATGGTCGGGATGCTGCGGATGCCGAAGCGGCCCGCAATCGCCTGGTTCGCCTCGGTGTCGAGCTTGGCCAGTTGCACCTGCGGTTCCAGGTCGCGCGCGGCCTGGGCAAAGGCCGGCGCCATCTGCAGGCAGGGCCCGCACCAGGGCGCCCAGAAATCCACCACCACCGGCAGGTGGCTGCGGCCGACGTGCTTGTCGAATGAGGCTGCGTCCAGCGCCACGGGTGCGCCCGCAAACAGGGGCTGGTGGCAACTGCCGCAATCGGGGGCACTGCCCAGGTCAGCGCGCTGGACACGGTTGGTGGTGTGGCAGTGGGGGCAGACGATGTGGGGGGCTTCTTCTTTCACGCAAAAATCTCCATGGATACGCTCAGCGTGCGCCGGCAACGGGGCGCTTGCTTGTAAGACAAACACCCTTTTCATCTTGTGACAATGGGGTCGGACGGGGTTCTTTGCAAGCCCCTGGCGACAGGCCACCCCAATACTGGCGCGGGTTTCCCGCCGCTATGCCGCGCCCGCCGGCGTGGCCATACACAACCTGTGTGTGCTGGTATGTCAGCCGGGCGTCTGCTAAGGTGCCGCCACATGCAGCTGCTTCCTTTTTTGACAACGGCCCATGCGCTCTTTCTGGATTTCGACGGCACGCTCACCGAGATGGCGCCCCGGCCCGAGGCCGTGCGCATCTCTGCGGGGCTGGTCCCCACCCTCGCCGCCCTGAGCACCCACCTGGATGGCGCCTTGGCCATCGTGACGGGTCGGCGCGAGACCGACATCGACCATTTTCTCGACCCTCTGGTCCTGCCCCTGGCCTCCGAGCATGGCTCGCAGTACCGCCTGACCGACGGCTCGCGCCCCGCCGTGGTGCCGCCAGACCTGGCACCGGTGCTGCAGGCCGCCACCCAGTTGGCCGTGCAGCACACCGGCCTGCTGGTGGAGCCCAAGCGCGCCAGCGTGGCGCTGCACTACCGCCTGGCCCCGCACCTGGAGGACCTGTGCCGCAGCACCCTGCTTTTGGCCATGCAGCGGGTGCACGGTGTGGAGCTGATGGAGGGCAAGTTCGTGTTCGAGGTCAAGCCAAGCGGCGTGCACAAGGGCCAGGCCATCACCGATTTCATGACGCTGCCGCCGTTCGCCGGGCGCATGCCGGTATTCGCCGGGGATGACGTGACCGACGAATCCGGCTTTGCCGCCGTGACCGCCCTGGGCGGATGGGGCATCAAGGTCGGCGAGGGCCCGACGCTGGCACAACACCGCTGCATGACACCCGCCGCATTGCGCGGCTGGCTGTCGGCGGCACGAACCTCCTGGGAGCGCGCACGATGACGACCGAACACCCCAACACCGCCGCCGTGGACCCGCAACAGGGCTCGCTCAACCTGGGCATGATCGGCAATTGCGCCATCAGCGCCCTGATCGACAACCATGCACGCATGGTCTGGTGCTGCCTGCCGCGCTTCGACGGCGACCCGGTCTTCAACGCCCTGCTGCAGCCGGGCGACGAGGGCAGCCACTTCGCCATCGAGATCGAGGACATGGCCTCGGCGCACCAGTGGTACGAACCGAATACCGCCATCCTGCGCACGCAACTGTTCGACAAGGCCGGGCACGGGGTGGAGATCACCGACTTCGCGCCGCGCTTCTACAGCCGCTCGCGCTTCTTTCGGCCCATGACGCTGGTGCGCCGGGTGCGCCCCATCCAGGGCTCGCCGCGCATCCGCGTGGCCGTGAAGGTCAAGTACGACTGGGGGCAGACCGAGCCGCACATCACACGCGGCAGCAACCACATCCGCTACGTGGGCGGCAGCATGGCGCTGCGCCTGTCCACCGATGCACCGGTGTCGCACGTGCTCTCGGGCCAGCCCTTCGTGCTCACGCGGGAGCACAACTTCATCCTGGGCGCCGACGAAAGCCTGCTCGACGGCATTGCCGACACGGCGCGCCTGTTCGAGCAGGAGACCACCTCCTACTGGCGCGGCTGGAGCCGGGCCCTGGCCGTGCCGCTGGAGTGGCAGGACGCGGTGATCCGAGCGGCCATCACGCTCAAGCTCTCGCTGTACGAAGACACGGGCGCCATCGTGGCGGCCATGACCACCAGCATCCCCGAGTCCGCCCACAGCGGTCGCAACTGGGACTACCGCTACTGCTGGCTGCGCGACGCCTTCTTCGTGGTGCGCGCGCTCAACAGCATCTCCGAGGTTGGCACCATGGAGGACTACCTGCGCTGGCTGAGCAATGTGGTGGTGGATGCGGGCAGCGGCCACATCCAGCCGCTGTACGGCATCGGCCTGGAGCGCGAGCTGCCCGAATCCATGATGCCGCAGTTGGCCGGCTACCGCGGCATGGGCCCGGTGCGCGTGGGCAACCAGGCGGCCGAGCACTTCCAGCACGACGTGTACGGCAACATCGTGCTCGGGGCGGCCCAGGCCTTCCACGACCACCGGTTGCTGCACCGCGCAGGCCTGGGTGAATTCACCCGGCTCGAACAGGTGGGCGAAAATGCCGTGCGCGTCTACGGCCAGCCCGACGCCGGCATGTGGGAGCTGCGCACGCGGGCCCGGGTGCACACCTCGTCCGCCCTCATGAGCTGGGCGGCCTGCGATCGGCTGGCCAAGATCGCCACGGCGCTCAGCCTCCCGGACCGGGCCGCGTACTGGCATGGCCACGCCCAGCGCATGCAGGAGGAGATCATCACCAAATCCTGGAGCGAATCGCGCCAGGCCTTCGCCGAGAGCTTTGGCGGCAACGAGCTCGATGCCAGCGTGCTGCTGATGGCCGAGGTGGGCCTCATCGACCCCAAGGATCCCCGTTTCGTGAGCACGGTAGAGGCGATGGAGAAAAGCCTGTGCGACGGCCCCTACATGCGCCGCTACGAGGCGGCCGACGATTTCGGCAAGCCCGAGACGGCCTTCAACATCTGCACCTTCTGGCGCATCGATGCGCTCGCGCGCATCGGCCGCAAGGACGAGGCACGGGCCATCTTCGAGACCATGCTGGCTGCGCGCAACCCGCTGGGCCTGCTGTCCGAAGACACGCACCCCGAGACCCAGGAGATGTGGGGCAACTTCCCGCAAACCTACTCGATGGTGGGCGTGATCAACGCGGCCGTGCGTCTGTCGGCCAAGTGGGACAGCGTGATTTGAGGCCCGGCAGCCAATTTGCGGCCGTGTCCCACAGCCGATGGCGCCCGTGGCCGAGATGATCGCAGCATGAGCCGTCTTGTCGTCATATCCAACCGCCTTGCAGATCCCCGCAAACCCGCCGCCGGAGGCCTCGCGGTCGCCCTGGGCGAAGCGCTGAACCAGACCGGAGGGCTTTGGTTCGGCTGGAGCGGCACCGTGGTCGAGGGGGGCACGCCCGGCGAGGGCGAGCTCCATACCCGCGGCGCCGGTGCCGTGACCCTGGCCACCGTGGACCTGTGCCGCGAAGACCACGACGCCTACTACCAGGGCTACAGCAACAGCGTGCTGTGGCCGGTGTTCCACTACCGGCTGGACCTGGCCGATTTCAACGCCAGCTACATCGCGGGCTATCGGCGCGTGAACCAGATGTTCGCGCGCAAGCTGCTGCCGCTGCTGCGCGATGACGACATCATCTGGGTGCACGACTACCACCTGATCCCGCTGGCTGCCGAGCTGCGTGCCATGGGCTGCCGCCAGCGCATCGGCTTCTTCCTGCACATCCCCATGCCCCCGCCGCTGATCATGGCGGCCATACCGCAGCACGAGTGGCTGATGCGCTCGCTGTTCGCTTACGACCTGGTGGGGCTGCAGAGCGAGGCCGACGTATCGCACTTCACCCGCTACGTGCGCAGCGAGGGCAGCGCCGAGGAGGTGGACGCCCAGCGCCTGCGGGCCTTTGGTGCCACGGTGCAGGTCAAGGCCTTCCCCATCGGCATCGACGTGGACGAGTTCATGCGCCTCGCCGAGGCCCCGGACGCCGTGGAAACCTACGAGAACATACGCGACGAGTATTCGCGCCGCCGCCTGCTGCTGGGCATCGACCGGCTCGACTACTCCAAAGGCATACCGCACCGCGTGCGCGCCTACCGCGAGCTGCTCGATCGCTACCCCGAGAACCGCAACAGCGCCACGATGATCATGATCGCCTCGCCCTCGCGCGATGACGTGCATGCCTATTCCGACCTGCGCCAGGAGCTCGAAGGCCTGTGCGGCTCGGTCAACGGCGACTACGGCGAGCTCGACTGGATGCCCGTGCGCTACATCCACCGCACCGTGGCGCGCAAGCGCGTGCCCGGCCTGTGCCGTGCCGCCGCAGTGGGCCTGGTGACGCCGCTGCGTGATGGCATGAACCTTGTGGCCAAGGAGTACGTGGTGGCACAGGACCCCGAGGACCCCGGCGTGCTGGTGCTCTCGCGCTTTGCGGGTGCGGCCGAGCAGCTCAAGGAAGCGCTGCTGGTGAACCCGTACGACACGCAGGGCACGGCCGACAGCATCCAGCATGCCTTGCAGATGCCGTTGCCCGAACGGCAGGCACGGCACCAGAAGCTCATGGCGCGCATCCGTGAACATGACGTGCACTGGTGGCGCAAGGCCTTCCTTCAAGCCCTGCAGGAGGCAGGGGACTGAGGGCAATCAGATGAATTTGGCGATCAGGCTGACGATGAAGCTCAGCAGCAGGGTCGACGCAAGAGGTATGTCCCACTCCCGCCCCCGCCATGTGAAGCGCAGGTCGCCCGGCAGCCTGCCGAAGCCGATGCGCCGCAGCATGGGCGACAGCCAGCTGATGCACATCAGCGCGAGAAAGACGACGAGGAACCAGCGGAGCATGCCTGCAGTGTAGGGCCTGCCTGCAAGGCCCGTCAGCGCTGAACACCCCATCGGCGGACCGTCAGCCGCTCCAGTGTGTGGAACCCCAGGCTCTCCACCGCCAGGCCGATCAGGATCACCAGCACCAGTCCCGCGAACACCTTGTCGGTATAGAGCTCATTGCGGTTCTGAAAGATGTACCAGCCCAGGCCGCCCTTGCCCGACGAGGCTCCGAACACCAGCTCGGCCGCGATCAGCGTGCGCCAGGCAAAGGCCCAGCCGATCTTCAGGCCCGACAGAATGGAGGGCAGCGCGGCCGGCACCAAAATCTGCAGCACATAGCGGATGCCGGTGAGGCCGTAGTTGCGGCCGGCCATGCGCAAGGTCTCGGGTACGGACTGGAAGCCCGCGTAGGTGTTGAGCGCCAGCGGCCACAGCACCGAATGGATCAGCACGAACACCAGGCTGCCCTGCCCCAGGCCGAACCACAGCAGCGCCAGCGGCAGCAGCGCGATGGCCGGCAGCGGGTTGAACATGGAGGTCAGCGTGGAGAGCAGGTCGCGCCCGAACTGGGTGGACACGGCCAGCGTGGTGAGCACGAAGGCCCCGAAGATGCCCGCGAGGTAGCCCTTGAGCAGCACCGACAGCGAAATCGCCGTCTTGCCGATCAGCTCGCCCGAGGCCAGCCCTTCCACCAGCGCCTTGGCGGTCTGCAAAAAGGTGGGCAGCAGCAGGTCGTTGTCCTGCCAGCGCGCCACCACCTCCCACAGCACGGCCAGCACGGCCAAGATCACGAGCTTGCGCACAAAGGCCTGCTGCCAGACGCGCGCGGCCAGCGGCAGGGGCTGGACGGGCGCAATCCCGCCCAGCGGCTCCAGGCTGCGCTCGAACTCGGGGCGTACGGGAGGGGTCAGCAAGGAGGCGCTCATACGGAAATCTGGAAAGGCAGCGAACCCGTGGGCCGCTGTGGGGGGATGAGCGGTACGCCATCGCGGCGGCCGGGCGCCAGGGCCTCGGCGTCGGCCTGGACAGAACCCGGCACGGCGCCGGCGGCGGGCTCATCGAACAGCAGGCGGTGGATGCGCTGGGCCGTGGCCTGAAAGTCGGCACCGCCCAGGCTGTGCAGCCCGAATTGGTGGCTGTTGAGCTCGGCGCGCAGCCGCCCCGGGTGGGGCGAGAGGATGGCGATGCGGTTGCCCACCACCAGCGCCTCCTCGATGGAGTGGGTGACGAAGATCAGCGTGAAGCGGAACTCGTCCCACAGCGACAGCAATTCCTCCTGCATGCGCCGGCGCGTGAGGGCGTCGAGCGCGGCAAAGGGCTCGTCCATCAGCAGCACCTGGGGCTGCATGGCCAGCGCGCGCGCGATGGCCACGCGCTGCTTCATGCCGCCCGACAGCTGGTGCGGGTGCACGTCGGCAAACTTCGACAGCCCCACCTTGTCGATGTAGAGCGCGGCGCGTTCGGCCGCTTCCTTGCGGCCCACGCTGCGCGAGGCCAGCAAAGGGAACATCACGTTGTCGCGCACGGTCTTCCAGGGCGGCAACTGGTCGAACTCCTGGAACACCACCACCCGGTCGGGCCCGGGCCGCGTGACGGCGCGTCCGCCCAGCAGGATTTGTCCCTCACTGGGCGCGATGAAGCCGGCAATCGACTTGAGCAGCGTGGATTTGCCGCAACCCGAGGCACCGAGCAGCACGAAGCGGTCGCCCGCATGCACGTCGAAGCCCACGCGGTGCGTGGCGCGCACCACGCGCTCGCGCGTGCGGTAGTCGATGCTGACGCCCTGCACCTGCAGCAGGGCGGCGGGTGCAGGGCCGGGCACCACGCGGGCATCAACACCCGCCGCCGGATGGCCGGGGGCTCGCGCCTCGTCGTCCTGCAGCGCCGCACGCTCGCTTTGCAGCGGCGGCGAGAAGGGCCCCATGCGGATGGTGTGCTCGCTCATGCCCGGAACTCGCTCAGTTGCCCGACGCCGTGTGCGCGTCTTCGAAGAAATAGTCCTTGAGCGCAGTCGGCTGGTTCTTGATGGCTCCGACGCGGTGCAGGAACTGGCCCATGCCCAGTGTGTTCTCGGGGCGCACCTTGAACTGCACCTCGGGGTTCTGGATGATCTTGAGCAGCAGGCCGCGGTCGGTGTTGCCGCCCGATACCTTGAGGTAGATGTCGGCCGCCTTCTCGGGGTTGGCCGCGACGAACCTGGCGGCTTCGTCGAGCGCGTCGACGAAGGCCTTGTAGGTCTTGGGGCTCTCGGCACGGAATTTCTCGGTGGCGTAGAGCACGGTGGCCGATGCCGGGCCGCCGAGCACGTCGTACGAGTTCAGCACGATCTTCGCCTTGGGGTTGCCGGCCAGTTCCTGCTCCTGGAAGGGCGGGTTGCCGAAGTGGCCCGTGATCTCGGTGCCGCCCTTGATGATGGCCGCCGCCGCGTCAGGGTGCGGCAATGCCACCTGGTTCTTGTCCAGGCGGTTGAACTCCTTCTCGCCCCAGAGCTTGGCCGACGCCATCTGCAGCACGCGCGACTGCACCGACACACCGACGGCAGGAAGCGCAATGCGGTCCTTGTCGGTGAAGTCGGCAATGGTCTTCACCGAAGGGTTGTTGCTCACCAGGTAGTACGGGAAGTTGCCCAGCGATGCCACGCCCTTGACGTTCTGGCGGCCCTTGGTCCGGTCCCACAGCGTGAACAGCGGGCCCACGCCGGCACCGGCGATATCGATGTTGCCCGACAGCAGCGCGTCGTTGACGGCCGAGCCGCCCGACAGCTGCAGGAACTCGACCTTGATGTCCACGCCCGCAGCCTTGCCGTGCTTTTCGATGAGCTTGTTCTCCTGCGCCACGTTGAGCAGCAGGTAGACGATGCCGAACTGCTGCGCAATGCGCAACTGGCCTTCGGCCGCGTGGACGCAGGTGGTCAAGCCCAACCCTCCAGCCAGCAGCCCCGCGGTGGCCAGGGCGGCGATGGTCTTGCGCACGATGCGGCGGCGGGTGGTCTGGAACATGGTCATGGGTCCTGTGCAGTCAAAAGTGAAGAATGAAAAAGCGCCAAGGCGGCTCACAAAGCTCTGCGAAGCGGTTCTGGCGAGGCGCTGCGTCGCAGACAGTACGTTCAGTACGGCAAGACGCAGCAACGGCGCCAGAAGCGCTTTTTGAGTCGCCCGCCATCAAAAAGGCAGGTCGCCTTCGATGGTGGTGCGGTACAGCTTTCGGCGCTCGGTATCGGGCGTCCCGGCAGCCAGATGTGTGACCGAACGGTTGTCCCAGAACACCATGTCGTGCGGCTGCCACTGGTGGCGCAAGGTGAACTCGGGGCGCACGCTGGCGGCGAACAACTCGGCCAGCAGGGCCTGGCCCTCGTCCTCGGGCAGGCCGACGATGCGCGTGGTGAAGTGCTCGCTCACGAACAGTGCCTTGCGCCCGGTCTCGGGGTGGGTGCGCACGACGGGGTGGATGGAGGGCGCCACCTCGTCGATCTGCGCCTGGGTGAGTTTGGGACGCCAGGGGCTGCGGGCGCGCAGCTCTTCGTACTTGGCCAGGTAGCTGTGCTCGGCCTTGAGCGGCGCGATACGCGCCTTGAGCGTCTCGGGCAGGGCGTCGTAGGCGGCGTGCTGATCGGCGAACAGGGTGTCGCCGCCTTCGCCCGGCAGTTCCTGCGCGTGCAGCAGCGAGCCCAGGCTGGGCTTGTCCTTGTACGACAGGTCCGAGTGCCAGTAGTGGCCTGCATCGCCCAGTCCGATGGGCTGGCCCTCGGCATCCTTGATGTTGGAGACAATCAGGATCTCGGGATGGCCCACCAGCTGAAAATTCTTGAGCACGTGGATCTGCAGCGGCCCGAAGCGGCGGCTGAACTCGACATGCTGCTGCGGCGTGATGCGCTGGTCGCGGAACACCAGCACGTGGTGGTCGAGGTGCGCGCGGTGGATGCGTGCGAAGTCCTCATGGCCCAGCGGGCGCGACAGGTCCAGGCCCAGCACCTCAGCGCCCAGCGGGCCGGCGGCGCCTGCCACGGGGCGGATCACCAGGCCTTGCGGCGGTGCGTCGCCAGAGGCTAGTGCGGACGGGGGAATGGAAGCAGGTGACAGAACAGCCGACATAGGGACCTCGTGGGAATCTTTTGGGGCCATGTGCCCTGATGCCTTCACTCTAGGTTGCGCGGCTTATTCTGGGAACGAATGTTTTCTCAGTTATTAACAACAAAAACAGCTAAGACCGTGTTTTTCACTTTTCACGGGTGGCACATCGCTTGCAAGGGCATGCCATCATTGCCCACGGCCCATCCACCTCCTTACCGATGTCGGCGACCTACCACCACACCATCCATGGCCACCGCTGGCTGTTCGACGATCTGCGCGAAGTGATGGCCAAGGCCACGCCTGCGCGATCCGGAGACACGCTGGCCGGCATCGCGGCCGGCTCGGCGGTGGAGCGCATGGCCGCGCGCATGTGCCTGGCGGATCTGCCGCTGACACGCTTCCTGAACGAAACGCTGGTGCCCTACGAAAGCGACGAGGTCACCCGCCTGATCATCGACACGCACGATGCTGCGGCCTTTGCCCCCATTGCCCACCTCACCGTGGGCGGGCTGCGCGACTGGCTGCTGGCGGCCGACACGGCAGCGCTTGTCGCCGTGGCCCCTGGCCTCACCCCCGAAATGGCGGCCGCCGTGAGCAAGCTCATGCGCAACCAGGACCTGGTGGCCGTTGCGCGCAACTGCCGGGTGGTCACACGCTTTCGCAACACCATCGGCCTGCCGGGCCACCTGGCCGTGCGCCTGCAACCCAACCACCCGACCGACGACCTGCGCGGCATCGCGGCGTCGATGGTGGACGGCTTGCTCTACGGCGCGGGGGACGCGGTGATCGGCATCAACCCCGCCACGGACAGCATCTCCGCCCTCACCGGCTTGGTGCATATGCTGGACGAAGTCATCACCAGGCTGCAGATCCCCACGCAATCGTGCGTGCTGACCCACGTGACCAACACCGTGCAGATGATCGAGCAGGGCGCGCCGGTGGACCTGGTGTTCCAGTCCATCGCCGGCACTGAAAAGGCCAATGCCGGCTTCGGCATCAACCTGGCGCTGCTGCGCGAGGCACGCGAGGCGGCCCTGTCCCTCAAGCGCGGCACGCTGGGCGACAACGTGATGTATTTCGAGACCGGCCAGGGCAGCGCCCTGTCGGCCAACGCCCACCACGGCGTGGACCAGCAGACCTGCGAGGCGCGGGCCTACGGCGTGGCGCGCGCTTTCTCGCCGCTTCTCACCAACACGGTGGTCGGCTTCATCGGGCCGGAGTACCTGTACGACGGCAAGCAGATCATCCGCGCCGGCCTGGAAGACCATTTCTGCGGCAAGCTGCTCGGGGTGCCGCTGGGCTGCGACGTCTGCTACACCAACCATGCCGAGGCCGATTCGGACGACATGGACACGCTGATGACGCTGCTCGGCGTGGCGGGCCTGACCTTCATCATGGGCGTACCCGGCGCCGACGACATCATGCTCAACTACCAGAGCACCTCGTTCCACGACGCGCTGTACCTGCGCGAGGTGCTGGGCCTCCAGCGCGCACCCGAGTTCGAGGCCTGGCTGCAGCGCATGCAACTGGCCGACGGCGCGGGGCGGCTGCTGCCCGCCGCACAACAGCAGGCAGCCATCGCGCAGCTGCGGCAGATCGGTATGCGGGCATGAGCGACCCAACGCCCTTCACCGGCCCGCCGCCCGACCCCTGGGGCGACCTGCGCGCCCACACCGCCGCGCGGCTCGCCTTGGGCCGCGCGGGCACGGCCATCCCCACGCGCGAACTGCTCGACTTCGGCCTGGCCCATGCCCAGGCGCGCGATGCCGTGCACCTGCCGCTCGACGCCGACGCGCTGGCGGTACAGCTCACCGGGCTGGGCTGCACCACGCTGCGGGTGGCCGGCGCCGCGCCCGACCGTGCCACCTACCTGCTGCGCCCCGACCTGGGCCGGCGCCTGGGCGGTGCCGATGCGCAGCGGCTGCGCGGCCAGGCGGATGGCGACGCGCCAGAAGCAGGCTGCGACCTGCTGCTGGTGGTGGCCGACGGCCTTTCGGCCCTGGCCACCGAGCGCAATGCCGTGCCGCTGGTACAAGCCATCGTGTGCACGGCACCGCCGGGCTGGCGCATTGGCCCGGTGGTGATCGCCACACAGGCGCGCGTGGCGCTGGGCGACGAGGTGGGCGCGCTGCTGGGTGCGCGCATGGTGGCGGTGCTGATCGGCGAACGCCCGGGCCTGAGCTCGCCCGACAGCCTGGGCATCTACCTCACCTGGCACCCGCAAGCAGGCCGCAGCGATGCCGAGCGCAACTGCATCTCCAACGTGCGCCCCGAAGGCCTGGCGCCAGCCGCTGCGGCGGCCCGCCTGTGGTGGCTGTGCGCCGAGGCGAGGCGCCTGGGGCTGACGGGCATCGGGCTCAAGGACCGCAGCGATGCGGTCACCTTGCAGGCCGGGACGGCAAAGGGCACGCTTGCCACGGACTGACGACCCGCCCAGGGGCCTTGCGCTGAGGCAGGCGCCTTCCAACTTTTGCCGCTTTCGATATTGCCGATTGTTCCGGTAGCTTGGATATCGGTTTTCCTTGCTTCGCAGGCACGGCCCGCATCCGCAGAATCCAGCGCTCCCCCCACAGCTGGAGCCTGCCCGTGAGCGAAACGCCGTCCCCATCGAATATCGATACCTCCTTCGGAAACCTGCGCATCCGCCGCGTAGCGGGCACCCTGGGCGGTGAAGTCCTCGGCCTCAAGCTGTCGGGCGAGCTGGACGACGCGACCGTCGCCGACCTCACGGCCGCGCTGGTGCGCCACAAGGTGCTGTTCTTTCGCGGCCAGGCGCACCTGGACGACGCCAGCCACCAGGCCTTTGGCGCTCGCCTGGGCAAGACCGTGGCCCACCCCACGGTACCCTCGCCCACGGGCACGCGCATCTTCGAGCTCGACGCCTCCAAGGGTGGCGGGCGGGCCGACTCGTGGCACACCGACGTGACTTTTCTCGATGCCTTCCCCAAGTACGGCATCCTGCGCGGCGTGACGATCCCGGCCTATGGTGGCGACACAGTTTGGGCCAACACGGCCGCCGCCTATGCCCGCCTGCCCGACGACCTCAAGCGCCTGGCCGACGGCCTGTGGGCCGTGCACAGCAACGACTACGACTACGGCGCCGAGCGCGTGGTGGTCGAGGAGGAGCGCCTGAACCACCACCGCAAGGTCTTCGTGTCGGCCGTGTACGAGGCCGAGCACCCCGTGGTGCACGTGCACCCGGTGTCGGGCGAGCGCGCTCTGCTGCTGGGGCACTTCGTCAAGAAGATCGCAGGGTTTTCGAGCACTGAATCGGCGCGCATCTTCGAGATTCTGCAGAACCGCGTGGTCCGCCTGGAGAACACGGTGCGTTGGCAATGGCAGCAGGACGACGTGGCGATCTGGGACAACCGCGCCACGCAGCATTTCGCCATCAACGATTACGGCAACCAGGCGCGACTGGTGCGCCGGGTCACCGTGCACGGCGAGCCGGCCGTGGCCGTGGACGGCCGCAGGAGCCGCACCCGCACTCGCCCCGAAGCCACCAACGACGCGCAGATCGACAGCGTCATCACCACCACGGCCTGACGCCACGGAGCCATTGCCATGACCCAACGACGCCAATTGCTCCAGGCCGCATCGGCCCTGGGCGCCACCGCCCTGCTGCCCGGCTTTGCCCATGCCCAGAGCGGCGCCAAGAAGTTCCAGGGCGTGACCCTGAACGTGTCGACCTTCAGCGCGGCCTACCCCAAGCTGCTGCAGCAGTACCTGCCCGAGTTCGAGGCGCTCACGGGCGCCAAGGTGAATTTCGACGCGCCCTCGTTCCCGGTCTACAACCAGCGTGCCGACCTGGAGCTGTCCACCAAGGGCTCGGCCTACGACGTGGTCAACGTGACCTTCATCTACTCGAGTCGCTGGATCAACTCGGGCTGGCTCACGCCGCTCGATGACTTCATCAAGAACCCCAACCTCACGCCCGCCGACTGGGATGTGAACGACTTCCTGCCCGGCGCCCGAGCGCCCGAGACCGGCAAGGACGGCAAGCTCTACGGCATTCCATGGACGGCGGAGGCGCTGCTGTCCGCATCGTCGCGCTTCGACCTGGTGCAGCAGGCGGGCCTGGCCTACCCCGACACCACGGACGACCTGGTGAAGGTGCTGCGCGCCGTGAACAAAAAGGAGCGCGTGGCGGGCTTCGTCTCCGACAGCCACTACGGCTGGACCTTCGTGCCCTACCTGCATGCCTTTGGCGGCGACGTGTTTCGCAAGGCACCCGACGACCTGTACCCCACGCTCGACACGCCCGAGGCGATTGCCGCAGCCGAGTACTACGCCAGCCTGCTGCGCGAGTTCGGACCCGACGGTGCCATCACCTACACGCCCGACCAGGTGACCCAGGCGCTCAAGCTCGGCCGCGTGAACTTCACCGACGCGGGCCAGTTGCACCTGGCGCAGCTAGGCGATGCGGCCACCAGCAAGACCATCAAGACGCTGAAGTTCGGCCAGGTGCCCAAGGGGCCCGCCGGGCGCTTCCCAGGCACGGCCGTGCATGGCCTGGGCATTCCGACAGGTTCGAAGAACAAGGAAGCCGCCTGGGCCTTCATCCAGTGGGCGCTGTCCAAACAGACCACGCGCAAGGCCGTCGCAGCCGGCTACGGCTCGCCGGCCCGCCGCTCGGACATCGACTCCAAGGAGTTCCGTTCCAAGCAGGTCATCAATGGCAACGACCTGGCCCAGCTGGCACTGGACTCGATCGAGCTGGCCTCCAAGACCGGGCACATGAAGTACCGCACGGTGTCGGTCTACCCACAGGTGGACCAGCAACTCAACAAGGCGATCGCCCTGATCGCCTCGGGCCAGGCGAGCGCCAAGCAGGCGCTGCAGCAGGCCCAGGCGCAGTCGATCACCGAGCTCAAACGCGCAGGGCAGAACCTGTGACGGGCCTGCCGTGAGCACCCTGACCGCGCAATCGGGCCTGGGCTGGGAGGCTGCGCGCAGGCGCGCCTTCCTCTGGGGCCTGCTGCCCTCGCTGGCGGTGCTGCTGGTCATCACGCTGGTGCCCGCACTGGCACTGCTGGTGGCCAGCTTCACGCCGCTGAGCCTGACCGACGCGGCCGCCACCTTCCACTTCAACGACCCGCTGGTCAACTACCGCCACTTGCTGGAGGACGAGCGCTTTTTGCGCTCCATCGCCACGCAGCTCAAGCTGTCGGCATCCAGCGTGGCGCTGCAGCTGGCGGTGGGCCTGGGTTTGGCACTGCTGCTCAACGGGCGCTCGAAGTTGCTGGGCGCCACGCGCACGGTGTTCCTGATCCCCATGGTGCTGCCGCCCATCGTGGTGGCGCTGATCTGGAAGATCATGTACACGCCCGACGTGAGCCCGCTGCACCGCGCGCTGGAGGCCGTGGGCCTGCCGGTGCGCTCGCTCATCGCCAACCCCGATACCGCCTTGTGGGCGATTTCCATCGCCGACACCTGGCAGTGGTTTCCCTTCACCATGCTGATGGTGCTGGCCACGCTGCAGATGGTGCCCGACGACCCGCTGGAAGCTGCCAGCCTGGACGGTGCCAACCGCTGGCAGCTGTTCCGCTACATCGTCTTTCCCTACATCCGGCCGGTGCTGGTGGTGTGTGGGCTGTTCAGGCTGATCGACAGCTTCAAGGCCTTTCCGCTGATCTACGTGCTCACCGACGGCGGCCCTGGCACGGTGACCGAAGTGACCAACTACTACGGCTTCATCCAGGCCTTCAATTTCTCCTACTGGGGCTATGCCAGCGCCATTGCGATGGTGATACTGGCGGGCGTGTTCGCGCTCAGTTGGCTGGTGGGCCGACTCGGATGGAACGACCATGACAAGCGCTGACGCCACCCTGACCCTGCCGGCATCGCTCACCGCGCCCGCCGCTGCACTGCCCGTACCCGGTGCGCGCCGCGCCGGCTGGCTGCGCCGCCATGCCCGGGGCCTGGTGGCCATCGCCTTGCTGCTGGTGGTGATGTTTCCCTTCCTGTGGCTGGTGCAACTGGCCTTCAAGCCCGGAGCGGAGATCTTCGAGGACAGCCTGCTCTTCGTGCCCACGCTGGAAGGCTTTCGCAGCCTGCTGCAGGGCAATTTCCTCAAGTCGTTCTGGAACAGCCTGGCGGTGAGCACCCTGTCCACCGCGCTGTCGCTGCTGATCGGGGTGCCGGCGGCCTATGCACTCACGCGCTGGCAGTTCAGGGGGCGGCGCCATGTGGCGCTGTGGATCCTGGTGACACGCATGGCGCCGCCGATCGCCTTCACCATCCCGTTCTTCCTGGCCTACCGCTGGCTGGGCCTGCAGGACACGATTGCCGGCCTGGCCATCGTCTACCTCACGTTCAACCTGGCCATCGTGATCTGGCTCATGCAGACCTTCTTCGAGGCCGTGCCCACGGCCCTCGAAGAGGCGGCCTACATCGACGGCTGCGGCGTATGGCAGGCGTTCTGGCGCATCACGCTGCCGCTGGCGTCGCCCGGGTTGGCGGCCACGGCCGTGCTGTGCTTCATCTTCTCGTGGAACGATTTCTTCTACGCCCTCATCCTCACGCGCACCAACGCCATCACCGCACCCGTGGCCATCGTCAACTTCCTGCAGTACGAAGGCTGGGAGTGGACCAAGATCGCCGCCAGCGGCACGCTGGTGATGTTTCCGGTGGTGATCTTCACGGTGCTGGTGCGCACCTACCTCGTCCGCGGCCTCACGGCCGGCGGCGTGAAAGACTGACTGACATGGCAGCACTATCCCTTCACCAGATCGTCAAGCACTACGGCGCCACGCCGGTGATCCACGGTGTGGACATAGCCATCCAGGACGGCGAATTCGTCGCCCTGGTCGGCCCCTCGGGCTGCGGCAAGTCCACGCTGCTGCGCGCCATCGCGGGGCTCGAAGCCATCAGCAGCGGCGAGATCCGCCTGGGCGGGCGCCTGATCAACGACGTGGCGCCCAAGGACCGCAACATCGCCATGGTGTTCCAGAACTACGCGCTCTACCCACACATGACGGTGGCGCAGAACCTGGGCTTCTCGCTCAAGCTGCAGGGCGAAGACAAGGCCCAGATTCAGCGCCGGGTGGATGAAGTGGCGGCCATCCTGGGCCTTGAAAAACTGCTGGACCGCACGCCGCGCCAGCTCTCGGGCGGGCAGCGGCAGCGCGTGGCCATGGGCCGCGCCATCGTGCGCCAGCCCGATGCCTTTTTGTTCGACGAGCCGCTGTCCAACCTCGACGCCAAGCTGCGCGCGCAGGTACGCACCGAGATCAAGGCCCTGCACCAGCGCCTGGGCACCACCACCGTCTACGTCACGCACGACCAGGTGGAGGCCATGACGCTGGCCGACCGCATTGTGGTGCTCAAGGACGGGGTGGTGGAGCAAGTGGGTGCGCCACTGGAGCTGTACGACCGGCCCGCCAATGCCTTCGTGGCGGGTTTCATCGGCTCTCCGGCGATGAACTTCATCCCCGGCCGGCTGCACCTGGACGGCACGGCACGTGTGGTGACCGACGATGGCCTGCACCTGCCGCTGGCCCAGGCCCCCCAGGGGCGCCACGGCGACAGCGTGCTCTACGGCGCGCGCCCCGAGCATTTCGCGCTGGAGGCCCGTGGCGACGGACTTCCCGCCCAGGTCAGGGTGGTGGAGCCAACGGGATCGGAGACGCAGGTCGCCGTGCGGCTGGAAGGCGGACACGACATCCTGGCGGCCTTCCGCGACCGCATCGACGTGCGGCCAGGCGATGCGCTGTGGCTGCGGCCCGTGGCGGCGCAGGCGCATCTGTTCGATGCCACAAGTGGTGCGCGCCTGAACTGAGCCGCCTTCTCAGAGACGGTGTGAACGGTCCCCTTGTGAGAAGCCCACAGGCTCCCAGGCCTCGCCAGCACCCAGGGCGATGACCTTGAACAGCTCGCCCATCTCATGCTCCATGATGAGCTTGGCGGCGGTGGCGCGCTCCAGCGGGGGCAACTCCACCATGCGCTGGGCCAGCCCGCAGTTGATGAGGAAGTGCGCCTGCGTGGTGTAGCCCAGCACCTGCAGGCCGGCCTCCTGCGCGGCCAGCGCCATGGCGGTGAAGTTGACGTGGGCGGTGATGTCCTTGCGGCCGACCTCCACCAGCGGGTCGCTGTCGGACAGATGGCCCTGGTGGCACATCACGGTGCCCATGTGGCGCTGCGGGTGGTAGTACTCACTCTCGCCAAAACCATAGTCCAGCAGGAAGGCCGCGCCGCGCTGCAGGCGGTCGGCGAGCATGCGGATGAATCCCTCGCCCTGGGGGT
The DNA here is from genome assembly GCA_040387235.1 of Pseudomonadota bacterium. Taxonomy (GTDB): domain Bacteria; phylum Pseudomonadota; class Gammaproteobacteria; order Burkholderiales; family Burkholderiaceae_C; genus Acidovorax. The sequence continues at coordinate 35,440 of JAZKEE010000123.1, forward strand.
GGATCTCGGTCAGGTAGTCCTGCGGGCCCTCCACCTCTACCGGCGGGCGCAGGTCGGTGGCCTGATCGGCCCAGGTGAAGGCGCCGTCGTGCAGCGCCACGCCGCGCTCGTGCCACACGCCCCCGTGCTGGCCGCCATGGCGGGCCAGAAGCTTGACGGGCATGGCGTCAAGCACCTCGTTGCCCACCACCACGCCCTCAAAGCGATCGGGCAGCGCATCGACCCACTGCACCTTGTGCGCGTGCGCTGCCAGCAAGGTCTGCTGGCGCGCACGCAGGCTGCCCGAAAGATCGACGATGGTGTAGCGCTGCACGCGCTCGCCCAAGGTATCGAGCAGTTGCAGCGCCAGCGCACCCGAGCCGGCCCCGAACTCCCAGACCTGGCTGGTGCCGGTGCGCTCGAAGGCCTCGCCCACCTGCACGGCCAGGGTCTGACCGAACAGGGGCGTGAGCTCGGGCGCGGTCACGAAGTCGCTGCCCGATTCGGGCAGCAGGCCGAACTTGGCGGAGTCGTTGGCGTAGTAGCCCAGGCCGGGCGTGTACAGAGCCAGCGCCATGAATTGGTCGAAGCCAATCCAGCCGCCAGCGGCGGCAATGGCATCGGCAATGTGCGCCATAAGGGCGGTCGTTAAACTGTCGGGTGTTTTCTTCACGGCCCGCATTGTCCCTCATGCCTTCTTCACCCCGCCCACGTACCGTGCTCGTCACCGGCGCCGCCAGGCGCCTGGGCCGCAGCATTGCGCTGGCGCTGGCGGCCGGCGGCTGGCAGGTGGCCGTGCACTACCGCAGCTCCGAGCAGGAGGCGATCGACACGGCGGCCGAGTGCGCACGCCTGTCCTCGGGCCAGAGCGCGCATTTCGATGGCGACTTCGATGATGAGGCTGCCGTGCGTGCCTTGGTGCCGAGCGTGGTCGAGCGCTTCGGCGCGCTCGATGCGGTGGTCAACAACGCCTCGCTGTTCGAGCACGACAACGCCGCCACGCTGGGCTTTGCCAGCCTGGAGAAGCATCTGCGCAGCAATGCAGGCGCCCCGGTGCTGCTGGCCCAGGCCCTGCACGAGCACCTGCAGGCCCGCGCGGCGGCCGGCGATGCCGATGCGCAGGGCGCCGTGGTCAACCTGCTCGACCAGAAGCTGTGGAACCAGAACCCCGACTTCATGAGCTACACGCTGTCCAAGGCGGCGCTGGAAGCTGCCGGCACCATGCTGGCGCTGGCGCTGGCGCCACGGGTGCGGGTGGTGGGCGTGGCCCCGGGCCTCACGCTCACGAGCCACATGCTCAGCGACGAAAAATTCGCCCAGCTGCACGCCCTGAGCCCGCTGGGCCGCTCTTCCACCCCCGAGGACGTGGCCGCCACCGTGCGCTTTGCGCTGGAGAACCGCTCCATCACCGGCACCACGCTGATGGTGGATGGCGGCCAGCACCTGATGAAATTCGAGCGCGACTTCTCGTTGATGTGAGCCCCCCCGCCCACGCAGGAACACCCATGACGACCACCCTTGCCACAGGCACTCAGATCCTCACGCTCAGCGGTTTGCGCTTCGACGCCAACCTGGGCATCCTCTCGCACGAGAAGACCGCCCCCCAGCCCATCCAGGTGGACGCCGAGCTGAGCCTGGGCGCCCAGCCGCTGACGCCGCGCGACGACGACATCCTGCACGTGCTGGACTACCGCAAGGTGCGCCAGATCATCATCGACGAGTGCCGCGCCGAGCACGTGAACCTGCTCGAAAGCCTGATCGGCAAGCTCGCCAACCGCCTGATGCAATTGCCCGGCGTGCTGGGCGTGCGCGTGAAGATCGCCAAGCTGGAGATCTTCGACGACTGCGAAGTGGCGATACGGATCGAGACCGGGCAGTGGTGACTGCGCTGTCGGCCCCTGGCCGGCCCCGCCCCTGAGACATCCACCAACCTGAGTCACCGCGAATGTACCGATGGCCCAAAGGCCCCGGCTCCTTCAGCCCGTGCCAGCGCTTTCAGGCCACCTCGGCCGCGATGGCCTCTCGCACCCCTTCTTCCTGAAGCGGAAAGTCCGCGCCGGGCAGGTGCAGTGCCGCCTGGGCAGGCACCGGTGTCGCACAGTCCTTGTGAATGGCACCATCCTTCATGACCAGGTTGATGCGTGCAGGATCGGTGAGCAGCGCCAGATCCTTCAGGGGGTCTCCATCGACAAGCACGATGTCGGCCAGGAAACCCGCCTTGAGCTGGCCCAGTTCGTCCGGCCGTTGCATGATCTGGCCGCCCAGGCTGGTGGCGGAGCGCAAGGCCTCCGCCGGTGTCATGCCGATGTAGTCCACGAAGTACTGCAGGTCGTTGGCATTGGTGCCATGGGGCATCCAGGCAAATCCGTAGTCGCCACCGGGCAGGATGCGGATGCCGCGTTGGTGCATCTTGCGCAGCGAGTCCGAGGCAATCTCCAGCTCCCGCTTGTAGCCCATGGTCGTTGCGACCGACTCGGTGATGCCGTACTCGGCCGCGTTGTAGGTGGTGCGGATCAGCCAGCCGATACCGGGCGCCACGAAATGCCTGTCTTTTGCGGCCTCCAGCATGTCGAGCGCTTCTTCATCGGCAAAAACTGGCGTGGTAGACCATTTCGATGCCATGGCGCACGCACTGCTTGACCGACTCACTGGAGCGTGCGTGCGCAGCCATGCGCTTGCCGTAGCGCTTGGCCTCCTGCGCCAGCATCGCCACCTCCTCTTCCGCAAACGGTGACATCTCGGCGGGAAGGCCGGCGATGTATTCGCCTGACAGATTGATCTTGAGGTGATCGACGCCGTACTTGATGAACGTGCGCGCAGACCGACGTATCTCTTCGGGGCCGCTGCAAACACTGCCGAAGCTCAGTTCTTCGAACTTCATGTGCGGCAAGGTGTTGTCGCCCAGTGCGCCGATGGTGGTGATCTCCTGGCTGCCGGCCAGGTAGCGCGGCCCCGGGAACTCGCCTGCATCGATCGCATTGCGCAGGACCACGTCCAGCCGCGGCTTCGCCGCCGCAGCGCCGATGGCCGATGTCCAACCCATGTCCAGGTATCTCTTGGCCACCCGTACACACCACAGCATGTGCTCTTCCGGCGGCATGAACTGGATGGCGGCCAGCGATGGCTGGTCATTCCATGAGAAATGCGTGTGCGCCTCCGTCATGCCAGGCATCAGAAAGCGGCCCTTGCCGTCGATCACGCGAGCGCCTTCCTGGTTCACGCGCTCTGGAAACCGCGCAACCTGGGTGATGCGTTTCCCCTCCACCAGGACTTCGCCGTTGAACGTGGGAGCGCCGGTACCATCGAAAATCGACACGTTGGTGAATGCAATGCGGTTCATGTCTTGTCTCCTGCGGCCTGTCTCGACCGGATGTGTTGATGAAGCAATTGAATGGGATCAGCGGATGGATGCGTAGAACTGCCCGAGCTCCTGCATGCAGCGCTGCGGCTTTTCGAAAGTCGTCCAATGCCCGCACCCATCGACGACGACCTGGCGGGACCCAGGAATCCGCTGCGCCATGGCAGCGACATTTGCTGGCGGCGCAACGGCATCCTGGTCACCCGTGACCAGGAGCGTGGGCACGGCGATGCGCTCGACCTCGGCCGACTGCGCAGCGGCCAGGGCTTCGCAGCTTTGCGCGTAGCCCTCGGGCGACTGGCGCATCACGATCTCGCGCACCAGGGCCAGCACTGCGGGCTGTTGCTCTTTGGTTTCCTTTGACGTCGCGCCCTTCACAATGGCATCTGCGATTTCCTGCATCCCGCCGATGCCGCTGCGCGCAAGCTGGGCACGTGCGGCAATGGGGGCCCGCGCAGCTTCTGGCGGTGCCACCAAAGGCCCCAGCAGAACCAGCGATCTGACCTGGACCTTGGCACGTACCGCAAGATGCTGTGCCACCACCGTGCCCAACGAGTGCGCAACGAGGTGGACAGCGCTTACCGAAAGCTCCTCGAGAAGTCCTTCCAGCGCGAAGGCAAACCGCTCAATGGAGAGCGCATCGTTCAGCAAGGGCGAGCGTCCACTGCCCGGCAGGTCGGGGCGGATCACCTTGAACCCCGAAAACGCAGGCATCAGCGGGGTCCAGGTATTGGAGCAGCCGCCGAGGCCGTGAATGCACAGAAGTTCCTCGCCTTCGCCGTCGACTTCGACGGTCAGGCCATGGAGTGTCTGGGTGCCCATTGGCAACCTCAAACGAACTCGTTTTCGATGGCGCCCAGCCCATCGATCTCGACGCGCACGATGTCGCCCGCCACCAGATAGCGCGGCGGGGCCATGCCCATGCCGACGCCAGCGGGCGTGCCGGTCGCGATGATGTCCCCGGGATACAGCGTGATGCCGCGCGAGATGGTTTCGATCAGCGTCGGAATGTCGAAGATCATGTTCTCGGTAGGGCCATCCTGGCGCAATTCGCCATTGACCCAGCAGCGAACACGGGTCTTCGTTCCGTCGAATTCATCGGCGGTGACGATCCAAGGCCCCATGGGGCAGAACGTGTCGAACGACTTGCCCATGTCCCACTGGCCATGGCGCATCTGCACGTCGCGGGCGGTCACGTCGTTCACCACCGTGTAGCCGAACACATGGTTGAGCGCCGCAGCGCGCGCGATGTTCTTGCCCCCCTTGCCGATCACGACCGCAAGCTCCGCTTCGTAATCGATCTGCGTAGAGATATCGCTGGGCACCAGCACCTTGTCATGCGGGCCGACGACGCACTCGGGCACCTTGGTGAAGACAATGGGCCATTCATCGGTCTTTGCGCTGTTGCCCTTGAACACGGATGCGGAAAGTTCCTTGGCGTGCGCGTGGTAGTTGCGCCCCACGCACCAGACGTTGCGGCGCGGCTCGGGGATGGGCGCATCCAGCTGCACCTGCGCCACCGCGACGGGGGCGCCGAGGGCCTCGGGCAGCTTGCCCCCTGCGGCCAGAATTTCGATGATGCCGAGCACCCCCTTGCGGGCCTGCTCCTGGCTCAGGTTCAGTGGGGAAATGGTCTGTCCGTCGGTGGACACAAGGCCGACGGATCGTCGGCCACCGGCAAGGTAGGTTGCAATGCGCATTTTGGGGCTCCTGTTCTGTTGACACTCACGCACTAGGCAGGCCGCTTGAAGCGCTCTGTGCGGCGTGTGCTTGAACTTTAGGCAACCCGCCCGGGCAGCGCTTATCGCTGGATCCGGTGGCATATCAAACAGTCTGGCGAAGTGCTAGGGACTTACCCGCGCTACCAGGTCCTTTCCCAGGGGTCGGTCGCAATAATCCGGCCCGTGGACAAGAAAGGAACCGGAAAAATGGCCGAGGCTTATGCACTGCACGAAGGTGCCTTTGGAACGGCCATCGTTCTGGAGCTGCACGCGAATCTCGTGGCACATGCCCATTCCGAGACCCAGATCGCGTTCTGGCTGGGCGGCGCCAGGGCCCGTGCACGCGTCGGATCGGCGACCGTTTACTACAGCGAGGATGTCGCCCTGGGTGCCAATGCTTTCGAGTCCCACGACATGGAACTCCTGGACGACAGTGGCTCGTGCCTGTTTCTGGCGTTCATGATTTCGAGCGAGTGGCTGGCGCAGCGTGAGCATCTGCGCGGCCGCAAGTTTCGCCTGCCATCTCCGCACATCCCCATCGATGCGGCATTGCGCCAGTCCTGCTGGCGTGTGCTGGACCTGATCATCTCTGCGGGTGATGCACGGGATTCTGTCGATGATGAGGTCGAGCGGCTTCTGGAAGCAGCCATCGATTCCTCGAATGTTCTACCCGGCGGCCAGCGCACGGGGCTGGGAATTTCCACCGACCATCGCCTGCGTACTGCGATTGCACACATGAGAAGCAATGTCGCCGAGAAAGCCACGGTGGATGAAATCGCTGCATCGGTGGGTCTGTCCAGAGCGCATTTTTTTGCGCTCTTTCGCGATCAGCTCAACACCACGCCCCAGGTCTTCTGGAGCGCGGTGAAGGTGGAGGAGGCCATGCGCCGCGTTGCCGAGGGTGGCGCACTCACCGAGGTGGCCCTGGATCTGGGTTTCTCGGCTCCCAGCAACTTCTCGCGCTTCTTCAAGGAGCATACAGGGGTATCGCCGTCCATCTTCAGGAGAGCAGTCCAGAGCCCCCTGCCGGCCACGGTGACGGGAATCCCCCGCTGACCAGTCGCCTGGGGCGGGGCAAAAAAAAGGGCCGCAGTCTTCGACCACGGCCCTTTGCGTTGCAATCCCATGAATTACATGACAGGCCTTTGTGCCTCGGCCAGCGCCTTCTGGGCCTCATCGAGCTTGGCCTTGCGCGCAGCGATCTTCTTGGCATCGCCCTTCTTCTCCGCTGCGGCCAGGCTTTTCTCGCGCTCGGCCACCTTCTTCGTGGCCTGGCGGATCTGCGCATCGCGCTCCTTGGCCAGCCAGGCATCGGTGCAATGCGCCTTGTTGCCGCGCAAGGCCTGCTTGAGCCCCGCGACCTCGCGGTTGCGCCTTTGCGCGGTGGCCTCCGCCAGTTGCGATTCGATGCGCGCCTGCTTGGCGGCGCAGGCGGGCGAGGCATCCGCGGCGAGCGCGGGCGCGGCATGCAGGGCCAGGACACAGGCACAGAGCACGAGTGGTTTCATGGCAGCTCCCTCATCGGTAGTTGGAAGGCACCATCCTAACTCCAGGTTTCCTCAATGGAGCCTGGAGTTGCGGGGCAGCCTCTTCGCCAGCCATTCGTGCACGTCCGCGCGCACGTTGCGCCCGTCGAGCAGGAAGGACTCGTAGCGGCTGGGCACGTAGGGCAGGTACAAGAGGCGCATGCCGGCCTCCTCGGGCAGGCAGTCGGCCTTGTAGCCATTGCAGCCAGCACAGGCCGCCACGAGGTTGGTCCAGGAGGTGGCGCCACCGCGCGACTGCGGCACGATGTGCTCGCATTGCAGAACCTCTTCGCCGAAGATGCCGCCGCAGTAGGCGCAGGTATAGCGGTCACGGCGCAGCAAGCGGCGCTTGGTGAGCCCGGGCACCACGTCAAAGAGGTTGATCCGGGACACGCCACGCAGGGCGATGATGGGCGCGATCTGAAGCACCGACTGCCGGCCCGTCGCCGCGTTGTGCCCGCCACGCAATGTGGCCAGGGCGTCGAGGCCGGCATCCCAGGCGATGGCGCCGCTGGCGTAGTGCACGGCGGCCTGCTCGAGCGGCATCCACGACTGGGGCGTGCCCTGCAGGTCCAGCTGCAGCACGCGGGGCGCGGGCGCCTGGGGCTTTCGGCAAAGGGTTTCGGGTTCGGTGCGGGGCATGGGTGCTTCCTTTCTTGCTTGGCAATGGAGGGCGCAGCCGCCCAGCCAAGCGCACGCCCCGTTTCAACAACAGTCAGTCAATGGCAGATGGGGCCGTCCATCGGCAATTGATGGAGGCCTTGGTGGATGCGGCGGGACAGGCAGCGGGCGCACGAGCGCGCACGCCGCTACCACTCGCCGACCTCGCGCACGCGCTGGTCGAGGTCGAGATGCTCCAGGCGGCGGGCGGCCGCCGCCGCACTGGCGCCACGCTGAGCGCGCGCACGCACGAGGGCCAGGCGTGCAACCCAGCCTGCGATGAGGCCGGGGCGGCGCCGCTGCCGGGCGCCGAAAGTGATCTGGATAGGGGTGGCCATGGTGGTCTCCTGGAAAGCGGTGTGGTGAATAGAAATGAGGGGGGTTGGTGAAGGGAAAAAGGGCAGACCGGGGAGGGATCGAACCTCCGAATGGCGGAATCAAAATCCGCTGCCTTACCACTTGGCGACCGGTCAACAGAAGGAAAAAAGGGGGAAAGGGAGGGCGCCGCAGACAGGAGTCGAACCTGCAATCCCTGGCACGAAGACCAGGCGCCCCAATCCGACAGGGCTGCTACGGCACGCCTGGCCATGGCCAGGAAAAAGATTGGCACGCGCGGAAGGAGTCGAACCCTCAACCGTCGGATTTGGAGGCCGGTGCTCTGCCGGTTGAGCTACACGCGTAGAAAGCGAAAAACGAAATATCAGGCACTCCTGCCGGAGCGCATCTCCATTTCGGTTGTGTCTTCACGCGACCACAGTTCCGAAGTAACTGCGCATGCACGTCGCTGCACTGGGTGATCAATCCCAGCACATCCCGCCGGGCCGCGCATGCGGCCGGGTCCGGCGGTAAAAAGCAAAGGCACACCCGAAATGGAGAGGGGTTGGATGGGGCGCGGTGCACCCCCTTCCCTCTGTTTCGATAAGCAGGCCGGCCATTGCTCCCGTGGAGCCAAGCCGTCTGCAGCAAACTGTTAAAGAACCGGGGTCCCCGATGGGTCGATGCCCGCGGAGGCAGCGGCTGGCGCTGCGGGAAAAGAAGGGGATTTAAGAAATGCGGCCGGCAATGAAAAAGGCCCGGAACCACCTGGTTGCCGGGCCTCTTGATCAAGAGATCGGGAGGGAGAGCGCTTGTGGGCTATTGCCCTGCGCTGCAACCTCCGCCCGGGTGTGGAGCGGTATCCTCGAAACCATTGCCCAGCCACTGAGGCTGGCTGCCATTGCCCTGCAAATACGATGTGCGCTGCTGCGATGGCAGTCGTTTCGCATGGGACGGCATGGACGACAACGTGCGCGCACTCAACGCCCCGCGCACGGCCACGGCGCCCTGGCGGGAGCGGTGGAGGATGGCGGTGCGGCTGGCGTTCACGGTGGTCTTTCGGCGGTGGGTCGGTTCGGTGGTGAATTCAGGGGGGACAGGGAGTCCTGATGGGAATGGACTGTAAATAGTCTTTACTTACCCGTCAACACCCTGCACAATCTTTTTTCTGCGTTTGTTGTTTTTCTTCTGTGACTCTGCCTCCCCTCACCGTCATCCGCCGCACCAACGTGCTGGCACTGCACCGCCTTTTCCTCGAAGCCGAGGTCGCCGCGGGCAAGCCTGCCAAGGGCCTGGACCAGGCGTATGCCGCCTCGCTGGAGATATCGCCCAGCATGTGGAGCCAGATCAAGAGCTCGCGCCCCATCGGCGACACGCTGGCACGCCAGATCGAGCGCCATTCGCGCGTAGACATCGGCTGGCTGGACGCAGTGCACGCGGCAGAGCACCCAGATCCTGCCGAGGAGCGCTTCCTGGCACTGGCACGCGAGGCCTGGCGCAAGGCCAATGCCAAGGGCAAGCGGGACATGCGGCTGTGGCTCGGACAACAGGCAGGGGCCGAACCTGGGACCGGCGAACTCCCTGGCGGAGAACCTGCGGAACCGGGAAAATAGCCCGTCTGCCAAGGCCGCGCCTGTACTGGAGAGCCCACCCCAGACCATGGGCGGGCAGTTTCACCGACAATTGGGGGCTAATTCCGTCTTTTTTGGCCCCAGCGCGTGCGCACCCTGTCCGGGCGCCCGGCGGGCATCGCTTTCACCAGACCCCAGAGCCCCTTCCATGAGCGCAGTGATGAACGAACCCCAACGGGCCGGCTGGACCGCCGAGCCCCCCGAAGTGGCAGACACCGGCCCCGATGCGGCCGCGGCTGCATCGGGCCCTGCGCGCCTGAAGATCGAACGCGAGGCGCACAAGCTCGAAAAGCGCCTGTGCCGCGAGGTCGGCAAGGCCATCGTCGACTTCAACATGATCGAAGAGGGCGACAAGGTCATGGTCTGCATGTCCGGCGGCAAGGACAGCTATGCCCTGCTGGACATCCTGCAAAAGCTCAAGGCGCGTGCGCCCATCCACTTCGACCTGGTGGCCGTGAACCTGGACCAGAAGCAGCCCGGCTTTCCCGAGCACGTGCTGCCCGAGTACCTGGCAAGCACGGGCGTGCCCTTCCACATCGAGAACGAAGACACCTACAGCATCGTCAAGCGCCTGATCCCCGAGGGCAAGACCACCTGCAGCCTGTGCAGCCGCCTGCGCCGGGGCATCCTGTACCGCGTGGCCGACGAGCTGGGCTGCACCAAGATCGCGCTGGGCCACCACCGCGACGACATTCTGCAGACCCTGCTGCTCAACATGTTCTTCGGCGGCAAGATGAAGAGCATGCCGCCCAAGCTGGTCAGCGACGACGGCCGCCACGTGGTGATCCGCCCGCTGGCCTACGTGACCGAGAAGGACACCACGCGCTGGGCCGCGCAGCGCAACTTCCCCATCATCCCCTGCAACCTGTGCGGCAGCCAGGAGAACCTGCAGCGCAAGCAGGTGGGCGAGATGCTGCGCGAGTGGGAGAAGAAATTCCCCGGCCGCGTGGAGAACATGTTCAACGCACTGCAGAACGTGGTGCCCTCGCACCTGCTGGACGGCAGCCAGTACGATTTCAAGAACGCGCGCGCCACCGGTGTGGCCAGCGACGACGGCGACAAGGCCTTCGACAAGGAAGAGTTTTCGGCCCCCAGCCCGTCGTTACCAGGTGTGCAGGTGGTGCAGCTGTCGTGAACCTCGGCGGCAGGAGCACACTCCAAGGTGGATTGACCCCATCCCTGGAGACAACCATGACCCGTCGCTGGATTCCCGCCCTGCTGCTGTGCGCAGCAGTGGCCACCCTGGCCGGCTGCAGCACCACCCGCGTGGTGGAAGGCCAGGTGCAGAGCTTCTCCACCCTGGCCGCCGTGCCCAGCCCGGCCACCTACCGCATCGACCGCCTGCCCTCGCAGCAGACCCCGGCGTTCGACGCCATTGCCGCGCTGGCCGAGCAGTCGCTGGCCCGCGCCGGCCTGCAGCGCGACGATGCCGCGCCGAAGCTGCTGGTGCAGATCGGCGTGCAGGCCGGCACGGTGCCGCGCTACGACCCCTATTTGCCCTATGGGCCCTATAGGCCCCCTGGTTTCTACGGCGCCTACGGAGGCTGGGGCTATGGCGGCTGGCATGGCCGCAGTTGGGGGGTCGGCGGCCTGTGGCGCATGGGCGAGCCCACGCCTCTGCACCGCCGTGCCGTTAGCCTGGTGATGCGCGACGCGGCCACGCAGGCCAGCGTCTACGAAACCTCGGCCGTGCACGAGGACGTCTGGGTGGCCGACCCCGCCGTGTTCGGCATCCTGTTCGATGCGGCACTTACCGGCTTCCCCAAGCCCTCCGGCGGCCCACGCCAGGTGCGCATCCCCTTCGCACCTCCACCCTGATCCCACCTGAATGCAAGCCACCCGAATCATTGCCGTACGCCATGGCGAAACCGCCTGGAACGTAGACACCCGCATCCAGGGCCACCTGGACATTCCCCTGAACGAGACCGGCCAGTGGCAGGCGCAGCAGTTGGCGCAGGCCCTGGCCGGCGAGCCCATCGATGCCATCTACGCCAGCGACCTGCAACGCGCCTATGCCACTGCCCAGGCCGTGGCCGATGCCACGGGCGCACCCATCACGCCCGAAACCGGCCTGCGCGAGCGCAGCTTCGGCCATTTCCAGGGCCGCACCTTCGCCGAGATCGAGGCCGAGATGCCCGAGGACGCGCGGCGCTGGCGCAAGCGTGACCCCGAGTACGTGCCCGAGGGCGGCGAATCGCTGGTCATGCTGCGTGAGCGCATCGAGCGCACGGTGTTCGCGCTGGCCGAAAAGCACCCCGGCGAGCAGGTGCTGATGGTGGCCCACGGCGGCGTGCTCGACGTGCTGTACCGCATGGCCACGCGCCAGGAGATCCAGGCGCCGCGCACCTGGCAGCTGTCCAACGC
>JAZKEE010000124.1:0-2758 GCA_040387235.1 Pseudomonadota bacterium
TGAAGAGCTACTCGGCCTACGCCGGCGTGCAGGACGCCATGGTGCAGTGGTGGTATGGCCACAACGCGGTGGGCTTCTTCCTCACCGCAGGCTTCCTCGGGATGATGTACTACTTCATCCCCAAGCAGGCCGGCCGCCCGGTGTACAGCTACCGCCTGTCCATCGTGCACTTCTGGGCACTGATCTTCACCTACATGTGGGCCGGCCCGCACCACCTGCACTACACCGCGCTGCCCGACTGGACGCAATCGGTGGGCATGGTGTTCTCGCTGATCCTGCTGGCGCCCAGCTGGGGCGGCATGATCAACGGCGTGATGACCCTGTCGGGCGCCTGGCACAAGCTGCGTGACGACCCCATCCTGCGCTTTCTGATCGTGTCGCTGTCTTTCTACGGCATGTCCACCTTCGAGGGCCCGATGATGTCCATCAAGACCGTCAACGCCCTGAGCCACTACACCGACTGGACCGTGGGCCACGTGCACTCGGGCGCCCTGGGCTGGGTGGGCCTGATCTCCATGGGCTCGCTGTACTACCTGATCCCCCGCCTGTTCGGCCGCGAAAAGATGCACTCCGTGCCGGCCATCGAGCTGCACTTCTGGATGGCCACCGTGGGCATCGTGCTGTACATCGCCGCGATGTGGATCGCCGGGGTCATGCAGGGCCTGATGTGGCGCGCAGTCAACCCCGACGGCACCCTCACCTACACCTTCGTCGAGAGCGTCAAGGCCACCTACCCCTTCTACGTGGTGCGCCTGCTCGGCGGCCTCTTGTACCTGGGCGGCATGGTGGTCATGGCCTGGAACACCTGGGCCACTGCCATCGCCGGCCGCTCGGTCAAGGTCGCCATCCCTGCAGTGCACGCTGCCCACGCCTGAGCAGCACGTACGGAGAGCTTTCACCCATGTCTGACAACAAGACCCCCGCCACTACCCCCACCGGCTTCAGCCACGAGAAGGTGGAGACCAACAACTTCTTGATGATCGTGCTGATCCTGCTGGTGATCGCCATCGGCGGCCTGGTGGAGATCGTGCCGCTGTTCTTCCAGAAGTCCACCACCGAGGCCGTCAAGGGCGTGGAGCCCTACACCGCCACGCAGTTGATCGGCCGCGATATCTACATCCGCGAGGGCTGCTACAACTGCCACTCGCAGATGATCCGCCCCTTCCGCGCCGAGACGCTGCGCTACGGCCACTACTCGGTGGCTGGCGAGTTCGTCTACGACCACCCCTTCCAGTGGGGCAGCAAGCGCACCGGCCCCGACCTGCACCGCGTGGGCGGCAAGTACAGCGACGAGTGGCACCGCATCCACCTGACCAACCCGCGCGACGTGGTGCCCGAGTCGAACATGCCCGCCTACCCCTGGCTGGAGAAGACGGCCGTCGACCCCGCCGTGGCCGCGCCCCGCATGAAGGCCCTGCGCACCGTGGGCGTGCCCTACACCGATGGGCAGATCGCCGACGCCGCCGCCGAGCTCGAGGGCAAGACCGAGATGGATGCCCTGGTGGCCTACCTGCAGGTCATGGGGCGCGCGCTGAAGTAAGAGCGGCTAAAAAACTCTTCTGGCGTCGTTGCCGCGTCTTGTCGTACTACCCGTACTGCCTGCGACGCAGCGCCTAGCCAGAACCGCTTCGCTGGGTTTTTTCCCCGCTCTAAGTAACACCACATTCTGGGAGATAGCAATGGACATCACCACCATGCGCATCGTGGCCACCCTGGCCTCGTTGGCCTGCTTTGTCGGCATCTGGGTCTGGGCCTACCTGGGCAGCAACAAGGACCGCTTCGACGAAGCGGGCCGCGTGCCCTTCGAGCACGAATGAGCGGCACCTGCTGCCACCCGAACGACGACAACAACATGAACGAGAGAGCACCCCATGAGTGACTTCACCAGCAATTTCTGGTCGGTCTTCGTGACCGCCGTGACCCTGGGCGGCATCGTCGCCTGCGGCCTGCTGCTGTGGATGGCCGGCCGCAAGAAGGTCGTGGCCAACGCAGACAACACCACCGGCCACGTCTGGGACGAAGACCTGGTGGAGATGAACAACCCCCTGCCGCGCTGGTGGGTGTGGATGTTCGTGATCACCATCGTCTTCGGCCTGGCCTACCTGGCTGCCTACCCGGGCCTGGGCACGTTCGCCGGCAAGCTCGGCTGGACGCAGCTGGGCGAGTACCAGAACGAGATGGACAAGGCCCGGGCCGAGCTGGCCCCGCTGTACGCGCGCTTTGCCGACATGGCGCCCGAGGACATGGCGCGCGACCCGCAGGCCCACGCCATCGGCGAGCGCCTGTTCATGAACAACTGTGCGCAATGCCACGGCTCCGATGCGCGCGGCAGCAAGGGCTTTCCCAACCTGGCCGATGCCGACTGGCTGCACGGCGGTGCGCCCGAGAAGATCCGCGAGACCATCGCGCAGGGCCGCACCGGCGTGATGCCACCGATGGCGGCGGCCGTGGGCTCGCCCGAGGACGTGCGCAATCTCTCGCACTACGTGCTGAGTCTTTCGAAGAGCCCGCACGACTCGCTGCGCGCATCGCTGGGCAAGTCCAAGTTCAGTGCCTGCGCCGCCTGCCATGGCATGGACGGCAAGGGCAACGCGGCCCTGGGCGCCCCCAACCTCACCGACGACGTGTGGCTGCACGGCTGGGGCGAAGCCGCCATCACCGCCATGGTCAACAACGGCAAGACCAACCAGATGCCGGCCCAGGCCGAGAAGCTGACGGAAGCCCAGATCAAGGTGCTGGCGTCGTATGTCTGGAGTCT
>JAZKEE010000124.1:2858-37932 GCA_040387235.1 Pseudomonadota bacterium
CGCTGTACGAGGCGCAAAAGAAGATCTACCCGCGCTCCATCAGCGGCACCTTCGCGCGCTGGCGTTGGGCCATGGTGGCCCTCACCCAGCTGGTGTTCTACGCCGTGCCCTGGCTGCAGTGGGGTGAGCGGCAGATGGTGCTGTTCGACCTGGGGGCGCGGCGCTTTTACCTGTTCGGCTATGTGCTGTACCCGCAGGACTTCATCTATCTCACCGGCCTGCTCATCGTCAGCGCGCTGTCGCTGTTCCTGTTCACCGCCGTGGCGGGGCGCCTGTGGTGCGGCTTTGCCTGCCCGCAGACGGTGTACACCGAGATGTTCATGTGGATCGAGCACCAGGTGGAGGGAGAGCGCAGCGCGCGCCTGCGCCTGGATGCCGGTGGCTGGACCTGGGAGAAGATCCGCAAGAAGGCCACCAAGCACTTCCTGTGGCTCGCCGTGGCGCTGTGGACGGGCTTCACCTTCGTCGGCTACTTCGTTCCCGTCCGTGCGCTGGGCGGCGAACTGCTGGCCCTGCAGGGCAGCTGGCAGATCTTCTGGGTGCTGTTCTACGGCTTTGCCACCTATGGCAATGCCGGCTTCATGCGCGAGCAGGTGTGCAAGTACATGTGCCCGTATGCGCGCTTCCAGAGCGCCATGTTCGACAAGGACACCCTGGTCGTCAGCTACGACCTGGCGCGTGGCGAGCCCCGGGGCCCGCGCAACAAGACTGTGGACTACAAGGCCAAGGGCCTGGGCGACTGCATCGACTGCACCCTGTGCGTGCAGGTCTGCCCCGTGGGCATCGACATCCGCAACGGCCTGCAGTACGAATGCATCGGCTGCGGCCTGTGCGTGGACGCCTGCAACACCGTGATGGACAAGATGCACTACCCTCGCGGCCTCATCCGCTATGCCACCGAGAACGCCGTGGCCGCCCGCTGGAGCGGCGCGCAGATGCTGCGGCGCGTGCTGCGGCCCCGCGTGCTCATCTACAGTGCCATCCTGCTGGCGCTGTGCGTGGGGCTCACGGTCAGCCTGGCGCTGCGCACCGCCTTCAAGGTCGATGTGGTGCGCGACCGCGCCGCGCTCTCGCGCATCGTGGCCGGTGGCCAGCTCGAGAACATCTACCGCCTGCAGATCATGAACGCCACCGAGGCCGCCCAGCGCTACCGCATCGGCGCGCACGGGATCGATGGGCTCACGGTGGCATCGGAGGCCGAAGTCGAGATCGGCGCTGCCGAATCGCGCTGGGTCGCCGTGCGCCTGCAGATCCCCTATGGCTCGGCCCCGCCTGGTTCGCACCCCGTGCAGTTCGAGATCGAGGCCCTGGGCGGCGGGGGCCATGTCGCCGAGAAGTCGGTGTTCCTGGTGCCGCGCTGAGCGTGTGTGCCAGCCGCTGCCGCCCCTTCAATTTCCTTGTCCGTCAGGAGTACCCCATGCCATCCCCTTCCGTCGCCGCATCGCCCGCCGCGGCACCCACCGCCGCTCCCTGGTGGAAGTTCGGCCATGTCTGGCTGGTCATCTCCGGCCCAGCCATTGTCGTCGTCGCGGGCTTTGCCACCTTGTGGCTGGCCATCGCCCGCCCCGACCCCGTGGTGGCCGAGGATTACTACCGCCAGGGCATCGAGATCAACAAGACGCTGGAAGACAAGGCCGGCAGCCTGTCCCCCGCCATGAAGGCCCGCAACCATGCGGCCACGCCCGAGCAGGACAAGCCGCGCTGACTGCGCCAAAGCATCCAAGTGAAGGAGACACACCCATGAGACTGCAGCGCTTGATGTGGATCGCCTGGCCCGCCTTTCTGACGGCGGGCGTGCTGGAGATGCTGGTTTTCGCCTTTGTGGACCCGCTGGACATGCACTGGTTTGGCGGCCAACCGCTGTCCCTGTCGCGCGAGGGCGTCTACACCGTCGCCTTCTTTGCATTCTGGCTGGTCACCATGGCATCGAGCGCGCTCACCACACTGCTGGCCATGTCGCCGTTCGAGCTCAACCGTTGCCCGGTGCCGGTGAGCGAGCGGCCGGCGGATTGCGCGCGGCACCACCCGCCCTGAGCGCCCAGGGGCCGGCAAGGGCAGGGAAAACCGGGAGTACGCAGGCTGGCACAGCTCTTGAATGCAGGCGGTGATCTCCCTACAGTAGCGGGCGGGCCGGCACCATTGCTGTGCCCATGCCTTGCACCTCTTTCGCCTGCCATGTACCTGAGTCACGCCCGCGTCGAAATGCTGTCCCGCCTGATGGGCCGGCTGGAGGCTGCCGATTTGCCCAGCAGTGCATCGTTGCGCCTGGCCGTGGGCCAGGACCTGCTGGCCCTGCTGCAGGCCGACCATTTCGCCTCCTACGCCTGGGACGACACCGCCCAGCGCTTTGGCGACCGCGCCGCCCTCCACATGGACGACGCCAACCTACAGGCCTACGAGGCGTACTACCAGTACCGCGACCCCATCACCCACCAGCTGCGCCAGCGCCGTGCGCCCACCCTGGTCACGCAGATACTGCCCCAGCAGGAGCTCATGAAGACCGAGTTCTTCAACGACTTCCTGGCCCGCGACGGCCTGCACCACGGCGTGAACCTCTTCGCCTGGGACGGCGAGCGCAACCTGGGTGACCTGCGCATCTGGCGCAGCCGCCAGCGCGGGCCGTTCGACCGCGACACGCTGGACCTGCTGCGGCTGGTGCAGCCGGCGTTTACCGGCGCGCTGCGGCGGCTGCGCGAGCGGCCTGTGGATGCGGCGCCGGTTGCACCTGCACCCGCCTCACCCGACCCCTGGCAGGGCCTCAACGGCCGCGCCCGCGAAATCGCCCAGGCCCTGTGCGCTGGCTGGCCCGACAAGAAGATCGCGGCCGAGTTGGGCATCGGGTACTCGACGGTGCGCACGCATGTGGATGCGCTGTTTGAACGGTTCGGGGTGCATAACCGGACGGAGTTAGTGCGGTGGTTGTTCCTTGTGCAGAAGATTCACTGATTTTCACTGTCTTAGTGTTCGTCGAAATGAATTCGTTGTCAATTTGAGGTGGTTATAGTGGCTACTAAAAAAGTGAATAAAAAAAATACCCTTTACTCGATATCTCCGTCGGATTTTGAGAATTTGATTTTTGACATTCTAATATCGAGAGGAATGAATAATGTTAGCTGGCGAACTCCTGGGGCTGATGGGGGGAGGGATATCGAAGGCATTACATCCCATAGAGATTTCTCAGGGGAGCAGACTGTAAGCAAATGGTTTATAGAGTGTAAGCGCTACAAAGGCTCTGTAGATTGGCCCACAATTCATCCTAAGTTGGCGTATGCGGATTCACTTCGATCCGAGTATTTGTTGCTCTGTACGTCCTCTAAATTTACTCCGATGGCAATCACACAAGTAGAGCAATGGAATCTTTCTCATCGTTCACCCCAGATACGACTATGGCCTGGCCATGAAATTCTTATGCAGTTACGGCAACACCCTGATTTGGAATTAAAGTATGGATTGAATTCTGGCCCGGTAATATCTGGCCCTTCGATCCTTTCTGTTGCTCTTGCTCTTTCGAAGTCTGTATCTAGTCATTATTCTCGATTGGTATTCGAGGGCGATAATCCTGATCGTATGCTGCAGGCAGCTCAGGCGCTTGCCGAGTTGTTGCAAGGTAGGATGCAGCAAATGGAGAGTGCTGGTAAAATTTTCCCAAGACGCGAAGATTTTTTGATATCTGAGGTTGACGGGGTGGTATTTTCCGCTCTTGTCAATGGGCTTGATGGGCTCTCTATTATTGCTATTATTTCATATCTGGCTGCCTTGTCAAAAAATCAAATCACTGTGTCCCCGATTTCCAGTGGGGAGTGTGAAATTAAAGGCGGCGTAGATTTTTCTAAGTTAATAGAAAGATATCGAAATACTCTAATTTCAATTGCTCTCTGGGGTGATATGGATTATTATGACGATGGGTGTGTTATAAAATTGCGACAAAGAAATTAAGGTGCATAATATGAATGAAGGTGTCGAAGAAGAGGGGAGCACTCGGTCAGCTGGTAGTGCTAATGAGCAAAAAGACGTCGGGCCGCTCTTTTTAGCCAACTTTGTGCACCAGGTGGTCAATCCTCTTAATGGGGTTATTGGAACTTTGGATAATATTACTGATGGTACTTATAGCGGGGCTGCTGTATCGCAAAAAATAAATGCATCGCGAGCTCAGTTGGAGCAGTGTGTTACGCTTATCCGAAATCTTGCGTATTTATCAGACTTCTTTTTTGAAACTTCCGGAAAAGAGTCTTTGCGACCTCCCCGGCAAGGTGGTACTAGCATACTGTCTCAAGTGATAATTGAAGCTCTTCAATTTTTTCAAATAGTCGCAGGGAAGCGTGGCATTTTTATAGAGCTGATTGATGCAACTCAGTACCGCGTTTCTGTAAGGCCGGAGCTATTGAAACAGGTTTTTTTGAACCTGTTTGATAATTGGTTGAAATATGGTCAGGGAAATCAGACTATTATGATAGAACCGAAGGTTAATCGAAAAGGTGAATTGGTGGTTGAGTTGGAGGGGTTGAGCATTGGGTTTAATAACATCGACTCAGAGAAAATATTTGACCTTGGATATCGTGCGGAATCAGCTAAAAATAAGGTTGCTCAAGGATCTGGAATCGGATTATATATATGTAAAAAAATTATTGTTGATGTGGTTGAAGGGACTTTGACTGCTGAACATAGCCTAAAAACTGGAAAATCAAAGTTTAGAATAACCATACCAAAATCAAGATGGCAATTATGACAATACCAAAAATTTACAAAGAAAATTCGATTTTAATCGCAGATGATGAGCCGGAGCACCTTGAATGGCTCGTTGATTTTATGTCGGGGCAAGGGTTTGTTGTAGATGTCGTTACAGATGTCCTTGAGGCTGTAAAAGCTGTGGAACTTTCAAGATATCGTTTGTATATCGTTGACTTAAATATCCCTCTTAGAGGGTGGCCGTCTGCATTTCCCGCAAGCTCAACATATGATGAGTATCCCGGTCTACATATTGGTAGGGTTGTTCGATCTCAGGGGAATGATGGTTCTCGAGTAATTGTTTACTCGGCGCACTTTAATGATCAAATTACTGCGGAAATAAAAAAGCTCTATTGCGAGTATGTGGTGAAGGGGCGCCCAAGAGAGCTGAAAGGCAAAGTGGAAGAGGTCCTGAAGAAACCTGACGCTACCGCATTGGATTTGGCCCGTCAAAAACGCAAGGATTTGTCTAAATCGCAAAATCCATCGGTTGCAAATGTGAAAATGAAAAGCACCAGTTCACGCAATTTAAATCGGCTTTCTGGGGGTAAGCATTAGCAGCCTAGGTTCTATTTTTCGAGGAATAGAGGGTGGGCAGTGATTTCTAATATTTTTCACGGCGGTCATTTTATCGTGCCGGTGCGAAACTTACGCTGGTACAAAGAGATTTCCGTGGGCGGTTGTTAGCTATCGGCTGCGGGGCTTTCGCGTGACGTACGAAATGGTCTCGCGCGATTTTTTGTCGTTTCTGCCGACCATTGAGACGGTTCGAGCCCAGTTGTTGAATCTAATAGTAGGAATAGCGCTCTGAACTCAATCTGCGGCGCGGTGCCGGTAGTCCACCGGCACAAACGCATACTTCCCCTTGCCCTCATCGCGCAGATGGCCCACGCCGGGGTAGGGGAGGTGCGCCGCAGCCACCATGCGCCGCTCCCTGGCCAGGCGCGCGAACTGCTGCTTGCGCTGCGCCTTGGCATCGTGCGGCACCACGTCGTAGACGATGGTCACGTCGGGCCGGGGCATCTGCACCGATTGCACATGCAGGATGTCGCCGATGAACTCCAGCGCCTCGCTGCCCTTGCCTTGCAGCACGAAGAAGGCGTGGCCGGGCGTGTGGCCCGGGGTGGGGCGTGAGCGGATGCCGGGCACCAATTCCACCGCGCCGGTGAAGGGGCGCACCTGGCCTGACTTCACGTAGGGTGCCAGGGCCGTGGTGGCCTGCTCGAAATAGGCCTTGTCGTAGCCGCGCACTCCCTGCTGGTTGGCGGGGGCGAGGAAGAAGTCCAGGTCCGGCTTGCCCACGTGGATCGTGGCGTTGGGAAAGACGCGCTGGCCCTGCGCATCGACCAGGCCGCCGCTGTGGTCGGTGTGGATGTGGGTGAGCAGCACGTCGTTGATCTGTGCAGGATCCACACCCGCTGCCTTGAGGCTGGCGACCAGTTGGCCGCCCGCACCCGGGCCGAAGAAGGCGCCGGCACCGGTGTCGACCAGGGCCAGGCGGTCACCGGTATAAACCAGGTAGGCGTTGATCGAGGCCTCTACCGGGTTGGCGAGGAAGCCGCGCTGCAGCGCCTTGTCGGTCTGCGCGGGCGTCGTGTTGGTGAGCAGGGCGTGCAGGTCCTGCGGCACAGAGCCGTCGGACAGGGCGACGACCTGCACGCCGCCCACGCTGAAGCGGTAGAAGCCGGCTTGTTGGGTTGCGGGGGGAACGCTGGCCGGGGCTGCAGGCGCAGCGGTTTGGGCGATGGCCATACCGGGGCCGAGCAGCGATGCGGCGATGGCCAGGGAGATCAGGGAGCGGCGTGTTGTGGTCATGTCTTGGAAGGGATGAAGTGTGTAGGCGTCTGGTGAGTGGCGGTGGCCTCAGGCCACCCCGCCGTGCCGGAACAGCTGGGCCTTGGCATCGGCATCGAGTTCGGCCTTGAAGGCGTGCTTCGTTGCCAGGGCCATGGCAGCGATGGCCGCAGGCCGGGCATTGAGTTCGTCGAAGTGGCGCTTGACGTTCGGGAACTTCGCCCACGCCGCATCGCCCAGCAGGTAGTGCAGGCCGCCGCACCAGCCCCAGAGCGACATGTCGACGATGCTGTACGCGTCATCGCCGAGCACATAGCGGCGCGTGGCCAGCCGGGCATCGAACAGCGCCCAGTGGCGCTCGGCCTCGAACAGGTAGCGGTGCAGCGCATACTCCCTGGGTTCGGGCGCGTAGTGGGTGAAGTGCACGGCCTGGCCGGTGAACGGGCCCAGGCCGGTGGCGGCCAGCATCAGCCACGACAGCATCTCGGCGCGGCCTGCCGCGCCGGGGGTGCCGAGAAAGCGCCCGGTCTTCTCGGCCAGGTGCAGCAGGATGGCGGCGCTGTCGAACACCACGGCGTCGCCATCGACCAGGGCCGGCACCTTGCCGTTGGGGTTGATGGCGCGGTAGGCGGCGGTGTGCTGCTCGCCCTTGGAGGTATCGACGGGCACCATCTGGTAGGGCAGGCCCAGTTCCTCCAGCAGCAGCGCGACCTTGCGTGGGTTGGGGGTGGGGTGGTAATAAAATTGGATCATCTGAGCTCACAGTCAGTGCGGTGGAAAGGTGCGCAACGATAGGCCGCACAGGCACCGCAGCGTGAGTCGGAATTGCCGATAGGAGGTATAGGCACCATGGATATCCGGCGTTCCGATCTGCCGCTGCTGATCTCGCTCGATGCGCTGCTCGACGAGCTCAACGTCACGCGCGCGGCGCGGCGCCTGAACATCAGCCAGCCCAGCCTGTCGGGCCAGTTGGCCAAGCTGCGCGACCTGTTCGAAGACCCCTTGCTGGTGCCCGCCGAGAACGGCCGCGGCATGGTGCCAACGCACCGCGCGCTGGAGTTGAAACCCCGGCTGAGCGAGGCGCTCAACCAGCTGCGCGGCGCGGTGGAATTGGCCGACAGCTTCGACCCCGCCATCGCGCGCCGCGCCTTCGTGATCGCGGCCAACGACAGCGTGTTCAGCATCCTCGGCCTGGCGGCGCTGGGCCGCATCGTGGGCATCGGCAACCCGGACCTGCGCGTGAGCTTCGTGCCCGCGGCCGATGCGGGGCTGGTGGACCGCATGGAGCGCGGCGAGGTGGACCTGTACCTGGGCGACGTGGGCAAGGTGCCGGGCGCGCTCAAATCACGCTTCCTGATGGGCGACCGCTTCGCGATGGCGCAGCGCATCGGCCACCCGCGCGGCAACGTGGCCGCCACGCTCGACGAGTACTGCACGCTGTCGCACGTGCTGGTGTCGCAGGTGGGCCAGCCGCACAGCCAGATCGACGACCTGCTCACCGCGCAGTCGCGCAGCCGCAGCGTGGTCGTCACCGTGCCCAGCTACAACCAGGTGGCCCTGGTGCTCACGCACACCGACTGCGTGGCCACCTTGCCCGGCCACCTGCTGCGCCGCTATGCGCAGATCCTCGAAATCTTGCCGGTGCCGTTCGAGATACCGCCCTTCAACCTGGCCATGGCCTGGCATGCCCGCGCGCAGGAAGATGCGGGCCACCGCTGGTTGCGCGCGCTGTTCGTCACGGCGGTGGCGGAGCAGGCGGGTGAAGCAGCAGTGCTCTCGCCCGCGCAGGACTAGAGCTTGGGCGCCGGCAGGCTGCCCAGCACCTTCTCGATTTCCAGGCCGATGGCCAGCAACCGGCGGTCGCTGCCCACGGGGCCATCGAGCTCCAGCCCCACGGGCAGTCCCGCGCTGGTCAGGCCTGCGGGCACCGACAGGCCCGGGATGCCCGCATTGCTGCCGGGGTCGGTGTTGCGGATGAAGGTGCCAAACGTGTCCGCGTCTGCGCCGCCGTTGACCTTGACGGTGGACGAGCCCTTGGCCCGGTCCATGGGCACGGCGGGCAGTGGCGTGGTGGGGAACAGCAGAGCGTCGAATTGGCCCTGCGCGAAGGTGCTGGCATACAGCGCCTGCAGCTGCGGCCGGTGCACGGCCATGGCCTCGGGGTAGGCGGCTCCGAAGGCGTCGGCGGTGATGGCCCCGAAGGCGCCCTGCACATCGGGGCTGGCCACCTTGGCCGCCACCTCGGCCACCGTCTTCACGGGCGCGTTGTTGGCCGCCAGGTAGGCCGGCAGGTCGGCCACGGGCTCGTGCAGGGCGATCTGGAACGACATCTTCTCGTTGAGCGGCAGCAGCAGCGCCATGTCCACCTCCACCAGCGTGGCACCCGCCGCGCGCAGTTGGGCCAGGGCGGCGTTCACCACCGTGGCCAGCGAGGCATCGAGCCCCGCCCACAGCGGGCGCGGCAGGCCCAGGCGCACGCGCGCCAGCGGCATGGCGGGCAGGCTGGCGTCGCCGGTGATCACGGCGTCGAGCAAGGCCACGTCGGCCACGGTGCGGCCCATGGGGCCCACGGTGTCGCGCGTGTGGCTGATGGGCACCACGGCCAGCGGGTCGTGGTAGCGGCGTTCGGCCCCGCCGTTGCCGACCGAGGGGCGCAGGCCCACGATGCCGCACAGGGCCGCAGGCACGCGGGTGGAGCCGCCCGTGTCCGTGCCCAGACCGGCCGCCACCATGCGCGCGGCAATGGCCGCCGCCGTGCCACCCGACGAACCGCCCGGGATGCGCGTGGGGTCGTACGGGTTGCCCACGGCGCCAGCGAACGGCGAAAAATTGGTGCTGGTGATGCCGAAGGCCAGTTCGTGCAGATTGGCCTTGCCCAGCACGATGGCACCCGCGTCGATGAGCTTTTGCAGCGACGGTGCCGTGCGCGGCGGCTTGAATCCCTGCAGCGCGGGCGTGCCGCCCGTGGTGGGCAGGTCGGCCGTGTTGATGTTGTCCTTGGCCACGATCACCAGGCCGGCCAGCGGGCCGAGCGGCGCGCCGGATGCCCGCGCCGCATCGATGCGCCGTGCGGCGGCCAGGGCGCCCGCTTCGTCGAGCGTGATGAGGGCGTTGAGCGACCGCAGCGCCTTGGCGCGCGCCACCAGGGCGGCCACATAGTCCACCGCCAACAGCCGGCCGCCCTTGATCTGTGCGATGGCCTGCGCGGATGTCAGCTGGGTGAGGTCCGATGGCGTGGATGCCGTGCTCGCGCAGGCAGCCAGCCAGGCAGGGGCGGTGAGGGTGCCGGCGAGGGCGCCGGTGCGTTGCAGAAACCGGCGGCGGGGCTCGGTCGAAAGGTGGCTCATGAAGGCGCTCCTGAAGGTCGAAACTGGGAGCCTTCAGGTTATCGGCGCCTGGCCGGGCGCGGTATCCCCAGGATTGAGGAGGCCGCAGGGATTCCGTGCTTTGAGACGCTCCTAAAGGAACAGAACCACGCGTTCCCCCGCGGCCCGCGAGCAGCAGGCCATCATGCGCTGGTTGGCCTGGCGCTCGGTCTTGGTGAGCACCTTGTCGCGGTGGTCGATGTCGCCGCCGGCCACCTGCACCTCGCAGGCACCGCACAGGCCTTCGCCGCAGTCGCAGGGCACATCGACGCCCGCGGCCTGCAGCGCCTGCAGCAGGGTCTGGTGGCGGGGCACCTCGACGGTGAGGCCCGAGTCCTTGAGCTCGGCGGTGAACGCATGCTCCTTGCTTGGGTCGAGCGCTGCGTTGTCGGTGCTGAAGTGCTCGAAGCGCAATACGCTCTCGGGCCACTGCTCGCCCAGGGTTTCGAGCTCGGCGATCAGGCGGTCCGGGCCGCAGGCATAGACGCGGGTGCCGCCTTCCACATGCCGCAGCATCGCGGGCAGGTCCATGCGCTGGCCCTCGGCCTTGATGTGCAGGGTGGCATGGCCGGCGTGGTCCTTGAGCACGCGCGCGAGCAGCGCCATGTTCTGGCGCGAGCGGCCCGCGTAGTGCAGTTCGTAGGGCAGGCCCAAGGCCTTGAGCCGGTCCGCCATGGCCAGGATGGGCGTGATGCCGATGCCTGCGGCCAGCAGGATGTGGCGGGCGCCTGCTTCGTCGATGCGAAACAGGTTCTTCGGCCCGGCCAGCTGCAGTTCGTCGCCAGGCTGCAGGGTGTCGCAGAAGTGCCGCGATCCGCCGCGGCCGCCTTCCTCGCGCTGCACCACGATCTCGTAGCAGCCCGGGTGGGCGCCCGCGCCGCACAGCGAGTACTTGCGGCGGTGGCCCCCGGCGATCAGGTCGATGTGCGAGCCTGCGGTCCAGGTGGGCAAGGGCGTGCTGCCTGCGGCAGCGATGACGAAGCGGTAGAGGCCATCGCCCTCGGCGATCTTGTCCTTGAGCACCACTGCGCGGGCAATGCCATCCTTGGGCGGCGGGCCGATCTGGAACTTGGCCAGCACGGCAGGCGCCTTGTCGGCCTGCCGCTCGGGGTTCTGCAGCGGATCCCACTGCACCCACAGCGCCGACGGGCCTCGGAACGAGGTGTTCGAGAGGAATTCGAATTGCTGCCCTTCGACGAGCGCGATGTGCGGCAGGCGGCGCACGAACTCTTCGAGAAAGATGCGCATCTGCATGCGCCCGATGTTCTTGCCCATGCACTGGTGTGCGCCGTAGCCGAAGGTCAGGTGCTCGACGGCGTTCTCGCGGTGCAGGTCGACCCGGTCCGGGTCTTCGAAGTGGCTGGCGTCCGCGTTGGCCGATGCCTGGAACAGCAGCAGCTTGCCGCCCTTGGGGATCTCCACGCCGCCGACCTCGGTGTCGCGCGTGGCCATGCGCCGCCAGGCGATGATGGAGCCGGCCACGCGCAGGCATTCTTCCACCGCGTTGGGGATCAGCGCGGGCTGCGCGCAGATTTCCTCCCAGGCGTGGCGGTGCGACAGCAGGGTCATGAAGGCGTTGGCCGTGGCGTTCGACGTGGTCTCGTGCGCGGCGGCCAGGATGGCCATCATCATCGAGCGCAGGTAGGACTCGGTCACGATGTCCGGGTGTGCGTGGTGCTGGCGGATGGAGTCGTACATCCAGCCCTCGCCGTCTGGGCTGGCCATCATGGTGTCCAGGATGCCCTGGGCCGTCTGCCAGAAGCGGCCCACGTTGTGGGCGATCTCCAGTTGCTCCTGCGCTGTGGGCCGGCCCCAGGTATTGAGGGTGTGCGCCACCGCGAAGTTGCGCAGCTGCTCGGCCCCTTCGTCGGGCACGCCGAGGAAGTGCAGCGCAATGGTCAGCGGAATCTCGTAGAACATGTCGGCCACCAGGTCTGCGCGGCCTTTGTCCACGAAGCGGTCCATGTACTTGCGCGCCAGCTCGCGGATGGGCTGCTCGTAGTCCATCAGGCGCTCGGGCATGAAGGCGTCCATCAGCAGGCGCCGGCGCGCCATGTGGTCCGGCTCGTCCTCGTTGACCATGGTGCGGTTCATCGCGAAGCCATAGCTTTTGAGGATGGCCAGCACCTCGTCGGTGGCGGGCGTGATTTTCTCGAGCGCCACCGACGGCGAGAACAGGAGGTTGTCGCGGAACACCGCCTTCACGTCCTCGTAGCGCGTCACCACCCAGTAGCCGAGTTCCGGGCTGTAGAAGACAGGCTCCTCCTCGCGCGCCCAGCGCACCACCTCGGCCGGGTTCTGCTGGTAGCTGGGGGCGAACGGGTCGAACGCCGCCGCACGCGCGCTCACGGGGCAGCCCGTGGGGCTCTTCAGGGCGGCTGCCATCGCCGCATGGTCGACCGGGCAGCGGCTGGGTGAGGCGGTGGTGGGGGCGGTCATGTAAATCTCCTTTTGCGTAAATGTATTACGCAATACGGTGCTGAAGATTCGGGTTTACCCTGTGTATCCCTGGTAGCCCATGGCCCGGCTGATGAGCCGGGCCTCCTGCAGCAGGGCCGGGCAGATGGCGCCCTCGGGGCGCAGGTCGAAGCCGCCCGTGGCGCCCAGGGTGGTCAGGCAGGCGCACACGTTGCCGGTGGCGTCGAAGACCGGCGCGGCGAGCGCGCTGATGCCCTTGAGCAGCGAGTCGTGGGCAACAGCCCAGCCTCGCGCCCGCACCTGCTGGCGCAGTTGCTCGACGGGGCGGGTGCCATCGAACTGCGCGCGCCTGTCCGCAGAGGCCTCGGCCAGCTCCTGCTCGGCCATGTCGATCACCTGCCGATCGCTGGAAAAGCCCAGGAACACCCGGCCTGTGGCTGACCACAGCGTGGAGAGCACCGAGCCCGCGCGGATGTTCACCGTGACGGGCAGGGTGGGCTCTTCCATGCGCAGCACGGTGGCCCCCTTGTTGCCCATCACGGCCAGGAAGGCGGTGACTTCCAGCGCCTGGCGCAGCCTTTGCAGGGAGGCCTCGCCCAGGCGGATGGGATCGCACTGGCGCAGGGCAGCCAGGCCGATGGCAATCGACTCCTGGGCCAGGTAATAGTGCTGGTTGACGGCCGACTGCTCGACAAAGCCCTGCTGGCACAGGCTGGCGAGGTAGCGGTGCACCTTGGCAGGGCTCTCGTCGACCTCGGCCGCGGTGGCGGTGAGGCTGGCCGCGCCGCCCAGGCGGGTCAGCGCCTTGAGGACGCTCAGCCCCATTTCTGCCGATTGGACGCGTTGCCGGCGGTCGGCCACCCG
Source organism: Pseudomonadota bacterium (assembly GCA_040387235.1). GTDB lineage: Bacteria > Pseudomonadota > Gammaproteobacteria > Burkholderiales > Burkholderiaceae_C > Acidovorax. Next base: position 16,025 of record JAZKEE010000124.1, read on the forward strand.
GGCATTGGAAGGAGGTGTGGTCATGGTGTCTTGGTCAGGAACCTAGGGTAAACGCTGCCCCAGGCTATTACGCATAGCGGAGTAACATCACGCGGATATTAATCCCCTGAGGTGCAGACATGTTGAAAAATCGACGCTTGTTGGCTGGAATGCTCGCTCTGCCAGCATTGCTGGCATGGGCCGCCCCGGCCAGCGCGCAAACCTACCCGGCCAAGGCCATCCGCTGGCTGGTGCCGTACCCGGCGGGTGGCGGGTCCGATTTTCTCGCGCGCACGGTGGGCCAGCAGCTGTCGACCCAAGTCGGCCAGCCGGTGCTGATCGACAACAAGCCCGGTGGCAACACGGCCATCGCCGCCGTGGAAACGGGCCGCGCCGCGCCCGATGGCTACACCATCCTGTCGGCCGACAACGGCACCATGGTGTTCAACCCGGCGCTGTACAGCAAGCTGACCTACAACCCCAGCAAGGACTTGCTGCCCGTGACGCTGATGGGCAAGTTCCCGATGATCCTGGTGGTCAACCCAGGCGCCGACTTCAAGGACGCCAAGGACTTCGTCGCCAAGGCCAAGGCCAAGCCCGGCGCCATGAGCTTCGGCTCGGCCGGCGCGGGCAGCCCGCACCACCTGGCGATGGAATTGCTCAAGGTCGATGCCGGTCTGTTCATGACCCACATCCCCTACCGCGGCGCTGCGCCGGCGCTCACGGACCTGGCCGGCGGGCAGATTCCCGCCATGATGGTCGACCTGGCCGCCGGTGGCGCCTTCATCAAGGCCGGCAAGGTGCGCCCGCTGGCCGTGGCCAGTGCCAAGCGCCTGCCGCAGCTGCCCGATGTGCCGACTTTCGCCGAACTGGGCTTCAAGAACGTCGAGGCGTCTGCCCAGGTGGGCATCGTCGCGCCCGCAGGCACGCCTGCGGACGTGGTGGCGTCACTGCAAAAGCAGGTGGCCGCCGCCATCAACCAGCCTGCGGTCAAGCAAAAGCTGGTGGATTTCGGCATCGAGCCCGTGGCCAGCACGCCGGCCCAGTATGCGGACCTGATCCGCACCGAGACGGACCGTTGGCACAAGCTGATCAAGGCCCAGCGCATCACCCTCGATTGAGGAGCGCGCGCTCCTGGCAAGACCCCTGGGCCCCTGCAGGTTTGCACCGCGCAGGGGGCCATCGGGCAACTCCCCGCTACAGTTGAATCCGCCGTTCAACCCATCGCCAGGGAGTCTCATGCCGTTACGCCACCATATCCTGGGTGCGGGCCTTGCTGCCCCAGCCGTCTTGCCGTTCCTGGCCTCTGGCCGCGTGGTTGCTCGGGGCCATGGCCATGCCTTGCGGCCGCTGGCCTGAAGCGACCATGGACCGGCGCACCGTGCTGGGCGCCGGGCTGGCATTTGCAACGCTGCGCGCGTGGGCGGCCCAGGACCCGGAGGCCGAAGCCCTGCTGCGCAAGGGCGGGGTGGTGGCCGCGTTCCGCCACGCACTGGCGCCCGGCACCTTCGATCCGCCGGGATTCCGCCTGGGCGATTGCAGCACGCAGCGCAACCTTAGCGAAGAAGGCCGCGAGCAGGCGCGGCGCACCGGGTTGTGGTTCAAGGAGCGCAAGTTGCAGCCGGCCAGGGTGCTTTCAAGCCCCTGGTGCCGCTGCCTCGACACGGCCACGCTGGCATTTGCCGCGCCCCAGGTGTGGCCGGCGCTGGGCTCCCCGCGTGGGGCGCCCGAAACCACGGGCGCAGGCCATCTGCTCGAACTGCGCCAGGCGCTGGCGGCGGCTTCGGCGCGGGCCGGAAGTTTCGAGGCCTGGTTCACGCACATGTTCGTGCTGTCCGACCTGGCGGGTGGCAACACCAGCTCGGGCGAGGCGCTGGTCCTTCGCGCCGATCGCAGCGGCAAGACCGAGGTGCTGGCCCGCCTGCAGGTTCAGGGCTGAGGGGGTTAGTTACAGGTCTGGGAATTCACGATGCGTTTCAAGGCATCGGTATCCAGGATGCGCACATGGCGCTGCTTGACCTCGACGATCCCGTCCTCGACGAACTTCGAGAAGGTGCGGCTCACGGTTTCGAGCTTGAGGCCCAGGTAGCTGCCGATCTCTTCGCGGGTCATGCGCAGCACCAGCTCGGACTGCGAGAACCCGCGCGCGTGCAGGCGCTGCACCAGGTTCAGCAAAAATGCGGCCAGACGCTCCTCGGCGCGCATGCTGCCCAGCAGCAGCATCACACCGTGCTCGCGCACGATCTCGCGGCTCATGATCTTGTGCACGTGGTGCTGCAGGGCCGTGACCTCGCGCGAGAGTTCCTCGATGCGGTCAAACGGCATCACGCAGACCTCGGCGTCTTCGAGCGCCACGGCGTCGCAGGTGTGGTGGTCGTTCACGATGCCATCGAGGCCGATGATCTCGCCCGCCATCTGGAAGCCCGTCACCTGGTCGCGCCCGTCTTCGGTGGCCACGCAGGTCTTGAAGAAGCCGGTGCGGATGGCGTACAGCGAGGTGAACACCTCTCCGTTGTGGAACAGCGTGCCGCCGCGCTTGACCTTGCGCCGCACGGCCACGATCTCGTCGATGCGCTCCAGCTGCTTTTCGTCCAGGCCCACGGGCATGCACAGCTCGCGCAGGTTGCAGTTGGAGCAGGCGACTTTGATGGCAAGCGGGTTCATGGGCGCAGCAACTGGTTGGGGGTGCGAACGGATCGCATCCGGTGGGAGGAGCGTGGTGGTGGCTGACATGGGTCAAATTGTGGCCCCTCGGGCTCCTTCAACACTTGATATAGGTCAAGGACTGGGGGCGGTGGCTGGGGCAAAGTTGCTGCCAAAGAAGGAGCTTCCCCGAAATGACTGCTGTGACGCCCGAACTCCTGAGCCGTTTCGACGTGCCGGGTCCCCGTTATACCTCCTACCCCACGGCCGACCGTTTCGTGGAGGCCTTTGGCGAAGACGACTATGTGCTGGCCCTGGCCCAGCGCAAGGCGGGCACGCCGGGCAAGGCGCTGCCGCTGTCGCTGTACGTGCACATCCCGTTCTGCGAATCGCTGTGCTACTACTGCGCCTGCAACAAGATCATCACCAGACACCACGACCGGGGCGACGTGTACCTGCGCTACCTGGCGCGCGAGGTGGAGCTGCACACGGCCCATTGCGGCAGCGGCCAGGTGGTCAGCCAGCTGCACCTGGGCGGGGGAACGCCCACCTTTCTGTCCGATGACAAGCTGCGCGAGCTGATGGCCATGCTCAAGCGCAGCTTCAGCTTTGCGCCGGGCGGCGAGTACTCGATCGAGGTGGACCCGCGCACCGTGACGGCCGAGCGCCTGGCGGTGCTGGCCGAACTGGGCTTCAACCGCCTGAGCTTTGGCGTGCAGGACTTCGATGCCGACGTGCAAAAAGCCGTACACCGGGTGCAGCCGGCCGGGCAGGTGTTCGCGCTGGTGGAGGCGGCCCGCAGCCTGGGGTTCGAGTCGGTCAACGTGGACCTGATCTACGGCCTGCCGCGGCAGACGCCCGAATCCTTCGACCGCACGCTGGAGCAGGTCAGGCAGTTGCGGCCGGACCGCATCGCCCTGTATGCCTATGCCCACCTGCCCGAGCGCTTCAAGCCGCAGCGGCGCATCGTGCCGGCCGAGCTGCCGGCGGCGCCCTCCAAGGTGGCCATGCTCTCGCGCTCGCTGCAGCAGTTCATGGATGCCGGCTACGTGTATGTGGGCATGGACCATTTCGCATTGCCCACCGATGCGCTGGCCGTGGCCAAGCGCCAGGGACGGCTGCACCGCAACTTCCAGGGCTACAGCACCCAGCCCGACTGCGACCTGATCGCGCTCGGGGTCTCGGCCATCGGCCGGGTGGGCGCCACCTACAGCCAGAACGCCAAGACCCTGGACGAGTACTACGACCTGCTCGACCAGGGCCGCCTGCCCGTGGTGCGCGGTCTGGCCCTGAACCGCGACGACCTGGTGCGCCGCGCCGTGATCATGGCGCTGATGTGCCAGGGCGAGCTGCTGTTCGAGTCCATCGAGCAGGGCTGGCTGATCGACTTTCGCCAGTACTTCCATGCCGAGCTGGCGCAACTGGCGGGCATGCAGGAACAAGGGCTGGTGGCCGTCACCGACGAGGGTATCACCGTCTCGGCCATGGGCTGGTTCTTCGTGCGCGGCATCGCCATGGTGTTCGACCGCTACCTGCAGGCCGACCGCAATCGGGCCCGCTTCTCCCGGATCATCTGACCATGTTGGCCACCCTGGGCTGGACTGCGCTGCTGATGGGCCTGGCTGGCGGCCCGCACTGCCTGGCCATGTGCGCGGCGCCGTGCGGGGCGCTGGTGGCGCAGGGTGGGGTGCAGCCTGTGCGCTGGGCCGGGCAGGGGGGCGCAGGGCTCGCCGGGCAGCCAGCACCATCCCCGGCCCTGGGCCGGCTGCTGGCCTTCCATGGCGGGCGGGTGGCGGGCTACGCGGGCCTGGGCGCAACTGCGGCCCTGGCCATGGAGAGCCTGGCCTGGCTGACCCAGCGCACGGCCACTTTGCAGCCGGCCTGGACCTTTCTGCACCTGGCCATGATGGCCTGGGGCCTGCTGCTCGTGGTGCAGGCGCGCCAGCCCGCCTGGGTGGAGGGCCTGGGCCGCTCGGTATGGCAGCGCGCGCGGCCGTTCACGGCCGGGGCGGGCGGCGTGGGGGCGGCCGGGCTGCTCTGGGCGTTGATGCCTTGCGGGCTGCTGTACTCGGCGCTGCTGGTGGCGGCGCTCAGCGGCGGTCCGGCGCAGGGGGCCGCCACCATGGCACTGTTCGCCCTGGGCAGCGGCCTGTGGCTGGTGGGCGGGCCGTGGCTGTGGTCGCGGCTGCGCAGCCGCATCAACCAGGCCCGGGCCGACTGGGGCACACGCGTGGCCGGGGGGCTGCTGTGCGCGGCGGCCGGCTGGGCGCTGTGGATGGACCTGGTGTACAAGCCCTCGCTGTGGTGCCGGTGATACATCCGACGGGCCTGGATGGGGCAGGGCGGACTGTTGTTTTGCATGTCCTACGTACTTGCACGCATTCGTGGGGCTGACCCGGTCTGCGGGGGCAGCCTTCCGGAGCGCGACGCACCGCAGGGTTTTTACCAAGAGGTAAAGCGGGCCGCGGCCCCCGCCAGCCCCGGGGCGGGGGGTATGTCCTAAGACATGGCGGGGCAAGACAAGCACCAAGAACTGGAGATAATGGGTGTAACCAATGGTGGCAGAAGTGCCGCCGTGTCTCCTCACGTACGCCTGAAGTGAATTCTTCCATCCTCATCGATATCCGCCAGCTGCGCATCGGCATGTATATCCAGCTCGACCTGGGCTGGATGCACCATCCGTTCCCGGTGAGCAGTTTCCGGGTGGCGTCTGCCGAGCAGATCGCCACCCTGCGTGAGCTGGGGCTGACCGAGGTACGCTACGTTCCCAAGAAGAGCGATCCTGACCTGCGCGAGCTGGCGTTGCCCCCGGTGGGCAGCCCCGAGGCGGACACCGCGCAGGCCGGCGCTGCTGCGGCGCAGGCACCCGCCGAGCCCCCGGCCCCGCCGACCGACCCCGCGGTGGATGAGGCCGCCGCCCGTCGGCGCCGGCTGCTGGAGGCGCAGAACCGCGCCCTGGCCCAGTGCAACCAGCGCTTTGGAGAGGCCACGCGCCGCTACGTGGCGCTGGAAAAGGTGGTTGTGGACCATCCCGAGCGCGCCCGCACCGATGGCGAACTGCTGGTGGCCGGCTGCGTGACCGACCTGCTCAACAACGGCGACTCGGTGATCCGCCTGCTCTCCGAAGGCGTGGGCGAGCCCGGAGCGCTGCACCCCGTGAACGTGCTGGTGGTCTGCCTGCTGCTGGGCAAGGCCCTGGGCATGAAGACCGAGGACCTGCAGGACCTGGGCGTGGCCGCCCTGATCCATGACCTGGGCAAGCTGCGCCTGCCCGATGCGTTCAAGAACGTGCAATCCCACATGCCCGCGCCCGACCGTGCCCGCTACGAAGGCCATGTTCGCGAATCCGTGGCCCTGGCGGGCCGCATGGGCCTGGGCAAGCCGGTGCTGCTGGCGATTGCGCAGCACCACGAAATGGTGGATGGCAGCGGTTTTCCGATGCGGCTCACGGCGGCGGACCTCTCGCGCCCCGGCCAGGTGCTGGCGCTGGTCAACCACTACGACCGCCTGTGCAGCCCTGGCAGCGGCATGGGCGGGCTGACGCCGCACGAGGCGCTGTCGGTCATCTTTGCCCAGCACAAGTCGCGTTTCGACGCGGTGGTGCTGGGGGCCTTCATCCGCATGATGGGGGTGTACCCGCCGGGCTCCATCGTGCAGCTGGTCAACGACCGCTACGCCATCGTGGCCTCGGTCAACTCCTCGCGGCCCCTGCGGCCCAAGGTGATCGTGCACGACCCGCGCGTGCCCAAGGACGAGGCACCCATCCTCGACCTGGAGACGGTGCCCGAGCTCGGCATACGCCGCAGCCTGAAGCCCGCACAGCTGCCGCGCGAGGCGCTCGACTACCTGTCGCCACGCAAGCGCATCTGCTACTTCTTCGAGCGCGCCGTCGCCCCAGTCCCCGAAGAGGGTGGAGCGTGATCCGGCCGCTGCCGCAGGCATGGATCGATGGCTTGCTGGAGGCGGTGTGGCTCGTCGATGAGAAGACGCTGCACATCCTGGCTGCCAACCAGGCGGCCGAGCACCTCACGGGCCTGGCCACGGCCGACATGGTAGGCACGCCCGTGACCTTGCTGGCCGCCACGCCGCAGGACCAGATCTTCTGGAGCCAGCCGGCCGCCGTGGTGGCCGACGGCATCCACTCCCACACCAGCGTGCTGCACGCCACCGGCATCCTGGTGCCCGTGGAGCGGCGCGTGACGCGCGTGCCACGGCTCGAAGGCGGCACGGCCTTCCTGGTCAGCATGGTGGACCGCAGCCACCAGCAGGCCACCGAACGCGAACTCGAAACTCTGCTGGCCGAGCTGCGTGCCACCCTCGACTCGGCGGCCGACGGCATGCTGGTGTGCAGCCTGGATGGGCGCGTGCGCGCCTTCAACCAGCGGCTGGCCCAGCTGTGGAACGTGCCCGCCCCGCTGCTGGTGCGCCGCGACGACGAAGCCCTGTTCGCCCACATGGCCGACCAGGTGGCCGACGTGCCCACCTACGTCGAGCGCCTGGCCGCCATCGTGGCCGAGCCCATGCAGGAGAGCATCGACATCCTCGGCCTGCGCAACGGCATGAGCCTGGAGCGCCGCTCGGTGCCCCAGTTCAGCCAGGGGCGTGCCGTGGGGCGGGTGTATTCCTTCCGTGACATCACGCGCCAGAACGAGGTGCAGGCCAGCCTGCGCCTGGCGGCGCGGGTGTTCGAGTCGAGCATGGACGCGATCTTCATTGCCGACAGCCACCACCGCCTGATGCGCATGAACCCCGGCTGCGAGCGCCTGGTGGGCAAGACCGCGCGCGCCTTCGAGGGGGCCGCTGCAGCATCGCTGTTCGGCGGCGGGCCCGATGCCGATTTCATGGCCCAGGTGGAGGCCGGCTGGGCGCGTGAGGGCTTCTGGGAAGGCGAGCTGTGGCTGCCCCGCGAGAACGACGCCTACTGCGCCGTGCAGCTTTCCTGGGTGGCGCTGCGCGACGACGAGGACCGGCTGGTGCAGAGCATCGGCTTCATGCGCGACCTCACGCTGCAACACGCCGCGCAAAAGCGCATCGAGGAGCTGGCCTACAGCGACGTGCTCACCGGCCTGCCCAACCGGCTGCTGCTGTCGCAGCGCGTGGACACGGCCATCCAGGGCGCGCGCCAGAGCGACACCGGCTTCGCCATCCTGTTCCTGGATCTGGACCGCTTCAAGATCATCAACGATTCGCTGGGCCACCCGTTCGGCGACCGCGTGCTGCAGCTGGTGGCCGAGCGTCTGCAGACCTGCCTGCGCCAGACCGACATGCTTTGCCGCCTGGGTGGCGACGAGTTCGTGATCTACCTGCACGGCGGCGATGCCGTGGTGGCCGAGAGCGTGGCGCGCCGCATCCTCGATGAGATGCTGCGCCCCTTCACACTGGACAGCATGGGTTTTTCGATCCAGTGCAGCATCGGCATGGCGCTGTACCCGCAGGACGGCGGCTCCTTGGACGAGCTCATCAAGCAGGCCGATACGGCCATGTACCAGGTCAAGGAGCGGGGCCGCGGCAGCTACGGCTTCTACCAGCCGCAGATGAACGCCAACCTGCTCTCGCGCATGAAGCTGGAGCATGCCATGCGCCAGGCCCTGGGCGAGCAGCGCATGGCCGTGCACTACCAGCCGCAGGTGAGCATGGAGACCGGCGCCATCACCGGTGCCGAGGCGCTGATCCGCTGGACCGACCCGGAGTTCGGCCCCGTGTCGCCCGGCATGTTCATCCCGCTGGCAGAAGAGTCGGGGTACATCGTCACCCTGGGCGCCTGGGTCATGGAGCAGGCCGTGCGCGAGGCCTCGGCCTGGATCCACAGCGGTCACCCCATCGTGGTGTCGGTCAACGTATCGGCGCTGGAGTTCCGCCAGCCCGATTTCGTGGACCGGCTCACGCGCCTGCTGGCCGTGCACCAGCTGCCGCCCACCTTGCTGGAGCTGGAGCTGACCGAAACCATCTTGCTGCAGGATGCCACCGAGATGGAGCAGCGCCTGCACGAGCTGGCGCGCCTGGGCGTGAGCCTGGCCATCGACGACTTCGGCACCGGCTATTCGAGCCTGGCGTACCTCAAGAAGCTGCCCATCCACAAGCTCAAGATCGACCAGTCCTTCGTGCGCGGCCTGCCCGACGACGATGGCGACCGTGCCATCGTCAGCGCCATCATCAGCATGGGCCGGGCGATGCGCATCGAGGTGGTGGCCGAGGGGGTGGAGACCGAGGTGCAGCGCGCCGTGCTGCAGCAGATGCATTGCGACCATTACCAGGGTTTTCTGTGCGCCCCCGGCCTGCCGGCCGAGGACTTCCGGCGCCTGCTGGGCCGGCCTACCGCGGCGCCACCGGGTGTGCCGGCGCCGCAGCCCTTGGCTGTGAAGCTGGCTCCCGGGCCGCAGGACTGAGCGTCCGTCCGCTGCGGCCCGCTCAGCCGGGCTTGTTTCAGAGGGACGAGAGGCCCTTGTAGAGCATGTACGCGGCCAGGCAGAACAGCAGGCTGGCGAACACCCGCTTGAGCTGCTTGACCGGCAGGCTGTGTGCGGCCTTGGCGCCCAGCGGTGCGGTGAGTACGCTGCACACGGCGATCACGGCCAGGCCGGGAAGCCAGATATAGCCCAGCGATGCGGGCGGAAGGTTCTGCACCGTCTGCCCGCTGATTGCATAGCCCACCACGTTGGCCAGCGCGATCGGAAAGCCCAGGGCGGCGCTGGTGGCCACGGCATTGTGGATGGTCACGTTGCACCAGGTCATGAAGGGCACGCTCACGAAGCCGCCTCCCGCCCCCACCAGGCCCGACAGGAATCCGATCAAGCCGCCCGCAGCCAGTTGCCCGGCAGTGCCCGGCATCTGGCGCGTGGGCGCGGGCTTCTTGTCCAGCAGCATCTGGCTGGCCGAGAAGCTCACGAACAGCGCGAAGAAGATCGCCAGCGACGAGCCCTTGAGCAAGGCAAAGATACCCAGGCTGGCCGCGAAGCCCCCGATCACGATGCCCGGCGCCAGGCGCTGGACGATGTCCCAGCGCACCGCACCGCGCTGGTGGTGCGCGCGCACGCTGGAGATGGAGGTGAAGACGATGGTGGCCATCGAGGTGGCGATGGCCATCTTCACTGCCAGGTCCGGAGCCACTTCGCGCGCGCCCAGGATGTAGGTCAGGAAGGGCACCATCAGCATGCCGCCGCCAATGCCCAGCAGCCCCGCGAGAAAGCCCGTGCACAGGCCGAGGACACCGAGTTCAACGATCAGAAGGGGGTCGAGCATGGAGGAGGGGCGATGAAAGATTGGAGCGGGATCGCGTTGGCGGATGGCCTGTAGGGGTGCTGCGCGGTTGTCGGCAGGGCTGCGAACGGGCGCGGCAGGGCTTGGGCAATTGTATTGTGCGGCCCCACTGGCTGCCTGCGCCGTGGCCCTGGCCGCTACCTCTGCAGCCTGCGAAACCGGGACGGGCTGGCCCCAAAGGCTGCCGTGAATGCCTTCGTGAAGTGGGGAATGTCGCCAAAGCCCCAGCGCGATGCGATGGCCGACACCAGGCGCGTGTCGGCCGGGTTGGCCAGGTCCTGCGCGCAGCGCTTGAGCCGCTCGGCGCGTATCCAGACTGCGGCCGTGGTATCGGCGGCGGTGAAAGCCTTGTGCACATAGCGCACTGACACGCCGAAGCGCCGGGCAATGGTGTGCACGGAGAGGTCGGGATCCGCCAGCGCGCTCGTGGCATAAGCCTTCACCGCACGCACGAAGGATTCGCTGCTTTCTAGGGTGGAGGCGTGCTTCCCTGCCAGTGGCCGGGCATCGCCCGATGCCCGCGCAATCAGGCCGCACAGGTGGCTGCACAGATGTTCGTGCAGGTCATCGTCGCCGTGCCGGGCCTGCAACGTGTCGCCGCCCTCGGCCAGTGCGCGCATGTACTGCGCTGCCACCCGGCCCACGCCACTGCTGGCGTCGATGGTGCGTGCCGTAAGTGCATTGGGCGCGCTGACCAGTGGCATCAGCTGCTCGCGCGGTATGCGGATCGACAGCAGTTCGAACGGGCCGTCGAAGCGCAGCTGGTAGGGCCGTGCAATGTCCACGATGCTGAAGGAACCCGCCGGTACATGGGCGTCGCGGTGGCCCTGGCGCACATGGCCTTCGCCTGCGAGCTGCAGGTTCACGAACAGGCGGTCCTGCGGGTCGCTGCGGATGTGCGGGAATTCGCGCGAGACAGTCTGTGGTGCCGAGATGATGCGCGCCAGGTTGAGGTCGCCCAGCTGCTGCATGGCTGCGCTGCTGGAGAAGCCAGCATCCGGGCCGAGGGAGCGCGGGTCGAGCGCGGCGAAGGCCTCATGGACCACCTCACGCCAGTAGGCGAACTGCTGCTGCGTGGGCAGCGTGTCGGTCGACCAGGTCTTCAAGAGGCACCTCCGGCAGGGGCGCTGGCGCGCGGTGTGGCGGGCCCCTGCTGACAAAGCATATCGGCGCGTGCGCGCCAACACAATCGTGCGTGCACGAAAACACAATTGTGCGCGCCGCCCCGGTTCCAGAATTCGCACCACTCCAGCAGGGAGTTCCTTGTTTTTGACTGAAGGGCACGCGATGGCGATTGATTTCAGCTTCACCCCCGAACAGCGGCAACTGCAGCTGTCGGCCCGGCGCTTTGCCGCCCATGTGCTGACCGGCGTGGCGCCGGCCATCCGGCACTTGCCCACCCCGCGCGAGCGCTTCATGGCCACGCGGCCGATGTACGAGGCACTGGTGCGCGAGGGATTTCTCGCCCGCCTGGTGCCTCGGCCTTTTGGTGGCGGCGGCACGGGCATGGTGGACATGGCCATCGTGGCCGAAGAGTTCCATGCGGTGGACGTGAATGTCTCGCTGACCATGTTCGCCAACCTGCTGGGGCTCGCGCCCCTCTTCATGGCCGGCACGCCCGCCCAGCACGCGCAGTTCATCGCCCCCTTCCTGCAGACCCATGGCGCACCCCTGGCCGCGCTGGCCAACAGCGAGCCGGGAGGCAGCGCCAACTTCGCATCGCCGGCACCGGGCGAGGGCACGCGAACGCTGGCCCGGCTCGATGGCGACGAGTGGGTGATCGACGGCGCCAAGCAATGGGTGTCCAGTGCAACGGGCTGGGATGGCAAGGGGGCGGATGTGCTCTCGGTGGTCTGCCGCACGGACCCGCAGGGGGTGCCCCACAAATCCATCTCCATCATCGTGGTGGCGGGTGGCGGCGAGGGCATTGCGACGGTGCGCGATCTGGACGCGCTGGGCCACCGTGGGCATCTCACCCCCCACTTCGAGCTGGCGGGCGTGCGTGCGCCCCGCAACCACCTGATCGGCCCGCTGGGTGGCGGCCAGCAGATCGTGGATGGCAGCTTCACCGGCACGGCGGCACTGGTCGGCATCATGGGTGTGGCGCTGATGCGCGCGGCCTTCGAATTCACCCTGCACTTTGCCAAAACCGAGCGCCGCGGCGGCGTGCTGCCCATCATCGAGCACCAGGCGGTGGGCTATGCGCTGGCCGACGCCAAGACCACGCTGGAAGCCGCGCGCTCCCTGGGCTGGCGGGCCTGCCATGCCATGGACCAGATGGCGCCCGGTGCGGCAGAGCTGGCGCTGCAGTCGAAGATCTTCGGATCGGAGGCGGCCGTCTGCGTCATCACCCGGCTGATGCAGGTGGTGGGTGTGGACAGCTACTCCCACGGGCTGCCGCTGGCCGGGTTGCTGCAGGACGCGATTGCGCTGCCCCTGTTCGATGGCGGCAACATGGGCGTGCGGCGAAGGCAGTTGCACGAGCTCCTCAAGGAGGGGCAGTACCACGGCTTGACGGCGGCCGGCACCGCCTGAACCTGCAGCCCCTTTCCTTGCATGCCAGCCCGCATTCAGGTGGGCTGCGCAGCCCGAGTTTTCCCTTCGGATGACTTGTGATTTCCTCTCTTTCTACAAAGAACCATGAAGACCTACCAGAACCTCCTGAACGGCGGCGGCGTTGATTCGCCCCGTGCCTTCGAGTCCCGCAATCCGGCCACCGGCGAGGTGCTGGGACTGGTGCCCCACTCCAGCGCAGAGCAGGTGGCCCAGGCCGTGGCGGCCGCCCGTGCGGCGCAACCCGCCTGGGCCGCGCGGCCCGATGCCGAGCGCAAGGCCATCGTGGCCCGGGTGGCCGACGTGATCGGCGCCAATGCCTTGCACCTGGCGCAGTGGGTGACGCGCGAGCAGGGCAAGCCGCTGGGCGGGGCAGGGCCGGGGGAGATTCCCGGCGCGCTCTTCGAGATCGGTGCCTGCGGGGCCTGGACGCGGGTGCCAGCGGGGCTGGACCTGCCGGTGGAAGTGGTCTTCGAGGATGGCTCCCGGCGTGACGAGGTGCACCGCATGCCCTATGGCGTGGTGGCCGCCATAGCGCCCTGGAACTGGCCGCTGATGATTGCCATCTGGCAGGTCATCCCGGCCATCCGGGCTGGCAACACGGTCGTTCTCAAGCCGTCGGAGTACACCAGCATCTGCACGCTGGAACTGGCGCGCCTGGTCGGCGAGGTGCTGCCGCCCGGCGTGCTCAATACCGTGAGCGGCCCGGGGGACGTAGCGTCGGCGCTGGTGGAGAACCCGGGCATCGGCAAGATCCTGTTCACGGGTTCGGATGCCACCGGCCGCAAGATCGCCCAGGCGGCAGCCCGCAACCTGACGCCATCGACCCTGGAGCTGGGTGGCAACGACCCTGCCATCGTGCTGCCCGATGCCGATCCCCAGGCCATTGCCATGGGCCTGTTCTGGGGCGCCTTTCTCAACATGGGCCAGACCTGCGCCTGCGCCAAGCGCCTGTACGTGCACGACAGCCTGCACGATGCCGTGGTGGCCGAGCTCAAGGCCCTGGCCGAAGCCATGCCCATGGGCAACGGCATGGAGCCAGGCGTGGCCGTGGGTCCCATCCAGAATGCGGTGCAACTGGCCAAGGTGGTGGCGCTGGTGGATGGCGCCCGAGCAGGCGGCGCCACCATCGTCACGGGTGGGCGGCCGCCTGAAGGCCCAGGCCACTTTTATCCGCTGACGCTGGTGACCGATATCGAGGATGGTGCCGATCTGGTGGACCAGGAGCAGTTTGGCCCGGTGTTGCCCATCATCAGGTACCGCGACATCGAAAGCGCCATTGCCAGCGCCAACCGCCTGGGTGCGGGCCTCGGGGCATCGGTCTGGTCGGCCGATACCGCCAAGGCCATGGCCGTGGCGGCACGTATCGAGGCCGGCACGGTATGGATCAACCAGCACGGAGCCGTGCATCCCATGGTGCCGTTCGGCGGTGCCAAGAGTTCGGGGTGGGGTGTGGAGTTCGGCATGGACGGGCTCAAGTCCGTGACCCAGTTGCGGGTGATCAGCCTGAAAAAATGAGAGGGCAGTGGCCGGGGGCGTTCACTCCTTCCCAGGTCTCGCTACTTCGCCTTGCGTGGCTGCGCGCCGTGGCGACGCAGCAGCGCCACCTTTCCGGGCTCCTGCCTTGTGAGCGCCACATCCAGAGGCGTTTCGCCGGCCTTGTTGGCCGCATTCGGGTTGGCGCCCAGCTTGAGCAACTGCGCCATCACGTCCTGCATCTCCGGGTGCTCAGTGGCGCAATGCAATGGGGTGTTGCCGCCGTGGTCGCGGGCCTCGATTTTTGCGCCTGCTTGCACCAGCAGTGTCGCCATCTCCGGGTAGGCGGCCAAATGGAGCGGCGTGGTGCCTTCGTGGTTGGCGGCATTCACGTTGGCGCCGCGCGCAATCAGCAGGCGGGCCATGGCGGCGTGCTCCTCGCCGGCCACCCCGTGCAGCGGCGTAAAGCCTGCGGCATCCCGCTGGTTCACGCTGGCTGGGTCGCGCGCCAGATACCGTTCCACTGCGGCGCGGTCATTGAACACGGCGGCGTCGTACAGCGTGGCATGGCCCGCGGGTGGGGCTTTGCGGGTCTGCGCCAACGACGGCAGCGCGATCATGGCAACCAGAGCGCAACAGATGGCAAAGCGGGTGGGGTGGTGGGTTGGCATGGATGGGGTTGGCGATCCTTGCAGGATACCGAACTGCCCGGGGACGCCGCAGGAATCGGCACGCGAAAAAAAGGCTGCCGGATCGCTCGGGCAGCCATTTTCGGAATAGGTGTCTGCGGTATTGCTACCGGACCCTCATCCTGAACCGGGGGTTCAGGTGGGCGAGGGCAGCCAGGTGTTGGGTTCATCTGACGCGAGATGATCACGCTCCCCTGGCGATGTACCAAGCCCGTGCTCGTTGAGCATTGGTTCAAGGAAATATAAGACCCGGCGGCACCGCAGACACCTTTATTGTAGGCGCTGGAAATGCCCTTTGCAGCCGTTAGGCGATGTAAAGAAAATCTCCAGAATGTGTGCCACTGATAGCGTGCGGCGCGGCGCTTGCTGGCCTTACAGCAGCCGCCCGTCTTCGCCCAGGGCCTGGTCCAGGCGCTGCACCAGGCCCTGCAGGCGCAGGGCATCGTCCGCATCGGGCGGCAGCAGCGATTCCTGCACGCCGGTGCCGCTGCGCCGGGGTGGGGGCGCCGGCATGTCATCGCCCATCGCCATCGGCGTGGCCATGGGCACGGGGTGCGGATGGTCGGCCGCAGCCGCCATGTCGGCGGCTTCGCGGTCGGCGATCTCGAAGGCGAGGTTCAGGGCGGCCAGCACCGCGATGCGTTCGCGGGCACGCACCTTGCCGGCATCGCGGATGCGCGTCATGGCGGTGTCCACGCGTTCCACCGCGTCGAGCAGCCGGCTCTCGTGCCCCTCGGGGCAACTGAGCAGGTAGCTTTGTTGCAGGATCTGCACCTCGATTTGCTTCATGCGGCGTCTTTCGCGGGAGGGGCCGGGGGCAGGCGCTCGAGCAGGGCATCCACGCGCGAGCGCGCGGCGCTCAGGCGGGACTTCAGGGAGTCGCGCTCCTGGGTGAGTGCTGCCACCTGCTCGGACAGCAGCGCATTGGTGCGCTGCAGTTCGGCGTGGCGCACCAACAGGCGCTCCACGCGCTCAGCGATCTGGTCGGTAGTCGACGGGGTTGTTGCCATACAGCCACCGATTGTAGGACGGCGGGTTGTAATCGGTCGTAAAATCACCGGGTTGGTGCTCGCGGTGTGGTTCACATGCCGCAGTTCAACGGGAAGCAGGGAGGCGGCGCCACGCATGGCGCGCCGAGCCTGCGCTGCCCCCGCAACGGTCAGCGGACGAGTCCTTCGGGGCTCCCTCTCCATACCCATGCCACTGGGTGCCTTGAACAAGCACCTGGGAAGGCGTTGGGGAGTGTTCCGCCAGCCCGGATACCGGCCGACACGGTGGTTGCATGCGCCCTGGATTGCAGGGCGTGCGCAGCCGTATCACCCATTTCGCTGGCGGGAGGCCGGCACGGGTTTGTTTGCTGACGATTCGCCCCATGAAAATCCGTACCCCCCGTGCGTGCCTTGCTGCGTCCATCGCCAAGCCCCTGTGCCTGCGTCCCGCCCTGGTGGCGTTGGCTGTGCTCGGTGCCTGCGCCGCCCAGGCCCAGCAGGCCGGTGCCAATGGCGCTGTGCTGCTGGCGCAGAACCTGCGCGCGCCTTCGCTGAGCGAAACCGTGGTGACCGCAACGCGCACGCCGCAGCCCCTATCCGACCTGGTGGCCGACGTGACCGTGATCGACCGCCAGACCATCGAGACCAGCAGCGCCACGGGCCTGGCCGACGTGCTGGCGCGCGTGCCCGGCATCGAGATCTCGCGCAACGGCGGGCCCGGCACCACCACCGGCGTGTTCCTGCGCGGCGCGGAGTCGCGCTTCACGGCCGTCTACATCGACGGTGTGCGCATGGACTCGCAATCCACCGGCGGCGCGGCGTGGGAGTCGATCCCGCTGGCGCAGATCGACCGCATCGAAGTGCTGCGCGGTCCGGCCGGCGCGGTGTATGGCTCCGACGCCATGGGCGGCGTGGTGCAGATCTTCACCAAGCGCGGCGAGCAGGGCGTGGCGCCCTACGTGGGCATCGGTTTTGGCAACCACGGCACACGCAAGGCCGAGGCCGGCGTGAGCGGTGCCAGCGGCACCATCGACTACGCCTTCGGCATTGCGCGCGAGGAGAGCAAGGGCTTCAACGCCCGTACCATCGCCACGCAGAACCCCGACCGCGACGGATATGAATCCACCTCGGCCAGCGCCCGTGTGGGCCTGCAGGTGAACGCCACGCACCGGCTCGAAGGCACTCTGCTCGCCAACGACCTGGACAGCGGCTACGACAGCGGCCTGGGCAAGGACGACCGCAACCAGCACCAGCTGCACGCCCTGGGCCTGAACTGGCAGGCGCAGTGGACCCCGCAGTACAAGACGCGCGTGCAGATCACCGACTCGCGCGACGAGTACCAGACCACGCCGGCCTTCTACCTGACCGAAACGCGGCTGCGCGGCTACCTGTTCCAGAACGAATGGCGCCAGGGCCCGCACCTGGTGACGGCCGCGCTGGAGCGCCGCGAGGACCACCTGGACAACGCCCCCATCGACCGCAAGCGCTCGCAGGATGCGCTGGCCCTGGGCTATGGCTACACCGCCGGCGCCCACACCTTGCAGGCCAATGTGCGCCACGACTCGGACAGCGAGTTTGGCGGCAAGGGCACGGGCAGCCTGGCCTATGGCTACACCTTTGCCCCGCAGTGGCGCGCCACGGCATCGGTAGGCACGGCCTTTCGCGCACCCACGCTGTACCACCGCTTCAGCGAGTACGGCACGGGCAGCCTGAACCCCGAGAGCAGCCGCAATGCCGAGCTGGGCCTGCGCTGGGCACAGGCTTCGAGCAGCTTCTCGGTGACCGCCTACCGCAACCGCGTGCAGGACCTGATCGTCTTCGGCCCTGCCGGGCGCTGCCCCTCCCCGCAAGGTTGCTATGCGAACGTGGCGCGGGCCGAGTACAAGGGTGTGACCTTCGCCGGCTCCTACCGCCTGGGCGGCGTGCAACTGCGCGGCTCGCTCGATCTGCAGAACCCGCGCGACCTCGATACCGGCAAGATGCTGGCGCGCCGCGCCAAGCGCCACGGCACGCTGGGCGCCGACACGCAACTGGCCGGCTGGACCGTGGGCGCCGAGGTGCAGGCCTCGGGCCGCCGTTTCGACACCGTGGCCAACACCTTTGTGCTGGGCGGCTACAGCCTGTTCAACCTGTACGCCAGCACCCGCATCGCACGCGACTTCACGCTGACCGCGCGCCTTGACAACGCAGCCGACAAGACCTACGAGCTGGCCCGCACCTACGCCACCCCGGGCCGCACGGTCTATGTGGGCGTGAAGTGGGCGCCGCAGTAAGCGCACAGACAACGAGAGAGAGCAGGGAAGAGAAGCAAGAAGAATGGTCACCCTGGCACGCTGTCCGGCGATATTGATCGCCGCCCCGGCATCGGGCCAGGGCAAGACCACCGTCACCGCGGCCCTGGCGCGCCTGCACGCGCGCCAGGGCCGGCGGGTGCGGGTGTTCAAGTGCGGGCCGGATTTCCTGGACCCGCACTGGCACCAGCTCGCCAGCGGGGCACCCGTGCACCAGCTCGACCTGTGGATGAATGGCGAGGCCGACTGCGCGCAGCGCCTGCACGCGGCCGCGCAGGAGAGCGACCTGATCCTGATCGAAGGCGTCATGGGCCTGTTCGACGGCACGCCGAGTGCGGCCGACCTGGCCCAGCGCTTTGGCGTGCCGGTGCTCGCGGTGGTCGACGCGTCGGCCATGGCCGGCACTTTCGGCGCGCTGGCCTTCGGCCTGCGCCACTACCGCCCGGGTCTGCCCTGGGCCGGCGTGCTGGCCAACCGCGTGGGCACGGCACGCCATGCGGACATGCTGCGCGCGGGCCTGCAGGACGATGGCGACTGGATGGGCGCGCTGGTGCGCGTGGCACCCGGTGATGCCGCCGCCAAGGCATCGGCACCGTTGCTGCCAGAGCGCCACCTGGGCCTGGTGGTGGCGCATGAACTGCACGATGCCCTGCAGCGCCTGGATGCCGCAGCCGATGCGCTGGCGGCCACGCCGCTGGGCCAGATGACCATGGACGAGCTGCAGCGCTGGGCGGTGGATTTTCCGGCGCCCGCATCGGCAATTCCTGTGCCGCCGCTGCTGGCGGGCCGCACCGTGGCCGTGGGCCGCGACGAGGCCTTTTGCTTCATCTACGGCGCCAACCTGCAGTGCCTCACGCAGATGGGTGCCCAGGTGGTGTTCTTCTCGCCGCTGCACGACACGGCGCTGCCCCCGTGCGACGCTGTGTGGCTGCCCGGCGGCTACCCCGAGCTGCATGCCGCGACCATTGCGGCCAACACCGCCATGCAGGCCAGCCTGCGCGCCCATGCGGGGGCCGGCAAGCCGTTGTGGGCAGAATGCGGCGGCATGATGGCCCTGTTCGAGTCGATCACCCTGGCGGATGGCTCTCAGCAAGCGCTGTGGGGCCTGCTGCCGGGCCGCGTGGTCATGCAAAAGCGCCTGGCAGCGCTCGGTCCGCAGCACCTCGCGGTGGCGGGCCACACGTTGCGCGGCCATACCTTCCATTACTCCACCGCACAGAGCACCGCTCCCGTGGTGGGCCGCACGGCGCGCCCCGATGCGGCACCTGCCGCCGACGCCGGCGAAGCGCTGTACCGCCAGGGCAGCATCCACGCGAGCTACTTCCACGCCTGGTTTGCATCCGCCCCCGAGGCGGTGGCGCACCTGCTGGGCGGGGAGGGCGTGCCCGCATGAACCTGCCACCCACCATCACCACCGAGTTCATCCTCGGCGGCCAGAAGAGCGGCAAGTCGCGCCGGGCGGAGCTGATCGCGCACGGCTGGCTGGCCCGGTCCCCTGCGCACAGCGCGGTGCTGGTCGCCACGGCCCAGCCTTGGGATGAGGAGATGCGCCAGCGCATCGCTCGCCACCAGCGCGACCGTGCCGAGCGCGTGCCCGGCCTGGCCACCGAAGAGGAGCCGCGCGACCTGGCCGCCGCGCTGCACCGGCATGCCAGCGCCACCACCCTGGTGGTGGTCGACTGCCTGACCCTGTGGCTCACCAACTGGACCATGCCGGCTGGTGCCGAGACCCTGGGCGTGCAGGAGCGCGAGGCCCTGGCGCGCGACTGGGCAGGGCAGCGCCAGCAGTTCCTCACCGCATTGCAGCAAGCCCCCGGCCCGGTGGTTCTGGTGGGCAACGAAATCGGCCTGGGCGTCATCCCCCTGGGGCGCGAGGTGCGCGCCTTCGTCGATGCGCTGGGCGCGCTCAACCAGCAGGTGGCCGAGGTGTGCCCGCGCGTGACCCTGATGGCCGCCGGGCTGCCATTGGCCTTGAAGGAGCCGCGCGGATGACACCGACCCCCGTGCGCCGCATCCTCTGGGTGATCGCCATCATTGTGGTGCTGGGCCTGCTCATGGCGGGGCTGGCGCAGGCGCAGTCCGTGCAGGTGACGGACGACCGCGGCCGCGTGGTGTCGCTGCCCCAGCCGCCGCAGCGCATCGTGACGCTGCTGCCCTCGCTGACCGAGAGCGTCTGCGAGCTCGACCAGTGCCACCGCCTGGTGGGGGTGGACCGCTATTCCAACTGGCCCGAGTCGGTGAACAGGCTGCCCAAGCTGGGCGGCGGGATCGATCCGAGCATCGAGGCCATCGTGGCCGTGAAGCCCGATGTGGTGCTGCTGGCCATGAGCTCGCGTGCCAGCGAGCGGCTCGAAGCCCTGGGCCTCAAGGTCGTGGTGCTGGAGCCCAAGACCCATGCCGACGTGCGCCGTGTGCTCGGCGTGGTGGGCCAGGTGCTGGGTGTACCGAAGGCCGAGGGCGCCGACCGGCTGTGGCGCGTGATCGACGCGGCCGTGCAGGCGGCGGCCCAGTCGCTGCCGCCCAAGGCGCGTGGCACGCGCGTGTACTTCGAGGTGAGTCGCGGGCCGTATGCGGCCAGCGAGGCCTCGTTCATCGGCGAATCGCTCACGCGCCTGGGCGCGCGCAATGTGGTGCCCGCATCGCTCGGTCCCTTCCCCCGGTTGAACCCCGAGTACGTGGTGCGCGCCAACCCCGACGTGATCATGATCGGCAACCGCAGCATGCAGGCCATGGTGCCGTACCCCGGCTGGGCCAGCATGCGCGCCATCCGCGATGACCGCATCTGCGTGTTCGGCCCCGGCGACTCCGACGTGGTGGTGCGGCCCGGCCCGCGCATGGCCGAGGCCGCGCGCATCATGGCGCGCTGCCTGACCGAAAAGGCACGATGACTGCTGCCGAAAAAACCTTCCTGATCCCCTCGGCTGCGGGCCGGCGCCGCGCCGCCTGGTGCGCGCTGTGGCTGCTGCTGGCCAGCCTGGTCCTGCTGGTGCTGGGCATCGCCGTGGGCAGCACGGGGCTGGAGAGCCTGGTGCACATGGGCGACGACGCCGTGGCGCGCCAGATCGTGTGGGACATCCGCTTGCCGCGCACCCTGGGTGCCTGGCTGGCCGGTGCGCTGCTGGGCCTGGCCGGCGCGGTGGCGCAGGGCCTGTTCCGCAACCCGCTGGCCGACCCGTACCTGCTGGGCAGCGCCTCGGGCGCGGCGCTGGGCGGCGCGGTGGCCATGGCCATGTTCGGCGTGTCGCCCGTGGCCGCGCAGTGGATGGCGCGCATCGGCATCACGGGCATGGCCTTTCTCGGTGCTGCCGGGGCCGTGGTGCTCACGCTGGTGCTGGCCAAGGGCGTGCAGCACACGCTGCGCCTGCTGCTGGCCGGCGTCATCGTGGGCGTGGTGCTCGGCGCGCTGCGCGACCTGGTCGAGCTGGCCTCGCCCGACATCCTGCAGGCCATGCAGGCCTTCATCCTGGGCAGCACGGCCTTTGTCGGCTGGATCGCCTGCGTGCTGATGGGCGCGGCCTGGGCGCTGTGCGCGCTGCTGGCCTGGGTGCTGGCGCGCGCGCTCGACGGCCTGACGTTGGGCGAGGCCACGGCCGCCAGCCTGGGCCTGCCACTCGGGCCCATGCGTGCCGGCCTGGTGGCCGCCATGGCGCTGGCCACCGGCACCGCCGTGGCGCAGACCGGGCTGATCGCTTTTGTCGGCCTGGCGGCGCCGCACCTGGTGCGCTCCATGGTGCGCGTGACGCACGAGCGGCACATTTTGCTGTCCAGCCTGATGGGCGCGGTGCTGCTGCTGGCCGCCGACATCCTGGCGCGCTGGATGCTGGCGCCGCAGGAGTTGCCCGTGGGCGTGCTCACTGCGGCGCTGGGCGGCACCTACCTGCTGTGGCTGATGCACCGGCGCACCGCGCACGGGGGCGGCCTGTGAAGGGCATTGCCTTGAGCGCCCACCACATCACCGCGCGCGTGGGCGGGGCCGAGGTGCTGCACGGCATCGACCTGCACCTGCCCGAGGGGCGCTGGACCAGCATCGT
>JAZKEE010000124.1:38032-39354 GCA_040387235.1 Pseudomonadota bacterium
AGGTGCTGCACGGCATCGACCTGCACCTGCCCGAGGGGCGCTGGACCAGCATCGTCGGCCCCAACGGCGCGGGCAAGTCCACCTTGCTCAAGGTGCTGGCCGGCCTGCTGCCGCGCCACCAGGTCGATGGCCAGGTGGCGCTGCTTGGCCGCATGCTCACCCTGGTGCCGGCGCGCGAGCGCGCGCGCCAGCTGTCCTGGCTGGGCCAGAACGAGGGCTCGGCCGACGATTTGACGAGCTACGACGTGGCCATGCTCGGCCGCCTGCCACACCAGCCCTGGCTGGCGCCGCCGTCGCCCGTGGACCATGCCGCCGTGGAGCAGGCCCTGCGCACCACGCAGGCCTGGGACTGGCGCGACCGCCCCCTGTCGCAGCTCTCCGGCGGCGAGCGCCAGCGCGTATTGCTGGCCCGTGCCCTGGCGGTGCAGGCCCAGGTGCTGCTGATGGACGAACCCCTGGCCAACCTCGACCCGCCGCACCAGACCGACTGGCTGCACACCGTGCGTGCCCTGGTGGCCGGCGGCGCCACTGTGGTCAGCGTGCTGCACGAGGTGTCGCTGGCCCTGCAGGCCGACGATCTGGTGGTCATGGCCAAAGGCCGTGTGACGCACCAGGGCGGCTGCGACGAGCCCGTCACCCACCGCGCGCTGGAAGCCGTTTTCGACAACCGCATCGGGGTGCACGCGCTGCTGGGGCAGTGGGTGGCCTTGCCGCGTTAGCCCGTTTTCTTCTTTTCGTTTTCTTTTTTATTTCTTTCAACCAAGGAGCCGTGCCATGCACATCGAACCCGGACTGGTGGACACCACCAAGATCTTCCTGAGCTACGCCACGGGTGCCACGGCGTTGCTGTACGCCAGCAAGCTCGCGCTCGACATGGTGAAGAAGGAGGGCCCCGTGGCCCTGCTGCTGCGCTCGGTCTTCACCACGGCGCTGGTGTTCGCGTTCTTCGAGCTGCTGCCGCACCACCCGGTGGGCGTGTCCGAGGTGCATCTGATTTTGGGCACCACCTTGCTGCTGTTGTTCGGCGCTGCGCCTGCGGCCATCGGGTTGGCGGGTGGGTTGTTGATCCAGAGCGTGTTCTTTGCGCAGCAGGATCTGCCGCAGTACGGGATGAACGTCACGACCTTGCTGGTGCCTTTGTTCGCGACGGCCGCGATTGCCAAGCGCATCGTGCCGGACAGCATTGCCTATGTCGACATGACGTATGCGCAGACGTTCAAGCTGTCGGTGGCGTACCAGGGCGGGATCGTGATGTGGGTGGCTTTTTGGGCTATCTACGGTGCGGGTGTGGGATCTGCGAATCTGGAGAGCATTGCCACGTT
>JAZKEE010000125.1:0-4097 GCA_040387235.1 Pseudomonadota bacterium
GGTGGCGCCGGATGCCAGCGCGCAGGCGGCCACCAGGGCCAGTTTCAGCAGCTTGTTGTTGTTCATGGGAGCGATTCGATGCGGTTGAACGGGGACGACCCCCGTGCAAGCATTGGGCCCCCACGCGCACCGATGCGCCTTGCCACAGATCAACCGATGGGCCGACCGGTACGGCGCATCGGCCCCGGGGATGCCGGGGCTTCGATCTGGATCAACAACAGTGGGTGTGGTGCGTCAGTGCGCTGCCGCGCCCTTGCCTCGCATTTTTTGCACCACCGTCACCGCAGCTACCACCAGGCCGCCCGCGACGATGCCCACCACGGCATTGAGCAGGTTGGAGATCAGCCCGCCCCACAGGGCGCCCGCGGGCCAGGTGGCGGCAGCAGCGCCAGCCCCCTCCACGGCATGGTGCAGGGCCGGAATGCCGTGCACCAGGATACCGCCGCCCACCAGGAACATGGCGGCCGTGCCAGCGATGGACAGGAATTTCATGAGCCAGGGGGCCGCATTGACGATGCCCCTGCCCAGCGCCTTGGCGGCAGCACTGCGCTTGTTGTTGAGCCACAGGCCCAGGTCGTCGAGCTTGACGATGCCGGCCACCAGGCCATAGACGCCCAACGTCATGATGAGCGCAATGCCCACCAGCACGGCCACCTGCTGCGAGAACGAGGCCGTGGCCACCGTGCCCAGCGTGATGGCGATGATTTCTGCCGAGAGGATGAAGTCGGTGCGCACGGCGCCCTTGATCTTGTCCTTTTCGAACGCCACCATGTCCACGGCGGGGTTGGCGTTGGCCTGCACATGGCTGTCGTGCTCGGCTTCGTCCTTGCTGTCGCTGTGCAGAAATTTGTGGGCGATCTTCTCGAAACCCTCGAAGCACAAGAAGGCGCCGCCGATCATCAACAGCGGCGTGATGGCCCAGGGCGCGAACGCGCTGATGAGCAGCGCGGCGGGCACCAGGATGGCCTTGTTGATCAGGGAACCCTTGGCCACCGCCCAGACCACCGGGATCTCGCGCTCGGCGCGCACGCCGGTAACCTGCTGGGCGTTGAGCGCCAGGTCGTCGCCCAGCACGCCCGCCGTCTTCTGCGCGGCCACCTTGGTCATCACCGACACGTCGTCGGCCATGGCGGCGCTCTTCTTGGCCGCCACCTTGGTCATGAGGGCGACGTCGTCGAGGATGGTGGCGATATCGTCCAACAGGGCTAAAAGGCTGCCAGCGGCCATGGAATGTCCTTGGGTGGTTCGGTCAAAGCGCAGACTATAGCAATGACCCGGGTCAATTCCACACGCCTGCAGGGGCCACCGCGCAGCTCGGCAAAGGCCCTGCAGATGGCGTCGCCCGGCGTGTTCCTGCCGAAAGGCGCATACTCGGCAGCCACACCACCAACCTTTTGGGGTCCCTTGGCACCGGGCTTCTCGCCCGAGCCATGCCAGGCTACCTCACCAAGCAAGACAGCGTCGCCATCGCCGGCGCCCCCAACCTCACCATCCGCTCGCTGCTCGACAAGCAGCAGTTCTCAGACCCCCTGGGCGAGGCGGAGCGGCTGGGCATTTCGTCTGCCCTGTGGCCGCTGTTCGGCCTGCTGTGGCCCTCGGGCACGCAACTGGCCGAGCGCATGGCCACCCGGCCGCTGCAGGCCGGCGAGCGCGTGCTGGAGATCGGCTGCGGCCTGGGCCTGGCCAGCCTGGTGTGCCACCGGCGCGGCGTGGACGTCACCGCCAGCGACGGCCATCCGCTGGCCGACAGCTTTCTGCTGGAGAACCTGCGGCTGAACGCCCTGCCCCCCATGAAGTACTGCGCCGGCCACTGGAACCCGCCCGAAGGCACCGAGGGCGACGGCCCGGCCGCCAGCACCGTCAGCGGCCGCTTCGACCTGATCATGGGCAGCGACGTGCTCTACGAACGCGATGCACGCGCCACCCTGGCCGGCTTCATCGACCGCCACGCCGAAGTGGGCGCGCAGATCTGGATCGTGGACCCCGACCGCGGCAACCGCAGCGCCTTTCACAAGCAAATGGCCGTGCACCGCTTCGAGGTGGTGGAGGAACGCCTGGACCACCCGGCCCTGGACGACCGGCCCGCCTACAAGGGCCGGCTGCTGGTGTACCAGCGGCCTGTGCTGGCGAGCTGAGGCAAACAAGCGCCTCACGCATGAAAAACGGGGCCGAGGCCCCGTTTTTTTGTCAATGCCGCCGCAGCGGCGATGCCATCAGCCCACCCACTTGCGGGCATTGCGCCAGATGCGCATCCACGGGCTCAGCTGGCTGCGGTCTTCGCTGGTCCAGCTCATCTGCACGTTGCGGAACACGCGCTCGGCGTGCGGCATCATGGCCGTGAAGCGGCCATCGGCAGTGGTCACGGCGGTGAGGCCGCCCGCGCTGCCGTTGGGGTTGAAGGGGTACTGCTCGGTGGCCGCGCCCTGGTTGTCCACGTAGCGCATGGCGGCAATCGCCTTGTCGGCATTGCCCCGGTAGCGGAAATTGGCATAGCCCTCGCCGTGCGCCACGGCGATCGGCAGGCGGCTGCCGGTCATGCCCTGGAAGAACAGGCTCGGGGATTCGAGCACTTCCACCATCGACAGGCGGGCCTCGAAGCGCTCGCTCTGGTTGGTGGTGAAGCGCGGCCAGTCCTGTGCACCGGGGATGATGTCGGCCAGCTCGGCAAACATCTGGCAGCCGTTGCACACGCCCAGGCCGAAGGTGTCCGTGCGGCCGAAAAAGCCCTGGAACTGCTCGGCCAGCACCGGGTTGAAGGTGATGCTGCGCGCCCAGCCGATGCCGGCACCCAGGGTGTCGCCATAGCTGAAGCCGCCGCAGGCGACCACGCCCTTGAAGTCTGCCAGCTGGGCGCGGCCGGTCTGCAGGTCGGTCATGTGCACGTCGTAGGCCTCGAAACCCGCCTCGGTGAAGGCGTAGGCCATCTCGATGTGCGAGTTCACGCCCTGCTCGCGCAGGATGGCGACCTTGGGGCGCGCGAGGTTGAGGTAGGGCGCGGCCACGTTCTCGGCCGCGTCGAAGCTCAGGTGCACGTGCATGCCGGGGTCGGCCGGGGCGCCGGCGGCGGCGTGCTCGGCATCGGCGTTGGCGGGGTTGTCGCGCTGCTGGCAGATCTTCCAGCTCACGGCGTCCCACACCTGGTGCAGGTCGGCCAACGGCGCGCTGAACACGGCCTTGGCATCGCGCCAGACCTGCAGCTCGCCCTTGCCGGCGTCGATGGCCGAGGACACGGGGCGCGTCTTGCCCACGAAGTGGCTGAAGCGCGACAGATTGTGTTCGCGCAGCAGCTGCATCACGTCGTTGCGCTCTGCCGTGCGCACCTGCAGCAGCACGCCCAGCTCTTCGTTGAACAACGCCTTGAGCGTGAGTTCTTCGCGGCGCGCGCTGACCTGGGTAGCCCAGTTCTTGGCGTCGCCGGTTTCCATGCGGCTGTCGCTGATGCCGTCGCCTTCGGTGACCAGCAGGTCCACGTTGAGCGACACGCCCACGTGGCCGGCAAAGGCCATCTCGGCGGCAGCGGCCAGCAGGCCGCCATCGCTGCGGTCATGGTAGGCCAGGATCTGGCCCTTGGCGCGCAGCGCGTTCACGGCGTTGACCAGGTTCACCAGGTCCTGCGGGTCATCCAGGTCGGGCACCACATCGCCGCTCTGGTCCAGCGTCTGGCCCAGGATGCTGCCGCCCATGCGGCTCTGGCCCTTGCCCAGGTCCACCAGCACCAGGGTGGTGTCGGCTTCGGTCGCATCGAGCTGCGGCGTGAGCGTGCCGCGCACGTCGGCCAGCGAGGCGAAGGCGCTCACGATCAGGCTCACCGGCGAGGTGACCTTCTTCTTGTCGCCCCCCTCTTGCCACTGCGTGCGCATGGACAGCGAATCCTTGCCCACGGGGATGGAGATGCCCAGGGCCGGGCACAGCTCCATGCCCACGGCCTTCACCGTGGCGTACAGCGCCGCGTCTTCACCGGGTTCGCCGCAGGCGGCCATCCAGTTGGCGCTGAGCTTCACACGCGGCAGCTCGATGGGCGCGGCCAGCAGGTTGGTGATGGCCTCGGCCACGGCCATGCGGCCCGATGCGGGGGCGTTGATGGCAGCCAGCGGCGT
>JAZKEE010000126.1:0-11363 GCA_040387235.1 Pseudomonadota bacterium
TGGTGATGCTGATGATGCGCCCGAAGCGCTGCTTCATCATGGGACGGATGGCGGCCCGGCTCACGCGGAAGACTGCCTTGAGATTGGTGTCCAGCACCGCATCCCAGTCATCGTCCTTCATGCGCATGGCCAGGGTGTCGCGGGTGATGCCGGCATTGTTCACCAGCACGTGCAGGCCGCCCTGCTGCTTGACGATGGCATCGATGGTGGCCTCGATGGCAGCACCGTCGTTCACATTGAGGTTGACCCCCTTGGAACCCGGGTAGGCCGCCAGGGCCGCAGAGATGCGCGCCGCGCCGTCGTCGGTGGTGGCCGTGCCGACCACCTGGTAGCCGCGCACGGCCAACTCCAGAGCGATCGCCGCGCCGATGCCGCGCGACGCGCCGGTGACCAGGGCCACCTGGGTGGGTTGAACAGAATCCGTCATGCCAGCAACTCCCGTGCTTCGGCCAGCGAGGCCGTGTCAAATACTGCAGCACCGACCAGTTCGGGGTCGATGCGCTTGGTCAGGCCCGCCAGCACCTTGCCGGGGCCGCACTCCACGATGTGCGTCACGCCGCGTGCCTTGAGCGCCTGTACGCATTCGACCCAGCGCACGGCACCAAAGGCCTGGCGCACCAGCGCGTCACGGATGGCATCGCCATCGGCTTGCACCGCCACATCCACGTTGTTGACCACGGGAATAGCGGGCACAGCCAACGCCACGCTGGCCAGCGCCTCGCGCAGCTTGTCGGCCGCGGGCTTCATCAGGCTCGAATGGAAAGGCGCCGATACCGGCAGCAGCAGCGCGCGCTTGGCACCAGCCGCCTTGAGCACCTCGCAGGCCTTGTCCACCGCCGCCTTGGTTCCGGCGATCACGGTCTGGATGGGATCGTTGAAATTCACGGCCTCCACCACCTCGGTGCTGTCCGATCCGAACGTGGCTGCCGCCTCGGCACAACCGGCGATGACCCTGGCAGCCTCCATGCCCAGGATGGCAGCCATGGCACCGGTCCCCACGGGCACGGCCTCCTGCATCGCGGCAGCGCGCAGGCGCACCAGGGGCGCCGCCTGCGACAGCGTCAGCACGCCTGCGGCGACCAGCGCCGAGTACTCGCCCAGCGAGTGCCCGGCCAACGCAACGGGCGCAGCACCGCCCTCGGCGCGCCAGACACGCCACGCCGCCACACCAGCGGCCAGCATCACGGGCTGGGTGTTGGTGGTAAGGGCCAGGGCCTCCTTGGGCCCCTCCTTGATCAGCAGAGCAATATCTTCGCCCAGGGCATCCGACGCTTCGCGCAGGGTCTCGGCCACCACCGGGTGGTCACCCCAGCCATCGAGCATGCCGACCGACTGGGAGCCTTGCCCGGGAAAAACAAATGCAAATGACTTCATGCCAGCACAGATAGAAGAAAGGAATCGGGTTCTGCGGGCCGCCCAGGGGCAGCAGCCTACAGCTTCAGGAGCACGGCGCCCCAGGTGAATCCACCGCCGACGCCTTCGAGCAGCAGCGTTTCACCCTTCTTGACCTGCCCGCTGCGCACGCCATGGTCGAGCGCCAGGGGAATCGACGCGGCCGAGGTGTTGCCGTGCTGGTCCACCGTGACCACCACCTTGTCCATCGGCAACTTGAGCTTGCGGGCCGTGCCCTGCATGATGCGGATGTTGGCCTGGTGGGGAATCAGCCAGTCCACATCGGCCTCGGTCAGACCGGCCTTGGCCAGCACCGCGTGGGCTGCCTTTTCCAGCACCCCCACGGCCAGCCGGAACACGGCCTGTCCATCCATCTTGAGCACGGGGTCGCCGAGCACCTGGCCACCCGAGACATTGCCCGGCACGCACAGGATGCCGACATGCTTGCCATCGGCATGCAGGTCGCTCGACAGAATGCCCGGCGTATCGGACGCCTCCAGCACCACGGCCCCGGCGCCATCGCCGAACAGCACGCAGGTGGTGCGGTCCTTGAAATCCAGGATGCGGCTGAACACTTCGGCGCCGATCACCAGGGCGCGGTTGGCAGCGCCGGTCTGGATCATGGCATCGGCCACCGACAGCGCATAAACGAAGCCGCTGCAAACTGCCTGCACATCAAAGGCCGGACAGCCGTTGGCACCGAGCTTGTTCTGCAAAATGCAGGCAACCGACGGGAACACCATGTCCGGCGTGGACGTGGCGACGATGATCAGGTCGATGTCCTGCGCCTGCAGGCCCGCTGCCGAGAGGGCGTTGCGGGCCGCCTCCAGCCCGAGGTCGCTGGCCGCCACATCGGGGGCCGCAAAATGCCGCGCCCGGATCCCCGTGCGCTCGACGATCCATTCGTCCGAAGTTTCGATGCCATCACGGGCCAGCTCGGCCACCAGGTCGGCATTCGTGAGCCGGCGCGGTGGCAGATAGCTGCCAGTGCCGGTGATGCGGGAATAGCGTCTCATTAATGTGTCGTCGCCGCTGCAGGCCTGGGCTGGGCATCGGCAGGGGCCAGAAGCGGCGCCGCGTGCGCAATCCGGGCCCGGACACGGTCGAGCAGGTTGTTGCGGGCTGCATCATACGCCCGGTTCAACGCCTGCTCGAAGGCCATGGCATCGGCCGAACCATGGCTCTTGAACACCAGCCCGCGCAACCCGAGCAGGGCCGCGCCGTTGTAGCGCCGGTAGTCCATGCGGGTCATGAGAGCCTTTAGCACCGGATAAGCGACGATGGCGGCAGCTTTGGTGAAGATGTTTCGAGAAAACTCATTCTTGAGCCCTCCGATCACCATGGCAGCCACCCCTTCGCTCGCCTTGAGCGCGACGTTGCCGACAAATCCGTCACAGACCACGATGTCCACCGTGCCCTTGAAGATGTCATTGCCTTCCACGTTTCCGTAGAAATTGAGATCCCCCGCTTCGGCTGCAGATCGCAGAAGTTCACCGGCTTTTTTGATGACTTCGCTGCCTTTGATGATCTCTTCACCAATATTGAGCAGTCCGACAGTAGGCTCGCCGCCATCATCGCGCAGCGCCGAAACCAGGGCCGAGCCCATCACAGCGAACTGCAGCAAGTGCTCGGCCGAGCAGTCCACGTTGGCACCCAGGTCCAGCACGGTGGTGGCGCGCCCCTGGTTGTTGGGCAACTGGGTGGCAATGGCAGGCCGATCGATGCCATCCAGGGTCTTGAGCAGGTAGCGCGCAATGGCCATCAAGGCGCCGGTGTTGCCGGCAGAAACGGCCGCCGCGGCGGTGCCATCCTTGACCTGCTGGATGGCCACCCGCATGGAAGAGTCTTTTTTGCGGCGCAAGGCCACTTCGACCGGATCGTCCATCGCCACCACTTCGGTGGCGGGGACGATGGTGGCGCGGTCGTGGGAAAAATCGTGCAGGCTGTCGGCCAGGCCGACCAGCAGCAAGCGGGCATCCGGATGATTGCCAAGGAACTGACGGCACGCCGCGAGCGTGACGCGGGGGCCGTGATCGCCCCCCATGCAGTCAACAGCCAGTGTGATCATGGGCGACTTGTCCGGCCAACAGCGCGGGCCGGAAGATGGATACAACGGTCAAAACAAAGGCCCGCGCTACAAAGTCAGTAGCAACGGGCCTTTGAGGGGTACTGAAGATCAGGCTTCAGACTTGTTCTTGAGCACCTGGCGGCCACGGTAGAAACCGTTGGGGCTGATGTGGTGACGCAGGTGGGTTTCGCCGGTGGTGGGTTCCACTGCAATGCCTGGCACATTCAGGGCATTGTGCGAACGGTGCATACCGCGCTTGGAAGGGGACTTTTTGTTTTGCTGAACGGCCATGATGGCTCCTGGTCTTAAATAGGTTGGTAAATACGCGATGGGCCCATAGAAGACACGAGGGGATTCGCGCGAAGCCCTCGATTATAACCCAAACGGTTCAGTGCTTCCTAGTGTCCTTTTTGAGGCCCGCCAGCGCCGCAAACGGATTGGGCTTGTCGGCATTCGCCTCCTCGAAATCGTCGTCCGACGATGCCAGTGGAACGCTGCTGGGGCATTCCTCATGCTTGGGCACCACCGGCAGCGCCATGAGCAGCTCGTCCTCGATCAACTCATGCAGGTCGAATTCACGGCTCATGGCGAGCAAGTCCTCGTCGCTCTCGTCGTCCAGGGCCTCGGCCGTGGCCTCGTCGGCCACGAAGCGGAAGGCGCGGTCCACCTCCAGCGGCACGTCCACGGGCGTGAGACAGCGCTGGCATTCCATCGGAAAGGTGGCACGCACCTTGAGCACCAGCCACACCTGGCCTGCGCCGCCGAGTGCCGTGCGCACCTCCCCCTGCGCCTGCCAATCCACCAGCAGGTCGGGGTGCAGCCCCCGGGCCTCCTGGGCCAGGCGCTCATACTTCAAAAGGGAATCATGGCCGGCCAGGCGCGCGCCGGCCAAGGCGAAGGCCTTGACGTCGAGCCGGTCCACTGAGAATTCCTTGGTCATGGCGGCAGTGTAAGAGAATCGGCGAATGCATCAATCCCCTGCCCCGCAACGCCCTGTGGTATTGGGCTCCACCTCGCGCTACCGCCACGAACTGCTCTCGCGCCTGAACCTGCCTTTCGAGGTCGCTTCGCCCGACGTGGACGAGACCCCAGCGCCAGGGGAAGTCCCACGCGATCTGGCCCTGCGCCTGGCCCTGGCCAAGGCCCGGGCCGTGGCACGCCTGCACCCCGAGGCCGTGGTCATCGGCTCCGACCAGGTCGCGGACCTGGCCGGCCAACCGCTCGGCAAGCCGGGCACCCACGAGCGCGCCGTGCAGCAACTGCGCCAGATGCGCGGGCAGACCGTGATCTTCCAGACCGCCGTGGCCACCGTGTGCCAGGCCAGCGGCTTCGAGCAGGTGGACATCGCCCCCGTGGAAGTGCGCTTTCGCGACCTGTCGGACGACGAGATCGAGCGCTACCTGCGCGCCGAGCAGCCCTACGACTGTGCCGGCAGCGCCAAGAGCGAGGGCCTGGGCATCGCCCTGCTCGAGGCCATCCACAGCGACGACCCCACGGCCCTCATCGGCCTGCCGCTGATCCGCACCTGCCGCATGCTGCGCGCCGCCGGGGTGGTCCTGCCATGAGCACCCGCCCCGCCACCCCCACGGATGCACCGTCCGGCGCCGCCGCCAGCGGCACGCTGTACCTGGTTCCTGCGCCGCTCGACTTCGGCTGCGACGTGGAAATCCCGCTGCAGGAGGCCCTGCCCGCCGGCACCCTGCAGCAGGCCGCGCAGCTCACCCACTGGGTGTGCGAGAACGCCAAGAGCACCCGCGCCTACCTGAAGCGCATCGACGCCTTGCACCCGCTGGCGGCCCCCCTGCAACAGCAACAGATCACCGAACTGCCGCGCGAGGTGCACAAGAAAGGCGACCACGGCGACAAGGGCTCGGCCAGCTTCGACGCCAAGCCCCTGCTGGCCCCGGCACTGGCTGGCCACGCCATGGGCCTGGTCAGCGAGGCCGGCATGCCGGCTGTGGCCGACCCGGGTTCATCCGTGGTGCGCGCTGCGCACGACCTGGGCATTCCGGTCGTCCCGCTGGTGGGCCCGGTCTCGCTGCTGCTGGCCCTGGCCGCCAGCGGCCTGAACGGCCAGAGCTTCGCCTTTGCTGGCTACCTGCCGCAGGACGGGCAGGAGCGCATGCAACGCATCCGCGAGCTCGAGTCCCTGGCCCTCAAGACCGGCCAGACCCAGCTGTTCATCGAAACACCCTACCGCAACCCCGTGCTGTGGCAGGCGCTGGTGCAGACCCTGCAGCCCCACACCCGCTTGGCACTGGCCAGCGGCCTGACGCTGCCCAGCGCCCAGATCCGCAGCCAGCTCGTGCGCCAATGGCGCGCGCAACCCCTGGCACCCAGCAACCGCACACCCATCGTGTTCGCCCTGGGCCGCTGAGCCTTTTCACACCATGCGACGCCTCCCCACCCTTCTGCTGCTGGCCCTGGGCGCCTGCGCCACTGGCGCACACGCCATCATCCGCTGCGAATTCAACGGCAAGAGCGTCAACCCCAGCAATGGCGCCGAAACCGCCGGTCTGACCGGCCTGCTGCGCTGCCGCGACGAGAACACCGGCCAATTGCAGCGCGAGCAGGAGCTCAAGGACGGCAAATACCTGGGCAAGGAGCGCTTTTTCGACCGCGATGGCAAGCTCACGCGCGAGCGCAGCGTGAACGAGCGCGGCAACAGCCAGGGCCGCGTGGCCGAGTTCTGGCCCAATGGCCAGCTCAAGCGCGAAGAGCTCGCCGAGAACGGCAGCACGGTCGGGGCGGTACGCCGCTTCGACGCGAATGGCCGGCCCGAGCGCCTGTCCTTCCATGCTGCAGGGCAGGAGCAGTTCGCCATCGAATACAACGCCGCCGGCCAGCCCACGCGGCTGCAGTGCCCGCGCGCCAGCGTGCTGCCCGAGGACCGCAAGCCTTGCGGCTTCGAGGGCCCCGCCGACACCCTGCTCTACACCGGCTCGGGGGCCAAGGCCGGCCAGGTGCGCTACGACCAGGGCCGGATGCTGCTGTCCACCGAATGGACGAGCGACGGCCTGGTGGCGCAGCAGATGCTCTACGAGGAGGGCCGGCGCGTGCACCGCAGCTTTTTCACCGAGGATGGCAAGAGCGTTCTGCGCGAAGAGCGCATCTTTGCGCCGGACGGGCAGCGCTTCCTGCGCGACACGCGTGGGCCGCTGCACAGCCTGCGCCGCTTTGGCAGCACAGGCCAGTTGATCGAGCAGCATGGCTACGCAGACGGGCGCGAAGTGCTGCTGGAGCGCTGGTACCTCAACGGATCGGCTCGCGAACGCTCGACGATGACAGGCACCGGGGAGACCACCCGCATCCAGCGCGAACTGCGCGACGACGAAGGCCGGCTCACGCGCCGCGAACTGCTCACCGAGCAGCAGCAGCGCACGGGCGTGCAGCAGCAGTTCCACGCCAACGGCCGGGTGGCCCAGGAAGACCGCTACACAGCGCCCGATGCCCGCGGCCGCACCCGGCTGGAGGCCCGAAAGCAGTGGGACGACTCCGGCAAGCTCGTGGCCGACGACACCATCCTCGAAGACGGCTCTCGCCAGCGCAAGGCCGGCGCAATCGACTCCTGATCAGCGCAGCTGCGGCCCGGCGGACATCATCGCCTTGGCCGCGCCGATGCCCATGGCCGCGCCGAAGCGTTTGGCCAGGCGTTCGGCCACATTGTCGCGGCGGGTGTAGTCGATGATCTCCTCGGCCTTGACCACCTCGCGCGCCACGAAGTCGAGGTTGCCGAGCTTGTCCGCCAGGCCCATCTCCACGGCCTGCTGGCCGGTCCAGAACAGGCCGCTGAAGGTTTCAGGCGTGACCTTGAGCCGGTCGCCGCGGCCGGCCTTCACCACGCCGATGAACTGCTGGTGGATCTGGTTGAGCATGGCCTGCGCGTACTCGCGCTGCTTTTCGGTCTGGGGGCTGAAGGGGTCCAGGAAGCCCTTGTTCTCACCCGCCGTGAGCAGGCGGCGCTCGACGCCGAGCTTTTCCATGATGCCGGTGAAGCCAAAGCCATCCATCAGCACGCCGATGCTGCCCACGATGCTGGCCTTGTCCACGAAGATCTCGTCGGCTGCAGCCGCGATGTAGTAGGCAGCCGAGGCGCAGGTCTCCTCGACCACTGCATACACCGGCTTGTTGTATTTGGCCTTCAGGCGCACGATCTCGTCGTTGATGATGCCGGCCTGCACCGGGCTGCCGCCCGGCGAGTTGATCAGCAGCACCACGGCCTGCGAGCCCTCGTCCTCGAAGGCGCTGCGCATGGCCGCCACCACGAACTCGGCACTGGCCTCGGCCCCCGAAGCGATCTCGCCCTTGATGTCCACCACCGCCGTGTGCGGCGTGCTCTTGCTGGCGCCGGTCGAGGCCTGGCGCATGGCACCAAAGGCCAGCGCAACGATCAGGAACAGCCAGGCAAAGCGAAAGAAGATCTTCCAGCGCCGGGCCGAGCGCTGCTCGCTCAGCGCCGCAAACGCCAGCTTCTCCAGCGTTGCGCGCTCCCAGCCAGGCTCCTGGGCAGCAGCACGGGCGCCGGACGGGGTGGCCGAT
The DNA here is from genome assembly GCA_040387235.1 of Pseudomonadota bacterium. Taxonomy (GTDB): domain Bacteria; phylum Pseudomonadota; class Gammaproteobacteria; order Burkholderiales; family Burkholderiaceae_C; genus Acidovorax. The sequence goes on from JAZKEE010000126.1 coordinate 8,000, forward strand.
TGCGACCACAGGTCCTGCGACGGTGGGAAATTCTTGTCGGAACCTGGGGTTCCAGGCTGTTGGGGATCGGTCATTTCAGGCCTTTTGAGACACCATGCGGCCCTTGGCGGGCAGGCCGCCACAGGCAAATATGCAGAAAACAGGACGAGCCCGGGGAACTCCCCTAAAACTCGACGGGTTTGAGGTTGTATGCAGTATGCCAGTGCACTGCACCATCGGACTCCGACAGGGCTATCTTCACCAGCCCTCCACGGCACGGCCCGCCCGCACACTGGCCTGTGTCGGGCAGGTAGGCGGCGCCATGCGTGGCGCACAGCAGCCAGTGCCCGGAATCATCGAAGAAACGGTCGGGTTGGTAATCCATCTCCATCGCCACATGCGTGCAGCGGTTGAGGTAGGCATGCGGCGCGCCGCGGTAGCGGATGGCAAAGGCCCTGCAGGTCTGGCCCGCGTAGTTCACGTCGAAGGGCACCGCCAGCCCCCCGTCCACCAGGTCGGCACTGCTGCACAAGGCGATGGAGGCAGACTCGTCAGTGGTCATAGCGGGACAACAGCAGCGTGAAGCAAGGATCAGCCGTTGGCCAGCAGCCAATCGTGCAGTTCGCGCACGGAGTGCGCCACCGCAAGCGGCTGCAGCACGTGAAAGGCGTCAGGCTCATGGGCGCCATAGCTCACGCCCACGCTGGCACAGCCGGCGTTCAGCGCCATCTGCAGGTCGTGCGTGGTATCGCCAATCATGAGCACGCGCTCGGGCAGCACGTCGAACTCGGCCATCAGCTCCTGCAGCATCAGCGGGTGGGGCTTGCCAGCCGTCTGGTCTGCCGTGCGCGAACCATCGAACACGCCCTTGAGGTCCTTGGAGTGCAGCACGTCGTCCAGGCCGCGCCGGCTCTTGCCTGTGGCCACCGTGAGCAGGTGCCCGGCATCGCGCAGGTCGGCCAGCATCGGCAGCACGCCCTCGAAAAGACTCAGGTCGTCCTGGTGTTGCACATAGTGAAAACGGTAACGGTTGGCCAGCTCCGGGTATTTTTCGGCCGGCACGTCAGGCGCGGCATGGGCCAGCGCCTGCATCAGGGCCATGCCGATCACGTAAGCAGCAGCCTGGTCCGTGGGCACGGTGCCGCCCACATCCTTCACGGCCGCCTGGATGCAGCGCACGATGATCTGCGTGGAGTCGAACAGGGTGCCATCCCAGTCAAAGGCGATCAGGTCGAAGCGGCGGGGACGGGACGTGGGACGCATGGAACAAGGCACTCAGGCAGAAGGGACAAAATCGGCCAGCTCGGGCGGCAGTTCGGCGTTGAGCGCCACGCGCTCGCCACTGGCCGGGTGGTTGAACTGTAACCTCCACGCATGCAGGAACATGCGCCGCATGCCCAGCTTCTGCAAGCGTTTGTTCAGCTCGAAATCGCCGTACTTGTCATCCCCCACGATGGAATGCCCCTGGCTGGCCAGGTGCACCCGGATCTGGTGCGTGCGCCCGGTCTTGATGGTCACCTCCAGCAGGGTCATGGCCGGCAGGCCCTTTTCCTGGCGCGCCGGCACCACCTGGCGCACCTTGACCAGGGTGATGGAGCGCATGCCGTCGGGGTCGTCGGCGGTGGTCACGCGCACCCGGCGCTCGCCATCGGCCTGCAAATACTTGTGCAGCGGCAGGTCGATGACCTTGTTGCTGGCAGGCCACACCCCGGTGACCAGGGCCAGGTAGGTCTTGCCGGTTTCGCGCTCGCGGAACTGGTCCTGCAGGTGCGTGAGCGCCGAGCGCTTCTTGGCCACCAGCAAAATGCCGGAGGTGTCCCGGTCCAGCCGGTGCACCAGTTCCAGGAATTTCGCAGCCGGCCGCGCCTGGCGCAACTGCTCGATCACACCGAAGCTGACCCCGCTGCCGCCATGCACGGCAACGCCGGCGGGCTTGTCGAGCGCGATCAGGTGCTCGTCTTCCAGCAGGAGGGGAAATTCGCGGGCCGGCGCTGGCCGCTCGGCCTTCTCGGCCACCTTGTCGGAGATGCGCACGGGCGGCAGGCGTACCAGGTCACCCGTCTCCACGCGGGTGTCGGCACTGGCGCGGCCCTTGTTGATGCGCACCTCTCCACTGCGGATGATGCGGTAGACATGCGTCTTCGGTACGCCCTTGAGGTGGCGTATCAAAAAGTTATCCAGGCGCTGGCCTGCAGAGTCCTCATCGACCTCGACAAGCCGGACGGCCGGAGGGTTGGAAGCCGGGGCGGAATCCGATGGCGGTTTGCCCCCTATAATGTGTTTCACCTGCGCGTTGCTGTGTAAGTGGTTGATTTGTCTGGAGTTTAGTCCACGCGATCACAACACGGGCGCAGGCAGGTCGATGCCAGCGGGTGTCGCCCACGCAGATTGCAGGCCAGATGCCTGCAATGGCCTGGGTGCCAGCCGGCGGGCTGACAGATTGAAACACTGATACGGAATCCCCCAAGCTGGCAGATGCGCCCCACCAGGGCAAGGTCTGTCAGCGGATCGAAGCGAGCATGTGGTTGTTGATGGCTTGGATTGTGACCTTGTGGCGGTGGCGCATGCCCCTGGCCATGCGCGCGCAATTGCCTGCAACAACTGTCCGGCCAGCGCAACCAGCCACCTTGTTCGTGGCAAAACTGCGCCTCTCCCACTCGCCCCCTTCCATGCGCCCCTGCCTTTCGCTGCCGCGCTAACGCGCAGCAGGCTTCTGGCATTCCCGGCAATTCCCTTCGTTTCGATGCGTCAGTCCAGGCATTCACAGCTCCTGTAGAGCTTGTTCAATGGTTTGGAACTGCGGGTGGCAGCCCGCGAGAGCCCTGTCGGCTGCGCCGCTGCCCACCGCGAAACACAAGAAGGAAACGCATCATGAAGCGGATGCTCATCAACGCCACGCAGCCCGAAGAACGGCGCCTGGCCATCGTCGACGGACAAAAGCTCCTCGACTACGAGATCGAGATCGAAGGGCGCGAGCAGCGCAAGGGCAACATCTACAAGGCCGTCGTCACGCGCGTCGAGCCCTCGCTGGAAGCCTGCTTCGTCGACTACGGCGAAGACCGCCACGGCTTCCTGCCGTTCAAGGAAATCTCGCGCAGCTACTTCGCCCCCGGCGTCTCGCCCAGCCAGGCGCGCATCAATGAAGTGATCCGCGAAGGCCAGGAACTGCTGGTCCAGGTCGAAAAGGAAGAGCGCGGCAACAAGGGCGCGGCCCTGACCACCTTCGTCTCGCTGGCCGGCCGCTACGTGGTGCTGATGCCCAACAACCCCCGTGGCGGTGGCGTTTCGCGCCGCATCGAGGGCGAGGACCGCGCCGAACTCAAGGAGGCGATGGACCAGCTGGAGTACCCCAACGGCATGTCCATCATCGCGCGCACCGCCGGCA